>NZ_CP194337.1:0-308238 GCF_051903265.1 Curtobacterium sp. SP.BCo
TGGCGGTGGAAGCCACCTTCGAGCTGGTTTCCTTCTTGTTCGGCACAGTTGAACTCCTTAAGACGTACGAGATGGGTACCCGAAGGTGGGCCGGACGAGCTTCCGGCCCACCCTCAGGCCTGACCGCGTTAGCCCTTTGTCGGGCGGATGCGGATGGTGTAACGAGTGGTCACACGAACGGTGCGCTTGGGCAACGTTGTCTCCCTTCTCGACCCCACTGGCCCTCGCCCGACACGCCGATCATGTTGACCGGTCGTACCGTCGCTCGTACGCTAGTGATGTTCCGTCCAAGAACAGTCACCTTCGGGTGAGGGCCTTGCGGTCGCAGTACATCTGCGGTTGCGGGGCCGTTTTTATGCGGGTGGTACTTCGGTCCCGGCGAGACCGGTTGCCATCCGCTGTGTCGAGTTACGAGATGGTGAGCAGGACCTAGAAGTCCCAGTCCTCGTCCTCAGTGTTCACAGCCTTGCCGATCACGTACGACGACCCCGACCCCGAGAAGAAGTCGTGGTTCTCGTCGGCGTTCGGCGACAGGGCGGAGAGGATGGCCGGGTTCACGTCCGTGATGTTCTTCGGGAACATCGGCTCGTAGCCCAGGTTCATCAGCGCCTTGTTGGCGTTGTAGTGCAGGAACTTCTTGACGTCCTCGGTCAGCCCGACCTCGTCGTAGAGGTCCTGCGTGTACTGCACCTCGTTCTCGTACAGTTCGAAGAGCAGCGAGAACGTGTAGTCCTTGAGCTCGTCGCGCTCGGCCTGCGTGAGCTGCTCGAGCCCCTTCTGGTACTTGTACCCGATGTAGTACCCGTGGACGGCTTCGTCACGGATGATCAGACGGATCAGGTCGGCGGTGTTCGTCAGCTTCGCCCGCGACGACCAGTGCATCGGCAGGTAGAACCCGGAGTAGAACAGGAACGACTCGAGCAGCGTCGAAGCGACCTTGCGCTTCAGCGGCTGGTCGCCCTGGTAGTAGTCCATGACGATCTGGGCCTTCTTCTGCAGGTTCGGGTTCTCCTCGGACCAGCGGAAGGCTTCATCGATCTCGGGCGTCGACGCGAGAGTCGAGAAGATCGACGAGTAGCTCTTGGCGTGCACCGACTCCATGAACGCGATGTTCGTGTAGACGGCTTCTTCGTGCGGGGTGATCGCGTCGGGGATGAGCGACACGGCGCCGACGGTGCCCTGGATGGTGTCCAGGAGCGTCAGGCCGGTGAAGACGCGCATGGTCAGCTTCTGCTCGGCCGGCGTGAGCGTGTTCCACGACTGCACGTCGTTCGACAGCGGCACCTTCTCGGGCAGCCAGAAGTTGTTGACGAGGCGGTTCCAGACCTCGACGTCCTTGTCGTCCTGGATGCGGTTCCAGTTGATGGCCTGGACCGAATCGATGAGCTTCAGCTTCTCGACCAACGCACGTTCCTTTGTAGAGATGGTGACTAAGTGACGGCCTGGAGGCGCGGTGCGGGCTGGCACCGCGCCTCCAGGCCAAGGATGATTGCGCAAGCAATCAGAGCGAACGGCTCACAGCATGCAGCTGACGCAGCCCTCGACCTCGGTGCCCTCGAGCGCGAGCTGGCGCAGACGGATGTAGTAGATCGTCTTGATGCCCTTGCGCCATGCGTAGATCTGCGCCTTGTTGATGTCGCGCGTCGTCGCGGTGTCCTTGAAGAACAGCGTGAGCGACAGGCCCTGGTCCACGTGCTGCGTCGCCGCGGCGTACGTGTCGATGATCTTCTCCGGGCCGATCTCGTACGCGTCCTGGTAGTAGTCCAGGTTGTCGTTCGTCATGAACGGCGCCGGGTAGTAGACGCGACCGAGCTTGCCTTCCTTGCGGATCTCGATCTTCGACGCGATCGGGTGGATCGACGACGTGGAGTGGTTGATGTACGAGATCGAACCGGTCGGCGGGACGGCCTGCAGGTTCTGGTTGTAGATGCCGTGCTCCTGGACGGAGGCCTTCAGCGCGGCCCAGTCCTCCTGCGTCGGGATCGCGATGTTCGCCTTGGCGAAGAGCTCCTCCACGCGCGAAGTCGCGGGTGCCCAGACGGCGTCGGTGTACTTGTCGAAGAACTCACCCGACGCGTACTTCGAGTCGCGGAAGCCGTCGAAGGTCTCGCCGGTCTCGATCGCGATCTTGTTCGACGCACGAAGGGCGTGGAACAGCACTGTGTAGAAGTAGATGTTCGTGAAGTCGATGCCCTCTTCGGAGCCGTAGTAGACGCGCTCACGAGCGAGGTAGCCGTGCAGGTTCATCTGGCCGAGGCCGATGGCGTGCGACTTGTCGTTGCCGTCCTCGACGGAGCGGACCGACGAGATGTGCGACATCTGCGACACCGAGGTGAGGCCGCGGATGGCGGTCTCGATGGTGCGACCGAAGTCCGGCGAGTCCATCGTTAGCGCGATGTTCAGCGAGCCGAGGTTGCAGGAGATGTCCTTGCCGATCTCCTTGTAGGAGAGGTCCTCGTTGAACGTGGTCGGCGTGTTGACCTGCAGGATCTCCGAGCACAGGTTGGACATGTTGATCCGACCCTTGATCGGGTTGGCCTTGTTCACCGTGTCCTCGAACACGATGTACGGGTAGCCCGACTCGAACTGGATCTCGGCGATCGTGGTGAAGAAGTCGCGCGCCTTGATCTTCGTCTTCTTGATGCGCGAGTCGTCGACCATCTCGCGGTACTTCTCGGAGATCGGGACGTCGCCGAACGGGACGCCGTAGACCTTCTCGACGTCGTACGGCGAGAACAGGTACATGTCCTCGTTGTTCTTCGCGAGCTCGAACGTGATGTCCGGCACGACGACACCGAGCGACAGGGTCTTGATGCGGATCTTCTCGTCGGCGTTCTCACGCTTGGTGTCGAGGAATCGCATGATGTCCGGGTGGTGGGCGCTGAGGTAGACCGCACCGGCACCCTGACGCGCACCGAGCTGGTTCGCGTAGGAGAAGGAGTCTTCCAGCAGCTTCATCACGGGGATGATGCCCGAGGACTGGTTCTCGATCTGCTTGATCGGGGCGCCGGCCTCGCGGATGTTGGAAAGGAGCAGGGCCACGCCACCGCCGCGCTTCGAGAGCTGCAGCGACGAGTTGATCCCGCGCGAGATCGACTCCATGTTGTCCTCGATGCGGAGGAGGAAGCAGGAGACGAGTTCGCCGCGCTGGGCCTTCGCGGTGTTGAGGAACGTCGGGGTCGCGGGCTGGAAGCGGCCGGCGATGATCTCCTCCACGAGGTCGATCGCGAGCTGCTCGTTGCCCTGCGCCAGGCCGAGGGCGGTCATCACGACGCGGTCCTCGAAGCGCTCCAGGTACCGCTTGCCGTCGAACGTCTTGAGCGTGTAGCTCGTGTAGTACTTGAACGCGCCGAGGAACGTCTGGAACCGGAACTTCTTCGAGTACGCCAGGTCGTTGAGCTTCTGGATGAAGTCGAGCGAGTACTGCTCGATCGTCGCGGCTTCGTAGTACTCGTTCTCGACCAGGTAGTCGAGCCGCTCCTTCAGGTTGTGGAAGAAGACGGTGTTCTGGTTGACGTGCTGCAGGAAGAACTGCTTGGCGGCCTCACGATCCTTGTCGAACTGGATGTTCCCGTCCGCGTCGTAGAGGTTGAGCATCGCGTTGAGGGAGTGGTAGTCCATCCCTGTCTGCGGCGACGTCAGATCGACGTCTGCAACTGCTGCGTCCAAAATGCATCCAATCCTGAGTTGACCGCCTGCACATCGTCAGGCGTGCCGAAGAGTTCGAAACGGTAGAGGACGGGGACGTTGCACTTCTGTGCGATCACGTCCCCCGCGAGGCCGTACGCCTCGCCGAAGTTCGTGTTCCCGCCGACGATGACACCGCGGATGAGCGCGCGGTTGCGTTCGTCGTTGAGGAACTTGATGACCTGCTTCGGGACCGCTCCCTGTCCGTTGCCGCCACCGTAGGTGGGCAGGACCAGGACGTACGGCTCGTCCACGTGGAGGAACGGGTCGTTCGGGTAGAGCGGGATCCGGTCCGCGTCGCGGCCGAGCTTCTCGACGAAGCGTGCGGTGTACCCGGACACGCTCGAGAAGTAGACCAGTCGGCTCATGGTGCCCCTCCTGCGGAGAAGGTGCGGACAGCGGATCGGGAGTCGGTGCGTTCCCACCCTCGGAGAGGACGGGAACACACCGGGGAGATCACGCCAGTTCGGCGCTGAGCGTCGCGATCTTGTCGGGACGGAAGCCCGACCAGTGATCGTCGTCGGTGACGACGACGGGCGCCTGCATGTAGCCGAGGCTCTTGACGTGCTCGAGGGCTGCCTCGTCGGTGGAGACGTCGTGCACCTCGTACTGGATGCCCTTGTTGTCGAGCGCTCGGTACGTCGCGGTGCACTGGACGCAGGACGGCTTGGTGTAGACGGTGACGGCCATGATCTCCCCTGGTTTCTTGCTGGTGTGGTTCGTGCTGTGGAGGTGGTGCTGATGCCTGTGTGCAGCCGGTTCCGGGAGGGGCCGCTGCGATGCCTCCACACTACATCTAGTGGCTGGCCGAGTCACCGACCACAAGAGGAAGTGTTACAGGCGTGTAGTTCTCCACAAGTCCCTCCACAGTGTGAACAGCTCGGCGAGGCCCGTGATTCCGCCATTCTCCGGCGGACCACCGACACTTCCCCACAGCGGTGGACAGGTTCGATCCACATGTGTGGAATCAGCGTGTCGGCGTGTCGCGAGCAGCCCATCGTCCACACCTCCCCCGGACGGGTGACAGGGCCTGCCGTCCGGTCCGTACACTCGTCCCGTGAGCACGTACGGCCCTCTCCTGAAGACCCCTGGCGTGGGTCGTGTCATCGCCGCGCAGCTCACCGCACGCTTCCCGTTCGGCATGCTGTCGCTCGCCTACCTGCTGCACGTCGAGCACGTCTTCCACTCCTACGGCGCCGCCGGTCTCGTGCTCGCGACCACGAGTGTCGGCCAGGCGCTCGCGGGCCCGCTCACCAGCCGGTGGATGGGCAGCTGGGGCATGCGGCCGGTCCTCGTCCTGACGAGCCTGGTCGCCCTCGTGAGCATGGGCGTCGTCGCGTTCGTGCTCATGCCGCTGTGGGGGTACGTCGTCGTCGGGTTCATCGGCGGCCTCGCGGTCCCACCCGTGCAGCCCGCGGTGCGCACCATCTACCCGAAGATGGTGACCTCGTCGCAGCTCACTCCCCTGTTCTCCCTCGACGCCAGCGCGCAGGAGCTCATCTGGGTCGCCGGCCCGGTCATCACCACGTTCGTCGCGACTCAGGTCGGCACCGTGCAGGCGATCGTCGTCGCGATGGTGTTCCTCGTCGTCGGCGGTACGTGGTTCATCGGCTCCCCCGAGCTCGGTCGCGTCCGCATCCCCCGGTCGAAGCGCGCGTTCGGCGTCGTGCTGAAGCGCCCGTCAGTCGTCGTTGCCACCCTGACCGGCCTCCTGCTCATCGGGGCGTGCGCCGCGGTCGAGGCGAGCGTCACGAGCGTCTTCGGCGAGGGCAGCCCGAACGCCGGCATCGTCCTCGCCGTGTTCGCGGTCGACTCGCTCATCGGCGGACTCGCGCTCGGCCACCGTCCGATCTCGCGGAACACCCTGTGGACGCGCATGGCGATCGTCTTCGTCGGACTCGCCCTGGCGGTCGGCGGCACGAACTTCTGGTGGCTCTGCCTCGCCCTCGTCATCGCGGGCGCGGGCATCGCACCGGCCCTCGCGGTGATGTTCGGTTCGGTGTCGGCGACGGTGAAGTTCTCCGACACCGCCGAGGCCTACGGCTGGATGGGCACCGGGCAGCTGATCGGTGCGGCCGGCGGGTCCGCCGTGGCCGGCTTCCTCATCGACAGCCACGGGGCGACCGGCGGCATGATGGTCGGCGCAGTGATGGCTGCCGTCGGCGTGGTCCTGCCGCTCGTGACGAAGCGGTGGCTCCCCGACCTGCGCGGACGCGACGCGAGCCCCATCCCCGACACCGAGCCGGTGAACATCCCCACCTGAGCCGTCCACGCGACACGCGAGTTCCGACACCACACGCGTCGAACGACGCGTGTGGTGTCGATCTCATCGTGCGCAGAGCGGCCGGGAGGCACCACTCCGGCCCGCCACGGTCGGCAGGATGGGTGCATGGTCACCTCAGTCCCCCTCCGCGACGGCGCGTCGATCCCCGCGATCGGCTTCGGCGTCTACAAGGTCGACGACGCCGGAGCCGAGACGGCCGTCGGTCTCGCGCTCGAGGCCGGCTACCGGCACGTCGACACAGCCGAGATGTACGGCAACGAGACGGGCATCGGGAAGGCGATCCGTGCCTCCAGGCTGGAACCTGACGACGTCTTCGTGACGACCAAGGTGTGGAACGACCACCAGGGGCGCGACGCGACCCTGCGGTCGTTCGACGCGAGTCTCGAGCGGCTGGGACTCGACGCGGTCGACCTCTACCTGATCCACTGGCCAGCCGCTGCGAACGACCGCTACGTCGAGACGTGGCGTGCCCTCGTCGAGCTGCGCGAGTCGGGGCGGGCGCGCAGCGTGGGCGTCTCGAACTTCCAGGTGCCGCACCTCGAGCGGATCATCGGTGAGACCAGCGAGGTGCCGGTGGTGAACCAGGTCGAGCGGCACCCGTGGCTGCCGCAGCGCGACCTCATCGCGTTCCACGAGCAGCACGGCATCGTGACGGAGGCTTGGTCACCGCTCGGCCGAGGGCGACTCATCGACGAACCGGTGCTCACCCGCATCGCCGACGCCCACGGGGTGAGCGTCGCGCAGGTGCTGGTGCGGTGGAACGTGCAGCAGGGGGTCGTGGTGCTGCCGAAGTCGGTGACGCCGTCGCGCATCCGGGCGAACCTCGACGTCGAGGGATTCGTCCTGAGCGACGAGGACCTCGCGGCGATCGCGTCACTCGAGTCCGGGCAGCGGACGGGATCGCACCCGGACTCGGTGTCCTGACGACGGCCTAGGGCCGGCGGTCCTCCTCGGACTGCCACGGCAGGTGCAGGTCCCCGGGCTCCGGCTCCACGTCGCCGGCGTCGTCCGCGCCGCCCGTGCCCGGGGCCGCGACGATCCTCGCCGGGTCGATGCCGTCGTCCTCGAGCTCGTCGTCGGTGCGCTGGTCGGTCTGGGACACCTCGGTCTCCCGTTCGCTCGACGGGCTGTACGAGGTGTCGGTCTCCTCGGGCGTGTTGTCACTCATGCCCGGCACGGTAGGCCGTGTGCCCCGGGTACCGGTTCGGTCACGACGCTCTTCGGCCAGCCGGACCCTCGGTACGATCTCGGCGAGGGGGAACGATGCGAGGAACACACGCCGCGACGACGGCCATCATCGGCACGGTACTGACGGGGCTGCTGCTCACCGGGTGCACGGCGTTCGGCGGCGACGACAGCGTGCCGAAGCCGACCCGACAGGCGGCGGAGGACGCCACGGCGCAGACCCCGCAGCCGGACTCCACGCTCGACACCGTCGGTTCGAAGCAGGCCGTCCCCGCGGGGACCGTCGTCGCCGAGACGGACGCGGTGTCGAAGAGCGGGGACACCAGGGTCCACGTGCGTGTCGTCGCCAACGAGCACGGCACGTTCGAAGCGCACCTGTCCGGGTACCGGACGACCGAACCACAACCGATGACCGTCGAGTTCCGGCGGACGGCGGAGTTCGGCGACTGGTGGGACAGCGGGGCGGTCGCGGCGACCACGTGGGAGCCGAACACCGACGCACCCGACACCGTCAGCCTGTCCGACGCCGGTGCGTACCCGGACTGGCTGCACGACGTCGTGCTGGTCCCGGCACCGCTGCAGGACGGTGACTCCGACACACGACCGTGGGTCGGCTCGGTCCTCGCCGTCGGGGCCCTGTCCTGGAAGATCCCGAACCCGTTCCCGGACCTGACGGTGACGGTCGGCAAGGACCGCCCGGGCGCCTACGGCTACGTGTTCGACAAGGCCGGCAAGCGACTCGATGACACCGGGACACCCTCGACGTACCAGGTCGCCCACGGCGACGACCAGACCACCGTCGCGAAGCGTTTCGGCATCACGGTCCCCGAGCTCCGGTGGCTCAACCCCACCATGAAGGTGCGGGACGACGGGTGGATCTACGAGGACACCGTCCTCAACCTCGACCCCGCGACACGCTGAGCACGGCGGGTCGGTGCGGTCCGTTACGGTTGACCAGCACTCGCCACCCGCAGGAGGTCCCACCGTGACGATCGTCGCCGCAGCAGACGGCTCAGCCCTCGGCAACCCCGGCCCCGCCGGCTGGGCCTGGTACGTCGACGACGACCGCTGGGCGGCCGGCGGTTGGCCGAAGGCCACGAACAACATCGGGGAGCTCACGGCGGTGCTGCAGCTCCTCCGCGCCACGAAGGACACCGGCGAACCGCTGCACATCCTCTGCGACAGCCAGTACGCGATCAAGGCGTGCACGGAGTGGCTGGCGGGGTGGAAGCGGAAGGGTTGGCGGAAGGCGGACGGCAAGCCGGTCCTGAACGTCGAGATCATCAAGGAGCTCGACGCCGAGCTGCAGGGCCGCAACGTCACCTTCGAGTGGGTCCGCGGACACGTCGGGCACGAGATGAACGAGGCCGCCGACGTCCGCGCCCGCGGTGCCGCGACGGCTTACCAGCAGGGCACGTCCGTCCCGCACGGCCCGGGCTGGCCGGGGGTCGAGGTCACCGAACCGTCGGCGCTGCCGGAGGCGACCCCGCCCGCGACGCTGTTCTAGGACGCCACGGCCTGCGCGCAGCCCGGAGGGGCCTCGATCCGTCGGCAGCCCGCGATTCCACGGAGGGCTAGTACGTCCCGTCGCGACGGTCCTGGCGCGTGATCTGCTCGCCGGACGCAGGGTCGACGCCCGACCGCGTCGTCGTGGTGGTCCGGCGCCCGCCGAACGCCACCGCCAGGCTGATGACGAGCAGCACCACGCCGGCCGCCATCAGGATGTAGCCGATGAGCCGCAGGTCGACGCCGGCGACCTGGATGTTGAGGGCGAACGCGACGATCGCGCCGATCACGATCAGGGCGATGCTCGATCCGATGCGCATGGGGTGTTCCTCTCGACGAGCCCCGGGCGTTCCTGGGCTGGCGTCGAACGTACCCGTCCGTCAGACGCCGCGTTCCCAGAGCGCCACGGTGCTGGACAGGTGGTCGTACCCGTACGGCTTCTCCTCGCCGGTCGGCGCGTACCCGAGCGCCCGCCAGAACGGCTCCGCCACCGCCGCGTTCGTCTGGACGATCCCGAGCCGCAGTCGCCCGACCTCTGGCACGCTCGCGCGCACCCGCTCGACGACGGCGTCGTGCACCGCCCGGCCGATGCCCTGCCGGTGCCGGTCACCGCGGACGAGCAGCAACCCGACGAACGCGGTGGACGGCACCGGGTACCCGACGAGCACGTCCGCGAACGCGACGAGGTCCGCCCCCTCCCACAGACCCCAGCCGTGCTTGCCGGCCGGGTCGAACCCGTCGGGCACGCCGATGAGGGCGCTCAGCCCGTCCGACGGACCGGGCGGGTACCCGGTGATCCGCTCGGCGTACTCCGGCACCGACTCGAGGAGGCCCTGCAGCGCATCGACG
This sequence comes from Curtobacterium sp. SP.BCo, assembly GCF_051903265.1. GTDB lineage: Bacteria > Actinomycetota > Actinomycetes > Actinomycetales > Microbacteriaceae > Curtobacterium. The sequence continues at coordinate 9,512 of NZ_CP194337.1, forward strand.
TCCTCGGGTCCGAGCTCGCGGAGTTCCGTCGGTCCCATCAGTCGACGTCCACCTCGGCCCACCCGTCGAACCGCCCGATCTCGGTGACCCGGATGACGGCCTCGCCGGCTTCGTCCGACGCGTCGAGGTCGATCGTCGCGGAGAACCCGAAGTCCTTGTCGCCGGACGGGTCGGAGAAGATCTGCCGAGCGCGCCAGGTGCGGCCGTTCTCGGTGAGGTCGAGGTACTGCATCGACCGCGCGTCGGCGTCCGTCCCGACGTCGTCGTGCGACTCGTAGTACTCCTCGAGCACGGCGTCCCAGGCGTCGGCGTCGAAGCCTGCGGCTGCGTCGAGCGCGCCGAGTCCGTCCACGTCGTCGGCGGCGGCGAGCAGCACCCGCTGGAACAGCGCGTTGCGCACGAGCACGCGGAAGGCGCGGACGTTGCCGGTCAGGCGAGCGGGCTGGGGCGGCGCGATCTCCTCGTGCTCCTCGGAGGCCAGCAGCACATCCCCGTTCATCAGGGCTTCCCACTCGTCGACGAGCGAGGAGTCGGTCTGCTTGACGACCTCGCCGAGCCACTCGATGAGGTCGTCGAGCTCGGCGGTGCGCTGTTCGTCGGCGATGGTCTGCCGCATGGTCCGGTACGCGTCGGACAGGTACCGGAGCACGAGCCCCTCGGAGCGGGTGAGCTGGTAGAACCGCACGAAGTCGCCGAACGTCATCGCCCGCTCGTACATGTCGCGCACCACGGCCTTCGGCGACAGTGCGAAGTCGAGCACCCACGGCTGTTCGGCGGCGTAGGCCTCGTACGCGGCGTCGAGCAGATCGGCGAGCGGACGGGGCCAGGTGACCTCCTCGAGCAGTTCCATCCGCTCGTCGTACTCGATGCCCTCCTGCTTCATCCGCGCGACGGCCTCGCCGCGTTCCTTGAACTGCTGCTGCGACAGGATCGCGCGGGGGTCGTCGAGGGTGGCCTCGACGATGGAGACCATGTCCAGCGCGTACGTCGGGGACTCCGGGTCGAGCAGTTCGAACGCAGCGAGCGCGAACGGCGAGAGCGGCTGGTTGAGCGCGAAGTTCGGCGCGATGTCCACGGTCACGCGGTACGTCACCGGCGACCCGTCGGCGGGCGAACCGGTCGCGGGCACGCGTTCGATGACCCGTGCGTTGATGAGCGTCCGTGCGATGGTGAGCGCTCGGCGTGCCATCGCGAGCTGCCGGGCGCGGGGCTCGTGGTTCTCGAAGACGAGCGACCGGACGTCCTCGAACACGGACCCGCCGCGGGCCACCACCGACAGCACCATCGCGTGCGTGATCCGCATCCGCGAGACCATCGGCTCGGGTTCGGCCCCGATCAGCCGCTCGAACGACGCCTGCCCCCAGGACACGAACCCGTCCGGCGCCTTCTTGCGCTTGATCTTGTTCTTCTTCTTGGGGTCGTCGCCGGCCTTGGCGACGGCGCGGGCGTTCTCGATGTCGTGCTCGGGCGCCTCGGCGACGACGTCGCCCTCGGTGTCGTACCCGGCCCGTCCGGCTCGCCCGGCGATCTGGTGGAACTCGCGAGCGGACAGCTGCCGCATCTTCGTGCCGTCGAACTTCGTGAGCCCGGTCAGCAGCACCGCGCGGATCGGTACGTTGATCCCGACGCCGAGGGTGTCGGTGCCGCAGATCACCGGCAGGAGTCCGCGCTGGGCGAGCTGTTCGACGAGCCGCCGGTACTTCGGCAGCATGCCGGCGTGGTGGACGCCGATGCCTGCGCGGATGAGTCGCGACAGGGTCTGACCGAAGCCGGCGCTGAACCGGAAGCCGGCGATCGCCTCGGCGATCCGGTCGCGACGCTCGCGGTCGGCCACGCGGGCGGACATCAGCGCCTGCGCCCGCTCGAGCGCGGCGGCCTGGGCGAAGTGCACGATGTAGATCGGTGCCTTGCCCTCCTCCAGCAACCGTTCGACCGTCTCCTGCACGGGCGTCATCACGTACTCGTACTCGAGCGGCACGGGGCGTGACACCCCGGTCACGCGGGCGGTGGGGCGTCCGGTCCGTCGGGAGAGGTCGTCGGCGATGGTGGTGACGTCGCCGAGGGTCGCGGACATCAGCAGGAACTGCGCCCGCTCGAGCACGAGCAGCGGCACCTGCCACGCCCAGCCGCGGTCGGGGTCGCCGTAGAAGTGGAACTCGTCCATCACGACGACGTCCACGTCCGCGGACGGTCCCTGCCGGAGGGCGAGGTTCGCGAGGATCTCGGCCGTGCAGCACACGATCGGCGCATCGGCGTTGACGCTCGAGTCGCCGGTGACCATGCCGACGTTCTGCGCGCCGAACAGGTCGACGAGCTGGAAGAACTTCTCCGACACCAGGGCCTTGATCGGCGCCGTGTAGTAGCTGCGCTTCCCCTCGGCGAGCGCGGCGAAGTGCGCGCCGGCGGCGACGAGGGACTTGCCGGTGCCGGTCGGGGTGCTCAGCACGACGTTCGCGCCGGACACGAGTTCGATGACGGCTTCGTCCTGCGCCGGGTAGAGGGGACGTCCGCCCTCGGCGGCCCACGCGGCGAAGGCCTCGTAGACCTCGTCGGGGTCGACGGCGCCGCCGTCGGCGGCGGGGAGCGCCGCGACGAGCGGTGGGAGGGTGGTGACGTCCGTCATGCGTCCATCCTCCCAGGTGGGTGGTGACCAGGAGACGGCCTGGAGGAACGGCGCGGCCCCGCCCCGCGCCTCCCGGCCCGTCATGGATGCGTCCGCATAGACTCGCGTCGTGCGCGAACTCGGCTTCCTCTCCTTCGTCCCGAACCACGGCGGCACCGCCGGCGCGGCCGCTGCGCTCGAGGACGGCCTCCGCCTGTTCGAGCACGCCGAGCGCCTCGGCTACGGGACGGGGTGGGTGCGTGGCCGACACTTCGAGCCGTTCCTGACGAGCCCGATGACCTTCTTCGCCGCAGCGGCGCAGCGCACCAGCACGATCGGCTTCGGCACCGCCGTGCTCGGCATGCGGTACGAGGACCCGGTGCGCCTCGCCGAGGACGCCAGCACCGTCGACCTGTTGAGCGGCGGGCGCGTGCAGCTCGGCATCAGCACGGGCATCGCCGGGTACGGACCGATCCTCGACCCGGTGTTCGGGGCGACCGAACGGAGCTTCCGCGACGAGGCCGAAGCCCGGGCCGCGCGTCTGCTCGAGGTGCTCGACGGCGATCCGCTGGGGAGCGCGGGCGCGGGCTACGAGAGCATCCCGGCGGGTGCGGACCTCACGTTGCAGCCGCTCTCCCCCGGTCTCCGGAGCCGTGTCTGGTGGGGCGGCGGGAGCATGGGCACCGCGGTCCGCACGGCCGAGAAGGGCCTGCTCCTGCACTGCTCGACGCTCAACACCGAGGACACCGGCGCACCCTTCGCCGAGGCCCAGGCCGCGCAGATCGTGGCGTACCGGGAGCGCTTCGCCGAACTGCAGGGCGCTGGCGAACACGCCGACCGCACGCCGAAGGTCGCGGTGGGCCGGATCGTCGTGCCGCTCATCGACGACCACGACCGCGCCGTGCACGAGGAGTTCCTGACCGGCTACGCCAGCGGCATGGACGACGAGGGCCGACCGCTGTCCGGGACCCCGCCGTTCCGGTTCAGCTCGGTGCTCTCGGGCTCGGTCGAGCAGATCACCGAGGCACTGCTCGCCGATCCCGCGGTGTCCGCGACGGACGAGCTCGTCATCACGTTGCCGGCGAACGGGGACGCAGCCTCGCACGAGCGGATCCTGCAGATCGTCGCCGAACAGGTGGCGCCGGTGCTCCGCGACGCCGACTGACGGCTGCGGACGACAAGGGCATCCGGCGGGCTCGCACCGGGAGTGGTGAGGTTCCCGGGAGCCCGGCCGGATGACCATCTCGTCCCTGATCCGTACGGGATGGTGCACCCATCGTTCCACCTACTCGACGGTTTGTCACCCGAGATTGCGGTTGACGGACCAGCAACCTGACAATTGGTCAGGCCTATGGAACGAAATCGAACGAAGTTAACCGGTCGGCCCGCACCGGAAAGGCGAATGCGCCCCCGCGCGGACGCGGGGACGCATTCTGGACGCACCGGGGCAACCAGGGCTCCATCGGCCGGATCAGGAGGCCGTGTCGCACGCATGGCGACCCCGTCTCGGTGCGCGCGCCGACGGTAACCAGCCGCCTGGCGCAAGTCGATGTTAGTGAATGAACATCGCACCAGCGCGGAAAACGGACGAGATCAGTCGATCTCGACCGTCGCGGTGCCGGATTCGTCTGCCACGGATGCGCCGACGTGCACCGTGAACGTGCCCGACTCGTACGCCCACGCGCCGTCACCGTGCTCGCCGACCCAGTGCGCGAACGCGCGGGCCGGGACCTCGATCGACACCTTGGTCGACTCCCCGGCCGCGAGCCGCACGGGCGCGAACCCGACGAGCCAGCGCACCGGACGGTCCACCGCCGAGGCCTCCCGCGACGCGTAGACCTGCACGACGTGCTTGCCGGCGCGGGCACCCGTGTTCGCGACCGTGGCGGTCACGATGACGGCGTCGCCCTCGCGGACCGTCGGCGTCGCGGTGACGCCGTCGATCGTCCAGGTCGTGTAGCCGATGCCGTGCCCGAACGGGTACGCCGGCTCGGTCCCGGCGCGGAGCCAGGCCCGGTAGCCGATGTGGACGCCCTCGTCGTAGTGCACGAGGCCCTCCACCGGCGTCACGTTCGACACCGGGACGTCGGCGAGCGTTGCCGGCCAGGTCGTGGGCAGGCGACCACCGGGTTCCCGCGCGCCGGTCAGCACGTCGGCGAGGGCGTGGCCGTACTCCTGCCCGCCGAACCAGGTGAGCAGGACGGCGGCGACGTCGTCCCGCCAGGGCATCTCGACGGGGGACCCGGCGTTGACGACGACGACCGTGTTCGGGTTCGCCGCGGCGACGGCGCGCACGAGGTCGTCCTGGTGCCCGGGGAGCGCGAGCGACGAACGGTCGTAGCCCTCGGACTCGACCTTCGAGTTCGTGCCGACGACCACCACGGCGACGTCGGCGCCGCGGGCCGTCTCCACCGCCGCGTCGATGAGGACCAAGGGGTCCTCGTCGGACGGCTCGGTACCGAACTGGTACGCGAGCACCCCGCCGAGCGTCTCGTCCTGGATGACGTCGTACTCGATGCGGATCGCGACCTGCTGTCCGGAGGTCACCGACACCGGGACGGAGCGCGCCGGCGGGTTGAGGAACGCCGCACCGAGCTGGTCGCCCTCGAACGGCACGTCCTCGTCGAGGACGAGGTCGCCGTCGATCCACAGGCGCGACCGACCGGCCGCCCCGACGCCGATCCGCACGGTGCCGGTCGACGGCGCCGTGTAAGTCGTCGTGATGTCGAGCCGATCGGCCTCGCGGGTCGGGGCGTCGCCGCCGAACCAGAACAGCGCGGTGGCGCGGCGGTCCTCGACGTACAACTCGGCCCCGTCGCGCACGAACGCGACGCGGGCGCCGGGCTCCCCGGTGGCGGGGTTCGTGATGGTGGACAGCGGGAACTCCGCGATGCCCTCCTGCACCACCGCACCGATGGCGTAGTCGATGCTCGCCCCCGGGAACGCCGAGCGGATGCCGTCGAGGGGCGACACCACGGCGGACGGCACGACCGTCGCCGAGCCGCCACCCTGGGTGCGGGCCTGGTCGGCGTTGTGCCCGATGACTGCGACGCGGGACACCGCGGGGGCGTCGAGCGGCAGGACCCCGCTGTTGCGGACGAGGACCGTTCCCTCGGCCTCGGCCTCGCGGACGAACGCGACGCCGTCCTCGACGTGCACCGGCTGTGCGGCGACGGGTTCGAACCCCTCGAGCGCGCCGACGCGGGCGGCGAGGGTCAGGATGCGTCGGACCTTGCGGTCGATCGCGTGCTCCGGCACCGAACCGTCCCGCACGGCGGCGAGCAGCGGCCCCTCGCTCCACCACTGGTTCGGCCCGGGCATCGCGACGTCCTGCGACGCCTTCGCCGAGTCGACCGAGCGGACACCGGTCCAGTCGGACACGACGATGCCGTCGAAGCCCCACTCCGAGTTGAGGGGCGTCTCGAGCAGCTCGTGCTCGGAGGCAGTGACGCCGTTGACCGAGTTGTACGACGACATGATCGCCCAGGCGTGCGCCTCGGTCACGGCCTTCTCGAACGCGAGCAGGTAGAGCTCGCGGAGTGCCCGGTCGGACACCTCGGTGGACGCGGTGAAGCGGTCGGTCTCGTAGTCGTTCGCGATGTAGTGCTTCGGGGTCGCGGCGACGCCGTTCTCCTGCACGCCGTCGACGTAGGACGCCGCCAGGTCGCCGGTGAGCACCGGGTCCTCGCTGAAGGCCTCGAAGTGACGGCCGCCGAGCGGCGAGCGGTGCAGGTTGATCGTCGGGCCGAGCACGACGTCGACGCCCTTGCGCCGGGCCTCGACGGCCGCGGCCGCGCCGTAGCGCTTCGCGATCGCACGGTCCCAGCTCGCCGACAACGCGGTGGCCGACGGCAGGTTCAGCGAGGGGTCGCGCTCGTCCCAGACCTCGCCGCGGACACCGGAGGGGCCGTCCGACATCAGGATGCGGCGGAGCCCGATCTTCTCGATCGGCCAGGTGGTCCAGAAGTCACGCCCGGTGAGCAGCTGCACCTTCTCCTCGGTGGTCAGCTGGTCCAGGAGCGCGTCGATGCGCTCGGCGAGCGGACTGGAGGCGGTGCTCGCGGTCTGCAGATCAGTCACGGTGATCGGTCCTTTCGTGGGTGGGCGAGCGTCAGCGCACGCCGCGGATGCGGGAGACGGACACGATGCCGAGGAGTCCGACGACGGCGCCGGTGATGAAGAAGCCGCTGTACCCGCCGGTCAGGGCGATGACGCCGGGGGCCGCCGCGGGCACGATCGACTGCGGCAGGGCCTGTGCGATGTTCACGACACCGAGGTCCTTCGCGTTGTCCTGGTCGGACGGCAGGACGTCCGTGATGAGGGCGAGGTCGACGGCGTAGAACACGCCCATGCCGGCGCCCATCACGAACTCGCCGACGAGCACCATGCCGAGGGACGGGGCGAGTGCGATGAGCACGAGGCCGACGACGCCGACGATGCCGGCAACCGCGACGAAGAGCTTGCGGCGGCCGAGCTTGTCCGACAGCCAGCCGGCGACCAGCGACGTGAGGACGATGCCGACCACGTTCCAGAGCGTGCCCTGGAACACCGCGTTCGCCAGGTTGGACTCGTTCACGCCGATGTCGTCGCGCAGGAAGTAGGTGAGGTAGCTGACGGCCGTGTACTGCGCCGCGACCATCATGAAGCGGGTCAGCCACGCCCAGCCGAGGTCCGGGTGCTTGACCGGGTTGAAGACGAACGAGCCGAACAGCTGGCCGATCCCGAGCTTCGACGTCGGCCGGTTCGTCAGGACGCGGTCGCGGAAGACCAGTGCGTAGAGGACCACGACGACGGAGCCGATGGCGCCGGGCACGATCATCTGCGTCGCCGAGGTCGAGAACAGCTGCACGAGGAAGGTGCCGCCGACGAGCGCGAGGTTCTGCGCGAGGCCGAGCAGCGCCGCGACCCGACCGCGCTGCGACCGCGTGACGTGGTCCGGCAGGACGGCGGTCAGCGCCGCGATCGTTGCGTTGTACGCGATCTGCGCGACACCCCACCCGATCACGAGCACGACGGTGGAGGTCGTCGTCGCGACGACCACGAGGGCTGCGAACCCGACCACGGTGCCGCCGATGATCCACGGACGACGCATGCCGAGCCTCCCGGCGGTCCGGTCGCTGAAGCGACCGGCCAGGGGGTTGGCGACCATCGCGGCGAACGCGCCGATCCCGAGCGCCAGGCCGAGCACGCCGGCCTGGTTGTCGGGGGCGATCTCGGCGACCTTCAGTGCCATCGCCACCAGCACCGGGGGCAGCAGGGCGATGTACAGACCGAGCATCGCGATCGGCATGCCGAGCGTGTACATGAGGGACGAGCCTCGACCGCGGGTGGGCGCGACTGCGGTCGGCGTGTCGGAAACGGTCAGGGCGTCGTTGGCCACTGCAACCTCCATCGGGTACGCCGCCGACGTCGGCGACTCGCACGCCTCCTTCGGCGGCTCCCGTCAACGTACCACCAAAACCGACCTCTGTTAGGTTTTCTGCACGGACGCCGGGGCGGTACAGTCCTGCCATGGCACGACGGGGTTCGTACGCGAAGGGCATCGCGAAGCGCGGGGAGATCCTCACGACCGCGCTCGAACTCGTCGCGCAGCAGGGCTTCCGGCGCACGAGCATCAAGGACATCGCCGACGCCGTCGGGCTCACCCAGGCGGGGCTCCTGCACTACTTCGACTCGAAGGACGAGCTCTGGGTCGAGATCCTCCGGCGACGCGACGAACTCGACCTGCAGCACGACTGGCACGCCGCCGACCCCGCCGAGCTCCTCGCCGCGATCGTGCGGCACAACGCCGAGGTCCCCGGGCTCGTGCAGATGTTCGTGAACCTGTCCGCCGCGGCGGCCACCGACCCGGAGCACCCTGCGCACGAGTACTTCCGGCAGCGCTACGAGCGCAGCCGGAACGACCTGTCCGCCGACTTCCGCGCCATGCAGGAGGACGGCCGGCTCCGCCCGGACGTCGACGTCGAGGAGCTGACGAGCGTGCTGCTCGCGGTCTCGGACGGCATGCAGATCCAGTGGCTCTTCGACCCGACGCGCGACATGGCCGAGCACGTCGAGCTGGTCGCACGGCTCGCGATCGCGCAGGCGGTTCCCTCGTCCTGACCGGGCGGCGCAGCCTGCGTCGCGCGGACAGGTACCGGCAGGGCCTGGGAACGCTCGGCGACCGCACGGCAAGATGGGTCGTGCCGACGGGGACGTCGGCCCGACGACGATGTGGAGTGACGCGATGACGCGTGTTGTGGTGACCGGTGGCAGCGGCAAGCTCGGCCGAGCGGTGGTGCGCGACCTCGACGAGCACGGCTACGACGTGGTCCTGCTCGACCGCGTCCCCTCCCCCGACAAGCCCGATCGGGTGCAGTTCGTCCGCACCGACCTCGGCGACTACGGCCAGGTCCTCGGCGCCTTCACCGGCGTCGACGACCGGTACGACCACGTCGACGCCGTGGTGCACCTCGGCGCGATCCCGGCGCCCGGCCAGGTGCCCGACGTCGCGCTGATCACGAACAACGTCACGGCGTCGATCAACGTCTTCCACGCCGCTCGTGCGGCGAGGATCAAGAACCTGGTGTGGGCGTCGAGCGAGACCCTGCTCGGCATCCCGATGGGCGAGCACCACCCGCCCTACCTGCCCGTCGACGAGGAGTTCGCGGTCCGCCCGAAGTCGTCGTACTCCCTCGGCAAGGCCGTCGAGGAGGAGATGGCCCGGCACTTCACGCACTGGGACCCCGAGCTGAAGATGATCGGGCTGCGCTTCTCGAACGTGATGGACGAGACCGACTACCCGGCGTTCCCGTGGGACGCCACCCCCGAGGCGAAGACCTTCAACCTGTGGTCGTACATCGACTCCCGCGACGGCGCCCAGGCCGTCCGCAAGGCCGTCGAGGCGGAGCTCACCGGCTTCGAGGCGTTCGTCATCGCGAGCCCGGACACGGTCATGGACACCCCGACGATCGAGCTCGTCGAGCGGTACGTGCCGGACATCGAGCGCCGTGCGGACATCGACGGCGTCAGCTCGCTGCTGTCGTCGGACAAGGCCCGCGAGCTCCTCGGGTACGCACCAGAGCACAGCTGGCGCGACGGCCGCGCCTGAGGATCAGCGGCCGGGCGTCAGCAGGCCGTCGAGCACGAGGTCACGGGCGGCCGGCAGCAGGTCCGCCGCGAGCGCCTGCTCGTCGGCCCCGGTGATCTGCGCGAGGCCACCGATGATGGCCGCCACCGACAGGTCGCCGTCGCACGCACCCACGAACGCGGCGAGCGCCGTGTCCGCGTCCACCCGCCGCCCGAGCCCGCCGCCCTGCACGAGCGTCATGACCGTGGGGTCGTCGTTGCCGGGCCAGTAGTGGCGCTCCTCGGTGACGTCGCCGGCGACCACGAGGTGGGCGGCGGCGAGCGCGACGTCGTCGTGCCCGGCCAGCCACGCCGCGGCGTCGAGGACCCGGGCGACCGTGGCGCCGAGGCCCGCGGGGTTGGAGCCGAGCGCCTCGGGGACGCGCTCGAAGCGGCGGAGGTGCACCGTGCCTCCCGGCCGGGGCTTCCGGGCCACGACGTAGCCGAAGCCGACGCCGGTGACCCGGCGGTCCTGGAAGTCGTCGAGCCAGGCGTCCACCAGGCCGTCGAACTCGGCCGTGCCGGGCTTCGTGCCGCCGTCGCGGATCCAGGTCTCGGCGTAGGCGGCGGGGTCCTGCCGCTCGCGCTCGAGCACCCACGCGTCGAGTCCACGACCGTCGGCGTCGGCGTCCTCGAACCAGGCGCGGACCCGGTCGAGCCCGTCGACGCCCCAGTGGTACTCCCAGTTCCCGAGCAGCTGTGCGGTCCCGCCGGGTTCGAGGTGGTCCGCCAGCCCGCGCAGGACGGTCTCGACCAGGGCGTCGCCGACCATCCCGCCGTCGCGGTACTCGTAGGACGGGACGCCCTCGCGGCGGGGTGTGATGACGAAGGGCGGGTTCGACACGATCCGGTCGAAGCGCTCCCCCGCGACCGGGTCGAACAAGGAGCCGAAGCGGAAGTCGATGCCGTCGACGCCGTTCAGCTGCGCGTTGAACCGGGCGATGTCGAGCGCCCGCCGGGAGATGTCGGTCGCGATCACCTCTTCGGCGAACCGGCGCGCGTGCAGGGCCTGGATGCCGCAGCCGGTCCCGAGGTCGAGCACCCGGCGGACGGGGACGGGGACCTGCAGGCCGGACAGCGTGGTGGTCGCACCGCCGATGCCGAGGACGTGCTCCTCGCCGAGGGCCGTGCCGAGGGCGAGTTCGCCGAGGTCGGAGACGATCCACCAGCTGCCGGCGCCGAGGTCGTCGACGAAGGCGTAGGGGCGGAGGTCGACTGACGGCAGCACCACGGCGGCGCTGCCGCCGCTGTCGCCGTCCTCCGTCCGGACCAGCCCGGCGGCCGCGACGGCGTCGACCCCGGCGGTCGGGAAGGCGCGTTCGGCATCCGCCCGCGGAACCGGGAGCCCGAGGACGAAGAGCGTCGCGAGGGTGCTGAGCGGCGTCGTCCCGCGGGCGGCGAGCGCGCGGATTGCGGCCACCCGTGATCCACGGTGCAGTGATGCCGCGGCCTCGGCGCCCCAGAGGGCGTCGAGCCGCTCGACCGTGAAGCCGGCGTCCGTCAGGTCCTGCCGCAGCGCGTCCGTGCTGACCGCGTCCACGCTGATCGTCGGGAGCGTGTGCACGGCGCTCACGCCGTGACGTCCTCGCGCATCAGGGCCGCCGGGACCTCCCAGGCGTACACCAGGTCCAGCAGCCCCGGGAAGCGCAGCTCCACGTCCTCGACGCGGGCGCGGCTGCTCCGCGTCAGCCCCTCCTGGTGCTGCTCGAGCAGCCCGGCTTCGCGCAGGACGCGGAAGTGGTGCGTCAGCGTGGACTTCGGCCGGTCGATCCCGACCCACCCGCAGCTGCGGATCCCGCCGGCCGCGTCGACGAGGTAGCGGTGCAGGATCGCGAGCCGGATGGGGTCGCTCAGGGCGTCCATCACCACCGGCAGGTCCATCTCCGCGACGGTCGGCTGCGGCAGGTGTTCGGGGGCATCCACGGGCGCGGGCATGGACTGGACGCTACCACCGTTCCCTCCTCAGTACGACTTGCGTCGTACTGAGGAGATCGATACTGTACGACTCTCTTCGTACTGAATTGCTCGCAACGGAAGGTGGCGCTCATGGCGCAGTCAGCTCGCTCGGTCGCCGGGTTCTGGATCCTCGCGGCGATGCTCCTCGTGTCGGTCGCCTCCTCGGCCGTCCCGTCGCCGATCTACCCGGTCTACGCGGCCGAGTGGCACCTCACGCCCCTGATGCTCACCGGCGTGTTCGCGATCTACGTCGCCGGGCTGCTCACGAGCCTGCTCGTCGCCGGCCGACTGTCCGACCACGTCGGCCGCAAGCCCGTCCTCGTCGTCGGCGGACTCGGGGTCGCCCTCTCGCTCGGACTGTTCGCGGTCGCGGACGGCGTCGGCGCCCTCATCGTCGACCGCATCGTGCAGGGCGTCTCCGTGGGACTGCTCATCGGTGCGCTCGGAGCCGCGCTCATCGACAACTCCCTCGAGCGGTTCCCGACCCTCGCCGGCGTCCTGAACGGGGTGATCCCGCCGATCGCCCTCGCCACCGGTGCCCTGTCGAGCGGCGCCCTCGTGCAGTGGGGTCCCGCTCCGGAACAGCTCGTCTACGTGCTGTTCGGGTCGCTCCTCGTGCTCATGGTGATCGCGCTCGTCATCGTCCCCGAGCGGGTCACCCGACGCCCGGGCGCCGTCCGGTCCCTGGCGCCGCGCATCAGCGTCCCCCGGTCCTCGCGTCGGCTGTTCCGCGGCGTCGCCGGGTCCCTCATCGCGAGCTGGGCCCTCGGCGGGATGTTCCTGTCCCTCGTCCCGTCGGCGCTCGGCGCGGTGTTCGGCATCACCAACCACTTCGCCGCCGGGGCCCTCATCGCGGTCGTCACCGGCGTCGGTGCGCTGACCGGCCTGGCGACGCAGCGGATGGACGCCCGGCACGCGGTGTTCGTCGGACTCGTCGCCCTCGTGCTCGGGCCGATCGTCACGGTCGCCTTCGTGATGGCCCACTCGCTCCCCGGCCTGGTCGTCGGCAGTGCGATCGCGGGCGTCGGCTTCGGCGCGGGCTTCCAGGCACCGCTGCGGATGCTCCTCGCCACGGCGGCCCCGACCCACCGCGCAGGGCTCCTCTCCACGATCTACGTCGTGAGCTACCTGGCGTTCGGCGTCCCCGCGGTCGTCGGTGGCCTGCTCGAGCCGACGGTCGGCCTCGTGCCGGTCATCGCCGGGTACGGCGCGTTCATCGTCGTCGCCGCCGTGGTCGCCCTCGTGCTGCAGCTCGTGTCGCGGGACGCCGCCGCCGTCGAGGAAGAGGCCGCCGAGGTCCTCGAGCGCACCTGCACCGGCTCGGTCCGGGTGGCGTCCGCCGACTGACGGCGGGCGCCGGGTCGAGCGCGCCTCGCACGGTGCGATGGCACGCGTCCGTTCCGCACTCAGGGTGCGAGGTCACGCGCACGGGCTGCACCCACGGTGCGAGGTTCCGACGAGCGTGCGACCCGGATCCCCTCGCACACCGCGCGGAACCTCGCACACTGCACACCCGCCCTCGCACAGTGCGAGGGCACGCGCGGTGCGAGGGCACGGGCACGGGCACGCACGGTGCGAGGGCGCGGGCGGGCGCCGCGGGCGGCGGCACCCGGCGCCGGTCAGTGACCGGGGTGCGCGCGCTTCGGTCCTCGACGCGGCACACCGACGCTGCGGTGCGCATCCGCGTGCGCCGCGTCGACGTCGGCCTTGCCGCGGTCGGCCGCGTTCCGCAGCCACTGCGGACCGTGCGCCTTCGCCCAGTCCCAGAAGCGGTGCAGCTGGGCACGGAGCCACGTGATGATCTTGTGGAAGAAGTGGAACTCGCTCGCCAGGATCGTCAGCCCGATGAACACCACGAGCCACCCCGGACCGGGCAGCGGCACCAGGATCAGCCCGATCACGACGACGAGCCCGCCGACGATGCCGACGATCACCTTGTAGAAGAGGTGCAGGTGCGGGCGCGCGTGGATCCAGGCGCGGACGTCGCGGAACCACTGGAACCGACGGTGCGGTGCCTCGGCGCGTTCGACCGCGTCGGTCCGGTCGTTCGGGTCGCCTTCCATGTGCGGAAATGTAGGGCGCGCGGCTGGGAATCCGCGGCGCGCGCGGTGGACGCGCGGTGCGTCCCGGACGGGAGGCGCGGTGCGGGGCCGCCCCGCGCCTCCCGTCCGTCAGGTCACCGTCGCGTGTCGACGCGTCACGCGTGGGCGACGCAGGTCGCGGCCCACGGGACCGCGGCGAGGCGGGCCTCCGGGATCGGCTCGCCGCCGACGGCGCACCGACCGTAGGTGCCCGCGTCGAGCCGCGCGAGCGCGGCGTCCACCTGCCGGATCCGCAGCTGCGCGGCATCCCGCACCGCGCCGAGCGAACCGCGCTCCCACGCGAGCGTTGCACCCTCGGGGTCGTGCTCGTCGTCCGAGTTGGCGTCCTGCCGGGCGTCGCTCACGTCCCGCATGCTCCGCTCGACGTCGGACAGCAGCCGCTGGTTGCGCTCCCGTTCGGCGGCGAGTGCGGCGCGGGGATCGTCCATGCCGGAGACCGTAGTCGCCGTGGAATGACCGTGGGGTCGGATGCGTTCGTATCGACATGACCAAGATCGGGTTCCTGTCGTTCGGGCACTGGCGTGACGTGCCGGGCTCCAAGGTGCGCAGCGGCCGCGAGGCCCTCGTGCAGGCGATCGACCTCGCCGTCGCCGCCGAGGAGGCCGGGGTCGACGGCGCCTACTTCCGCGTGCACCACTTCGCGCCGCAGCAGGCCGCTCCGTTCCCGCTGCTCTCCGCCATCGCCGCGAGGACGAGCCGGATCGAGATCGGCACCGGCGTGATCGACATGCGCTACGAGAACCCGCTCTACATGGCCGAGGAAGCCGCGGCTGCGGACCTCATCTCCGGCGGGCGACTGCAGCTCGGCGTCTCCCGTGGCTCACCCGAGACCGCGCTGGCCGGTTACCAGCAGTTCGGCTACGTGCCCGACGCCACCGACGAGAACGGCGGCGACATGGCGCGGGCGCACACCGACGTGTTCCGCCGCGCGATCGCCGGCGAACCGATGGCGAACGCCAACCCGCAGATGACCGGTGCGGTCGGCTCGCTGCCGATCTCCCCGCTGTCCGACGGGCTCGGCGACCGCATCTGGTGGGGTGCCGGCACCCGGGCGACCGCGGAGTGGACCGCCGAGCAGGGCATGAACCTGATGTCGTCGACCCTCCTCACCGAGGACACCGGCGTGCCGTTCGACGAGCTGCAGGCCGAGCAGATCCAACGCTTCCGGACGACCTGGGCGGAGATGGGCTGGGAGCGCACCCCGCGCGTCTCGGTGTCGCGCAGCATCATCCCGATCATCGACGACGAATCGCGGCGCTACTTCGGTGTCCGGGCACAGGTCGAGGGGCAGGACCAGGTCGGACACCTCGACGGCGGGCTCGCCCGGTTCGGTCGGTCCTACATCGGGTCGCCCGAGGCCCTCGTGACGGAGCTCGCAGCCGACCAGGCCGTCCGCGCCGCCGACACCGTGCTCGTCACCGTGCCGAACCAGCTCGGCGTCGACTTCAACGCCCGACTGCTCGCCGCCGTGAAGGACGTGTTCGCCGAGGTGGACGCCGCACCCGTCCCTGCATGAGGCCCACGGGTGTCGGCACTTGTGCTGACACCCGGCCTGGGACTGTGGCCGGTTTCCGCACTCCCGTAGTGTCGTGGGGCACCACCCCCGCACCTCGAGGAGTTCCCGTGACGCTGCCGGCCGCCGGCTGGTTCCCGGACCCGCAGGACGCCAGCCGCCTGCGTTGGTGGGACGGTCACGCCTGGGGAGCGGCGACCCGCACGCTGCCGAGCCGGACCGAGCCGATCGTCCCCGTCGTGGTCGCGCCCGTGGGTCCGTCGTTCTCGGTGCAACCCGCCGCCGTCCGGACGGGGTCGTGGGCGTCCGGCGGTTCGGGCGTGCACCGGTTCAGCGCGTTCTCGTCCCTGGCCGTCCTGTTCGCCGCGCTCTCGGTCGTGATGAACCCCTGGGGCGTGTCCAGCGCCGCGGCGATCGTCATCGGGCTGCTCGCCGTGGTGTGGCCCGGTGCGACCGGGGGCTGGCGTGTCCTGGCCCGGAGCGCGTCGGCGAGCGCCCTGGTGGTCGCGGTCGCCACCGCTGCCGTCGCCGCGTCGTCCCAGTTCCACCTGTTCTGACGCGGGCGGGCGCCCCGCGCGCCGCGTGCCGCACGCCCCGCGTGCGCGCGCCCCGCACGCGCGCGCCCCGCGCCCGCCCGCCCCGCGGGCACTTCGTGAGCAGAAACCGTCGGGTGTGCCCGGGCCACCCGACGTCTTCTGCTCACGAAGCGCGCCGAGCCCGCGGGTGCGCCGTCTGGTACACGTCCCGGAGCATGTCCGCCGTGACCATCGTGTAGATCTGCGTCGTCGCGACGCTCGCGTGCCCGAGCAGCTCCTGCACGACACGGACGTCGGCCCCGCCCTCGAGCAGGTGCGTCGCGAACGAGTGCCGGAAGGTGTGCGGCGACACGTGCTCCGCGAGGTCGGCGCGTGCCGCGGCCGCCTGGATCACCAGCCACGCGCTCTGCCGGGACAGCCGCGCTCCCCGGGCACCGAGGAACAACGCCGGCGTCGACGCCCCACGTGCCGCGAACACCGGGCGCGCCCGCACCAGGTACGCGTCGATCGCGGCCCGGGCGAAGCTGCCGAGCGGGACGACGCGCTGCTTGTTGCCCTTGCCGGTGACCTTGACCACCGAAAGCCCGCCGGCGTCCGGAGCCGATGCGTCCGACAACGTGGTGACGTCGTCGACCGACAGCCCGACGGCCTCGGAGATCCGCGCGCCGGTGGCGTAGAGCAGCTCGAGCAACGCCTTGTCCCGCAGGCCGACGAGATCGTCGGCCGCGCCGTCGGAGGAGCCGATCGACGCCGCGGCGAGCAGCCGCTCCATGTCGTGCACGGAGATCGCCTTCGGCAGCCGCATCGGTGCCTTCGGCGGACGGACGGACGCCCCCGGGTCGAGCTGCAGCCAGCCCTCCCCGGCGGCGAACGCCGTGAACGAGCGCACCGAACTGAGCATCCGCGCGACGGACCTCGGTGCCAACGGACCCGACGGTCGGGTGGCCAGGTACGTCACGAACCCGGCGAGGTCCGCACGGCAGATCCGTCCGACGTCCTCGAGCACCGCCGCTCCCCCGGCACGGTCGGCGCCGGCCGAGTCGACCACCGGTGCCGTCGCGAGCCAGTCCGCGAACGTCGCCAGGTCCCGCCGGTAGGCCGACAGGGTGTGCTGCGAGAGCCCCCGCTCGATCGCGATGTGCCGCAGGTACGTCTCCGTGGCACGGTCGAGGGGCATCACCCCGAAAGGCTAACCGGCACAGCCGCCCCGCCAGCGCAGGGCAGCGCGGGCACCGCCGGCAGCGCGGGCAGCGCGGGCAGCGCGGGCAGCGCGGGCAGCGCGGGCAGCGCCCGGTCAGTGCAGCGCGGCGTCCGGCTCACCCACCCGGTACCCGGTGAACGTCACCGTCAGCCCGCTGCGCGTCGGCGCGGCACAGAAGAGCCCCGCTGCCACCACCGCGTCGGGTGCGAGCGGCGCGACCCGCACCAGTCGGGGTTCCTCCCCGTCCGCCCACGCGCGGATCGTCACGGCGTCGCCGTCCCGGCTCGCCCGCACGGTCACCGTCCGTTCGACCCACTCCGGCACCGGCGCGACCGACCAGTCCGACACCCCGTGCGTGACGACGGCACCGACCTGCGGCTGCCCGTCCGAGAACTCGACCCCCGCCTTGATCCACGTCCGCTCGTCGACGCGGAGGAACACTCCGGCCTGGTCGAACTGCTCCGCGTAGTCGAGCACGAACGACACCTCGATGGAGAACGCCCCGTCGACGGGTTGGAGCAGCGCGTGCTCGGAGTCGTGCACGAACCCGTACGAGGTGGTCCGCCACGCGTCGCTGCCCTCGACCGCCGTCACCCGGAACGTCGTGCCGTCGAGCTCGGCGGCCTGCGGCTCGTGCGTCCAGCGTGCTGCCGCGACGAACGCCGGCAGGCTCACGACGCGCGCCGCTCGGCAGCGTCCACCGCGAGCACGGCCACGACGAGGCCGGAGTTGTGCAGCCGACCGTCGAGGATGGCCTCCACCAGCTCGGCACGCGGGACCCAGCGCTTCACGATGTCGGCCTCCTCGGCCTCCCGGTCGAAGGCCGTCGCGGTCGGTCGGACACCGCGGGCGCGGAAGACCTGCAGGAACTCGTCGCTGCCGCCGGAGGACGTGTTGTACGTGACGAGGGGCTCCCACTCGTCGGCCTCGAGGTCCGCCTCCTCCGCCAGCTCGCGCTGCGCCGCGGTGAGGTGGTCCTCGCCCTCCATGTCGAGCAGGCCGGCCGGGAGCTCCCAGTCGCGCATCCGCACCGGGTGCCGGTACTGCTGGATGACCAGCACGCGCCCCTCGGCGTCCTCGGCGTAGACCGCGACGGCGCCGGTGTGGTCGATGTACTCCCGGACCATCGACGCGTCACGGTAGGCGATGGTGTCGCGACGGACGTCCCAGACCGCCCCCTCGTAGACGACGGTGGAGTCGGTGACCTCGAAGGAGGCCGGTTCGTCGGTGATGGGTGCGTCGGTCACCCGTCCATCCAAGCACGCGTCGGTGACGCGGCCGCAGACGGACTGGCGCGCCCCGCTCAGCGGCAACGCGAAGCGTTGCGCGGGGCGCGCCGACCGAGCCTGCGAGGGAGGACGGTGCCAGCTGGCACTGTGCCTCCAGTCCGGGAGATCGCGCGCTACGCGACCTGCGCTTCGTTCTCCGGGTCGAAGAGGCTGGACGCCTCGTGCCGCGTGATCGCGGCCTCGACGAGGCCCGCGAACAGCGGGTGCGCGTTCGTCGGACGCGAGCGCAGCTCCGGGTGCGCCTGCGTGGCGATGTAGAACGGGTGCACCTCGCGCGGGAGCTCGACGTACTCGACCAGGTTGCCGTCGGGCGAGGTGCCCGAGAACACCAGGCCGGCGTCCGCGATCTGCTGACGGTAGGTGTTGTTCACCTCGTAGCGGTGACGGTGCCGCTCGGAGGCCTCCGGTGCCCCGTACAGCTCCGCCGCGAGCGAGCCCTCGGTGAACGACGCCGGGTACAGGCCCAGGCGCATCGTGCCGCCCATGTCGCCGCCGGCGATGATGTCCACCTGCTCCGCCATCGTCGCGATCACCGGCGTCGTCGTCTCCGGGTCGAACTCGGTGCTCGACGCGTCGGTCAGGCCGGCCTCGTGCCGGGCGTACTCGATGACCATGCACTGCAGGCCGAGGCACAGACCGAGCGTGGGGATGCCCTGCTCACGGGCGAACCGCAGCGCGCCGAGCTTGCCCTCGATGCCGCGCACGCCGAACCCGCCGGGGACGCAGATGCCGTCGACGTCGCCGAGGTGCTTCGCAGCACCCTCGGGCGTCGTGCAGTCGTCGGACACGACCCACTTCAGCGTCACCTTGGCGTTGTGCGCGAAGCCGCCGGCACGGAGCGCCTCGGTCACCGACAGGTACGCGTCCGGCAGGTCGATGTACTTGCCGACGAGGGCGATCGTGACCGCCTTCTTCGGCTCGTGCACGGCGTGCAGCACCGGCGTCCACGCCGTCCAGTCGACCGCGGCCGCGTCGAGGCGGAGCGCGTCGACGATGACCTGGTCGAGGCCCTGGTTGTTGAGCAGCGTCGGGAGGTCGTAGATCGACGGGACGTCCACCGCGTTCACCACGGCGTCCTCGTCCACGTCGCACATCAGGGCGATCTTGCGCTTGTTCGCGTCCGACACGGGGCGGTCGCTGCGCAGGACCAGGGCGTCGGGCTGGATGCCGATCGAGCGGAGCGCCGCCACGGAGTGCTGCGTCGGCTTCGTCTTCTGCTCGCCGGACGCGTTCATGAACGGCACGAGGGAGACGTGCACGAAGAACACGTTGTTCCGGCCGAGCTCGTGCCGCACCTGTCGGGCCGACTCGATGAACGGCTGCGACTCGATGTCGCCGACGGTCCCGCCGACCTCCGTGATGATGACGTCGGGCTGCGGGTCGTTCTGCGCCTGCTCGCGCATCCGACGCTTGATCTCGTCGGTGATGTGCGGGATGACCTGGACCGTGTCGCCGAGGTACTCGCCGCGACGCTCCTTGGCGATGACCGTCGAGTACACCTGACCGGTCGTGACGTTGGCGGCCTGCGACAGGTTGATGTCGAGGAACCGCTCGTAGTGCCCGATGTCGAGGTCCGTCTCCGCGCCGTCGTCGGTCACGAAGACCTCGCCGTGCTGGAACGGGTTCATGGTGCCCGGGTCCACGTTGAGGTACGGGTCGAGCTTCTGCATGACGACCTTGAGGCCGCGCGCCGTGAGGAGGTTGCCGAGGCTCGCCGCCGTCAGGCCCTTGCCGAGAGACGAGACGACCCCGCCGGTCACGAAGATCTGCTTCGTCACCTTCGAGGTCGGGGTGTTTGCCTGGGTACCGCTGCTGAGAGTGTCCGCCACGGGATTCCATCGTACGTCAGAAGTGCCGGGAGGCGCGACCTCGGTTCGCCGTGGGCGTTGCGTCGGTCGCGCGGTCGGCTCCGCGGGCGGTGCGCGGCCCGGTGGGTCGGCTGGCCGTCAGGCCGTTTGCCCGGCCGGCCATCAGGCCGTCTGGCCGGCGACGTCGAGGAGTTCCCGCGCGTGCTCGACGCCACTCACGCTGTCGCCCAGGCCGGAGAGCAGACGAGCCATCTCCTGCAGGCGCTCCTCGCCCTCGAGCCGTCGCACGCTCGACGAGGTGACCGCGCCGCTGGCGTCCTTCACGACGTTGAGGTGGTTGTTCGCGAACGCCGCGACCTGCGCCAGGTGCGTCACGACGATCACCTGGGTGCGCTCCGCCAGCTTCGCCAGACGTCGGCCGATCTCGATCGCCGCCGCCCCACCGACCCCGGCGTCGACCTCGTCGAACACGAACGTCGGGACGGTGGTGCTGCCGGCCATCACGACCTCGATCGCGAGCATCACCCGGGAGAGCTCACCGCCGGACGCGCCCTTGCTGATCGGCCGTGGGTCGGTGCCGGAGTGCGGCTGCAGCAGGATCGACACCTGGTCGCGTCCGTGCCGCCGGTACTCCCCCGCGTCCGTGACCTCGACGACGAGGGTCGCCCCGGCCATCGCGAGGGTCTTCAGCTCCGCCGTCACCCGCTTCGCGAGGTCCTTCGCAGCGGTCGTCCGCGCCGCGGTGAGCGTCGCCCCGGCGGTCTCGAGCGCCTGGAGGTCCTGCGCGACGGACTCCTGCAGCGCCGCCACCCGGTCGTCGTACCCGTCGAGTTCGAGCAACCGGTCGCTCGCGCGCTGGCCGTAGGCGATGACGTCGTCGATGGTGTCGCCGTACTTGCGCGTCAGACCGGCCAGGAGTGACCGGCGTTCGTTGATGACTTCGAGGTCGTGACCGGCGTCCGGCTCGAGCGAGCCGAGGTAGCTCGACAGGCTCGCGGAGGCCTCGGTCGCCTGGATGCCCAACTCGGTCAGCTGCTCGAGCACCGGCTGGAGTTCGGCGTCGGAGCCGGCGACCCGTTCGATGGCACGTCGGGCCGACTCGACCAGCCCGACGACGTCGTGCACGCCGTCGAGGGACTCGCTCGACAGCGCCTCGTGCGCGAGCCCGGCCGACAAGCGGAGCTCCTCGAGGTTCCCGAGTCGTTCGGCGCGCTCGGCGAGCTCGGTGTCCTCGCCCGGTTGCGGGTCGACGGACTCGATCTCGTCCGAGGCGGCACGGATCCGTTCGGCCTCGGCGACGCGGTCGTCCCGGTCGCGGGTCAGGGTCTCGAGTTCACCGGCGTGCTGTTGCCAGGCGTCGTACGCCGCGGTGTAGCGCTGCAGGGCCTTCTCGAGCGAGGCGCCGCCGAACCCGTCGAGCGCGGCACGCTGCGCCGTCGCGGACGTCAACCGGATCTGGTCGGACTGGCCGTGCACGGTGACCAGCTGGTCGGCGAGTTCACCGAGCACCGCCACGGGTGCGCTGCGGCCACCGACCGTCGCCCGGCTCCGCCCCTCGGCCGAGACCGTGCGGGTGAGGATGAGTTCGCCGTCCTCGACCGTGCCACCGGCGTCCTCGACGCGTTCGGCCACGGCGGCGTGCTCGGGGACGTGCCACCGGCCCTCCACCACCGCGCTCGACGCACCCCGGCGGACCGAGGTGGCGTCCGCCCGGGAGCCCAGCAGGAGCCCGAGCGCCGTGACGATCATCGTCTTGCCGGCACCGGTCTCGCCGGTCACGACGGTGAAGCCGGGGCCGAGCTCGAGGGTCGTCTCACCGATGACCCCGAGGTCGGAGATGGAGATCTCCTCGATCACAGTTCGTCCTCAGTCCACTGTCCACGCCACCCGGAGATCGTGATGCTGTGCACACCCGCGCCGATCACAGTTCGTCCTCGGTCTGCGGGCCACGCCACCCGGAGACCGGCAGCTGGAACTTCGCGACGAGGCGGTCCGTGAACGGGGCGTCCTTGAGCCGCGCCACACGGACGGGGTCCGGCGACCGGCGGACCTCGACCCGGGCACCCGGCGGCAGGTCGTGGGTCCGGCGACCGTCGCACCAGAGCACCCCGACGCCGCTCGTGCGCCGGAGCACCTCGATCGCGAGGGTGCAGTCCGGCCCGACCACGATCGGCCGGGCGAACAGTGCGTGTGCGCTCAGCGGGACCATCAGCAGCGCGTCGACGTCCGGCCAGACGATAGGACCGCCGCCGGAGAACGAGTAGGCCGTGGATCCGGTCGGCGTGGAGACGACGACCCCGTCGCAGCCGAACGACGACAGCGGACGACCGTCCACCTCGGTGACGACCTCGAGCATGCGCTCCCGGGAGGCCTTCTCGATCGTCGCCTCGTTCAGTGCCCACGAGGAGTAGACGACCTCGTGCCCGACGACGACGTCGACCTGCAGGGTGACGCGTTCCTCGACGTGGTAGTCGCCGGAGAGCGCCCGCTCCACCGTGGCCCGCAGGCCGTCGCGCTCGCTCTCGGCGAGGAAGCCCACGTGCCCGAGGTTCACCCCGACGATCGGGGCACCCGTGCCGCGCACGAGTTCCGCGGCGCGGAGGATGGTGCCGTCGCCGCCGAGGACGATGACGATCTCGAGCTGGTCGGACTGGACGTCCACCCCGAGGATGTCCACCTGGCCGACCGAGGCCTCGGCCCGGCGGATGTCGGCGTACTCGTCGAAGGGCATGACGGGGACGAGGCCGGCGGCGTGCAGGAGGTCGCAGACCTCCACCGCAGCGTCGATCGAGTCGCGGCGGCCCGTGTGGGACACCAGCAGGATGTGCCGGTCGTCGCTCATGATGCCCCTTCCGCCAGTTCTGTCGCCCGGTCGATCCATTCTGTCGGATTGGCACCGACACCACGCTGGAAGCGCGCCAGGTACTCGTGGTTGCCGTGCGTCCCGATGATCGGTGACGCGGCCAGCCCCGAGGTCCCGAGACCGAGGTCCCACGCGGCCCAGAGCACGTTCATCAGGGCGTCGTTCCGCAGTGCGGGATCACGGACGATGCCCTCACGGACACCACCGCGGCCGACCTCGAACTGCGGCTTGACCAGCAGCACGAAGTCGTCGGCGGGCACCGCCTCGGCCAGCGCGGGCAGCACCATTCGGAGGGAGATGAAGGAGAGGTCACCGACGACCAGGCTGGTGTCGGCGGCGGCCGGGTCGAGCGCCGCGTAGTCGGTGGCCGTGAGGTTACGGGCGTTGACGCCCTCGACCACGGCGACCCGGGGGTCCAGCGCGACGACGGGGTCGAGCTGGCCGTGTCCCACGTCGAGCGCGACCACCCGTCGTGCCCCGCGGTGCAGCAGCACCTGGCTGAACCCACCGGTGCTCGCGCCGACGTCCAGCGCCACCCGGCCGTCCGGGTCGACGCCGAACGCGTCGAGCGCCCCGACGAGCTTGCGCGCCGCACGGGACACCCACTCGTCCGCGGTGTCGACCTCGATCGGCGCCGCCGGCTGGACCGGAGCAGAGGGCTTCACGACCGCGGTGCCGGCCACCGTGACCCGACCGGCCTGGATCAACTTGGCCGCCGCCGTGCGGGACTTCGCGAGCCCGCGAGCGGCCACCAGCGCATCGAGCCGGACGGGTGTCGAGACCTGTCCGGCAGCGGAGTCGTCAGGCACTCGCGGTGCCACCGCTCTCGAGCCGCGTGCGCAGCTCGTCGTGGAGCGCGGAGAACGCATCGGCCCGATCGGGCAGCGGGAGTCCCTCGACCGCAGCGGTGCGCTGCGCGAAGTCGTCGGTTCCCTGCTCGTCGTTCGGCACGACCACCACGCTACTCGCCGCCGTACAGCTTCGGGTCGACGTCGAGGCCGTAGATCGCGAGCCCGGACTCCCAGATGAGCGCCGTCCCCGCACGCAGCAGGTCGAGGTCGTCGCCGTCGTCGAGCACCCGGACGACGTGACCGCGCATCGCGACGGTCACGTCCCCCACGGTGGCGTAGCGCGTGCCGTCCGGGTCCTCACGACGGATCGTGACCGGGTAGGGCTCGGACAGCCCGCGGAGGTCTCGGAGGATGTACGTGGGACGCGAGCGCTGATTGGCGGCGAGGACCTGCTTCGCCGTGTCGATGCCGGTCAGGACGAGCACGCTCGGGATCCCGGCGTCGTTCGCCCCCTTGATGTCGGTGTCGAGCCGGTCGCCGATGAACAACGGGTGCTCGCCGCCGAACCGGGCCACCGCGGCGTCGAAGATCGGCCGCTCCGGCTTGCCTGCGACGACCGGCATCCGACCGACGGCCTGGTGCACGGCCGACACGAGCGTGCCGTTGCCGGGCGCGATGCCGCGCTCGACCGGGATCGACCAGTCCATGTTCGTCGCGACCCACGGGATGTCCGGGTCCGCCAGCGCGAACGACGCCTCGGCCAGGTGCGTCCACCCGAGGTCCGGCGAGAACCCCTGGATGACCGCCGCCGGGGAGTCCTCCGCACTGGTCGTCACGGTGAAACCGGCGGCCTCGACGATGCTGGTCAGCCCGAGGCCGCCTGTGACGAGGACCGTCGAGCCTGCCGGCACGAGGGTCTCGAGCAGACGGACCCCGGCCTGGGACGAGGTGACCACGTCGTCCTCGGAGACCTCGAGCCCGTAGCGCTCGAGGTGCTCCGCGACGTCGACGGGGCGCCGCGACGCGTTGTTCGTGATGTAGCCGACGCGGGCCGTGAGCGACGCACGGGTCAGCGCCTCGACCGCGTGCGGGATCGCGTTGCGTCCGCGGTACACGACGCCGTCGAGGTCGGTGAGGACTACGTCCACACCGTCCGTCGGCGGCTTCGGGGCGTCAGTCTGCTGCGGAGCCGTCGACGTCCGTGGGGTTGTCGTCGTCGAGCTCGCCTGGCTCGTCGCCGGCCGGTTCGTCGTCGTCGGGCTCGTCGCCGACGGGTTCGTCGTCGACGGGCTCGTCTCGCTCGTCGGCGAGTTCGGCTTCGGGCTCGTCGTCGACCGCCCCGGCTTCCCCGTCGAACTCGTCTCCGTCGACCTCGACCGTTTCCTCGACCACATCAACTGTCTCCCAAGCGTTCTCGTCGGCGGCTTCGGCCAGGGCTTCGGCCGCGCGATCGACACGGGCCCACCACTCGTCGGCTTCGTCCTGACGGCCGAGCTCCTCGAGCGTGGCCGCGTAAGCACTGTAGAGCGCCGGGGACCACGTGTAGGCCCGCGACGGGTCGAGCTGTGGAATCTCGAGTTCGCCGAGCGCGGCTGTGGGATTGCCGAGGTCGAGGCGTGCGCCGGACATCGCGATCGCGAGTTCGACCTGCACCGGGGTGTCCAGTGCGGCACGGTCCACCGAGCGGCCGAGTTCGAGCGCGCGTTCCGGACGTCCGAGCCCGCGCTCGCAGTCGACCATCATCGGCAGCTGGTCGTTGCTGCCGGAGATGCGGCGGTAGGTGCGGAGCTCGCGGAGCGCGGTCGCGAAGTCGCCGAGGCGGTACGCGGTGATCGCAGCGGTCTCCCGCACGACGCCGACACGACCGGCACGACGAGCAGCGCTGAGCGCGTGCTGGTTCGCCGTCTCCGGGTCGTCGTCGACGAGCATGGCGGCGGCGACGAGGTGACGGGCCACCCAGTCGGCGTTGTCCTTGCTGAGGGTCTTCAGTTCGGCGCGGGCGACCTTGTCGAGGTCGCGCGCTTCGATCTCCTCGGGGATCTCCGGGTCCTCGTGACGCGGTCGGACCGACTTGGTGCCGTACGGGTCGCGGTCCTCCCAGTCGTCGCGCGAAGCCTCGCCGAACCGAGCACCGGCGTGACGGCTGCCGTCGCCGAAGCGCGGGCGGTCGTCACGGCCGCCGCGGTCGCGGTCCGAGCCGCCACGGAACGGACGGTCGCCGTCGCGACGCGGACGGTCGCCGTCACGAGCGGGACGGTCAGAACGGAACGGCCGGTCGCCATCACGGGCCGGACGGTCCGAGCGGAACGGACGGTCTCCGTCACGACGCGGACGGTCACCATCACGGGCCGGACGGTCAGAACGGAACGGACGGTCGCCATCACGGGCCGGACGGTCCGAGCGGAACGGACGGTCTCCGTCACGACGCGGACGGTCACCATCACGGGCCGGACGGTCAGAACGGAACGGACGGTCACCGTCACGGGTGGGACGGTCCGAACGGAACGGACGGTCACCGTCACGGGCCGGACGGTCCGAACGGAACGGACGATCACCGTCGCGACGCGGACGATCACCGTCGCGACGCGGACGGTCACCGTCACGGGCCGGACGGTCCGAACGGAACGGACGATCACCGTCACGACGCGGACGGTCACCGTCACGAGCGGGACGGTCCGAGCGGAACGAACGATCACCATCACGACGCGGACGGTCATCGCCGCCACGGAACGGACGATCACCGTCACGACGGGGACGGTCACCGTCACGTGCGGGACGGTCCGAGCGGAACGGACGGTCACCATCGCGACGCGGACGGTCGGAACCGCTCCCGAACCGACGCTCACCGTCGCGTGCCGGCCGATCAGCCCCACGGGGCCCGTCTCCGCGCGGAGGACGGCTCGACTCGTCGCGATCGCCGCGCCACGCAGGACGCCGGCCACCGTCGCGGAACGACCGGTCGCCATCACGGAACGGACGACCGCCGTCTCGCGAGGGGCCGCCGTTGCGTGCAGGACGATCACCGTCGCGACGGGGAGCATCCCGGCGCTCACCCTCGCGTCGTTCGAAGTCGCGAGGCCCGGACGACCAACGGTTCCCACCGTCTCGACGAGGGGACCGATCGCCGTCGCGGCGGGGTCGGTCTCCGCGGTCGCCGTCGTTCCGTCGCTGCTCGTCGTCGTTCGCCACCGTTGCTCCTCGTTGCGTGCCCGAGCTCGAAGCCGGGCGATCGTCCGCTGTGTCGTTGTGTGTGCAAGCCGCGCCGGTCACCCGTTGCTCGACGCCCAGTCCATCACGAACCAGGGCGCGAGTCGAGTGAATGGCCCCAGAAACAGAAGTAGCCACCGGACCACCTCGAGAATCCAGGTATCCCTGGGCTTCTCGATGGAGGGCCGATGGCCACATCTTCAAAATAAGTCCGGCGGCGTCCTACTCTCCCACAAGGTCCCCCTTGCAGTACCATCGGCGCTGAGAGGCTTAGCTTCCGGGTTCGGAATGTGACCGGGCGTTTCCCTCTCGCTATGACCACCGGAACACCTTCGACATGATCCGTGCCGGATCATGAAAGCTGTCCCGCGCGTCGGCGCGGTATTCAGTTTCATGTTCCCGATCGTCTGTCGGGAACCACAAAGTGGACGCGAGCCCCACACCCGTAAGTGTGGGAAATAATTGTGTTGTCAAGTCTTCGGCTTATTAGTACCGGTCAGCTCCACGGGTCGTTAGTCCCCGCTTCCACATCCGGCCTATCAACCCAGTAGTCTGCTGGGAGCCTCTCACACTCAAGGTGCATGGAAATCTCATCTCGAAGACGGCTTCCCGCTTAGATGCTTTCAGCGGTTATCCGGTCCGAACGTAGCTAATCAGCGGTGCCCTTGGCAGAACAACTGACACACCAGAGGTTCGTCCATCCCGGTCCTCTCGTACTAGGGATAGATCTTCTCAAATTTCCGACGCGCGCAGCGGATAGGGACCGAACTGTCTCACGACGTTCTAAACCCAGCTCGCGTACCGCTTTAATGGGCGAACAGCCCAACCCTTGGGACCTACTCCAGCCCCAGGATGCGACGAGCCGACATCGAGGTGCCAAACCATGCCGTCGATATGGACTCTTGGGCAAGATCAGCCTGTTATCCCCGAGGTACCTTTTATCCGTTGAGCGACAGCGCTTCCACAAGCCACTGCCGGATCACTAGTCCCGACTTTCGTCCCTGCTCGACCTGTCAGTCTCACAGTCAAGCTCCCTTGTGCACTTACACTCGCCACCTGATTGCCAACCAGGTTGAGGGAACCTTTGGGCGCCTCCGTTACTCTTTGGGAGGCAACCGCCCCAGTTAAACTACCCATCAGGCACTGTCCATGAACCCGATCAGGGTCCTACGTTAGACATCCAAAGTGACCAGAGTGGTATTTCAACAATGACTCCACGAACACTAGCGTGCCCGCTTCACAGTCTCCCACCTATCCTACACAAGCCACTCCGAACACCAATACCAAACTGTAGTAAAGGTCACGGGGTCTTTCCGTCCTGCTGCGCGTAACGAGCATCTTTACTCGTAGTGCAATTTCGCCGAGTTCGCGGTTGAGACAGCTGGGAAGTCGTTACGCCATTCGTGCAGGTCGGAACTTACCCGACAAGGAATTTCGCTACCTTAGGATGGTTATAGTTACCACCGCCGTTTACTGGGGCTTAAATTCAGAGCTTCGCCCAAAGGCTAACCCCTCCTCTTAACCTTCCAGCACCGGGCAGGCGTCAGTCCGTATACATCGTCTTGCGACTTCGCACGGACCTGTGTTTTTAGTAAACAGTCGCTTCCCACTGGTCTCTGCGGCCTTCAACGCTCACGGAGCAAGTCCGGTCACGTGTCCGGCCCCCCTTCTCCCGAAGTTACGGGGGCATTTTGCCGAGTTCCTTAACCACGATTCTCTCGATCTCCTTGGTATTCTCTACCTGACCACCTGAGTCGGTTTCGGGTACGGGCGGCTGCAACCTCGCGTCGATGCTTTTCTCGGCAGCATAGGATCACTGATTTCCCCTTACGGGTACGCGTCGGATCTCAGGCGTACAGACGACGGATTTGCCTATCGTCAGCCCTACATCCTTACACCAGGTTCACCTTACGGATACCATCGCCTGGCTCAGCTACCTTCCTGCGTCACACCTGTTCATACGCTAACCGCACCAGCATGGGGTCGAGCGTTAGACCGGACCGCATCACCCCGAAGGGATCCGCTGATACCGGGTTAGGACTCTTAGCACCACTGGATTAGCTTGGGCGGTTGTTCGCCGGTACGGGAATATCAACCCGTTGTCCATCGACTACGCCTGTCGGCCTCGCCTTAGGTCCCGACTTACCCAGGGCGGATTAACCTGGCCCTGGAACCCTTGGTCTTTCGGAGGACGGGTTTCTCACCCGTCTTTCGCTACTCATGCCTGCATTCTCACTCGTGTAGCGTCCACGGCTGGATCACTCCGCCGCTTCACTCGCCACACGACGCTCTCCTACCACTCCGCACGACTGAACCACGAAGGCTTATCGAGTGTGCGAAATCTACAACTTCGGCGGTGTGCTTGAGCCCCGTTACATTGTCGGCGCGGAATCACTTGACCAGTGAGCTATTACGCACTCTTTCAAGGGTGGCTGCTTCTAAGCCAACCTCCTGGTTGTCTGTGCAACTCCACATCCTTTCCCACTTAGCACACGCTTAGGGGCCTTAGTTGGTAGTCTGGGTTGTTTCCCTCTCGACGATGAAGCTTATCCCCCACCGTCTCACTGCTGCGCTCTCACTCACCGGCATTCGGAGTTTGGCTGACGTCAGTAACCTGTTGAGGCCCATCGGCCATCCAGTAGCTCTACCTCCGGCGAGAAACACGCAACGCTGCACCTAAATGCATTTCGGAGAGAACCAGCTATCACGAAGTTTGATTGGCCTTTCACCCCTATCCACAGCTCATCCCCTCCATTTTCAACTGAAGTGGGTTCGGTCCTCCACGACGTCTTACCGTCGCTTCAACCTGGCCATGGATAGATCACTTCGCTTCGGGTCTAGGACATGCGACTGAAACGCCCTATTCAGACTCGCTTTCGCTACGGCTGCCCCACACGGGTTAACCTCGCCACATATCACTAACTCGCAGGCTCATTCTTCAAAAGGCACGCCGTCACCCCTACAAGGAGGCTCCGACGGTTTGTAAGCAAACGGTTTCAGGTACTATTTCACTCCCCTCCCGGGGTACTTTTCACCTTTCCCTCACGGTACTTGTCCGCTATCGGTCATCTGGGAGTATTTAGGCTTATCAGGTGGTCCTGACAGATTCACACGGGATTTCTCGGGCCCCGTGCTACTTGGGATACACATCCGGCCATAACACCATTTCGTCTACGGGGCTGGCACCCACTACGGCCCGGCTTTCAAACCGGTTCGACTATGATGCGCTGTAACCGCCCCAGTCCGGCAGAACTGAGCGACGTGTCCCACAACCCCGACCATGCAACGCCCGCCGGCTATCACACATGATCGGTTTAGCCTCATCCGCTTTCGCTCGCCACTACTCACGGAATCACATGTTGTTTTCTCTTCCTGTGGGTACTGAGATGTTTCACTTCCCCACGTTCCCTCTACCCGCCCTATATATTCAGGCGGGAGTCACCAGGTCACAAAAGCGCCCAGCGGGGTTTCCCCATTCGGAAATCCTCGGCTCACAGCTCGATTATCAGCTCCCCGAGGCTTATCGCAGATTTCTACGTCCTTCTTCGGCTCCAGATGCCAAGGCATCCACCGTTTGCTCTTAGAAACTTGACCACAAAGATTAAAATTGCGATCGACTCGAACAATCACCACACCCGAAGGCCTGGTCATCGTCACGAGCGATCTAAGATGCTCGCGTCCACTGTGTAGTTCTCAACATACGATCGGCACCACACTCCCCCGACACTCACGCATCAGCTTCATGCAGCCCACCGAAGAACCGTGACGGATCACTCCGCCGGCTCAACCCCCAACCCATCACAGGTCAGGAAGCCTGGTCCCTCAGGACCCAACAACGTGCACCAGCCACCCCGCTTCCCACCAACCCGTTCCCACCCGAACCCGAAAGCCCGAACGTACTGAGGTCGGCAGCTGCGCTGACGACTGCACTGTCAATGTTCCACCCATGAGCTACCGGCGAGAACGTTCGTCTCGATCCGGCGCCTGGACACCACTTCCGTGATGCCAGATGCTCCTTAGAAAGGAGGTGATCCAGCCGCACCTTCCGGTACGGCTACCTTGTTACGACTTAGTCCTAATCACCGATCCCACCTTCGACGGCTCCTTCCACAAGGGTTAGGCCACCGGCTTCGGGTGTTACCGACTTTCATGACTTGACGGGCGGTGTGTACAAGGCCCGGGAACGTATTCACCGCAGCGTTGCTGATCTGCGATTACTAGCGACTCCGACTTCATGAGGTCGAGTTGCAGACCTCAATCCGAACTGAGACCGGCTTTTTGGGATTCGCTCCACCTTACGGTATCGCAGCCCTTTGTACCGGCCATTGTAGCATGCGTGAAGCCCAAGACATAAGGGGCATGATGATTTGACGTCATCCCCACCTTCCTCCGAGTTGACCCCGGCAGTCTCCTATGAGTCCCCGCCATAACGCGCTGGCAACATAGAACGAGGGTTGCGCTCGTTGCGGGACTTAACCCAACATCTCACGACACGAGCTGACGACAACCATGCACCACCTGTACACCGACCACAAGGGGGCGACCATCTCTGGCCGTTTCCGGTGTATGTCAAGCCTTGGTAAGGTTCTTCGCGTTGCATCGAATTAATCCGCATGCTCCGCCGCTTGTGCGGGCCCCCGTCAATTCCTTTGAGTTTTAGCCTTGCGGCCGTACTCCCCAGGCGGGGCGCTTAATGCGTTAGCTACGACACAGAAACCGTGGAAAGGTCCCTACATCTAGCGCCCAACGTTTACGGCATGGACTACCAGGGTATCTAATCCTGTTCGCTCCCCATGCTTTCGCTCCTCAGCGTCAGTTACGGCCCAGAGATCTGCCTTCGCCATCGGTGTTCCTCCTGATATCTGCGCATTCCACCGCTACACCAGGAATTCCAATCTCCCCTACCGCACTCTAGTCTGCCCGTACCCACTGCAAGCCCGAGGTTGAGCCTCGGGATTTCACAGCAGACGCGACAAACCGCCTACGAGCTCTTTACGCCCAATAATTCCGGACAACGCTTGCACCCTACGTATTACCGCGGCTGCTGGCACGTAGTTAGCCGGTGCTTTTTCTGCAGGTACCGTCACTTTCGCTTCTTCCCTACTAAAAGAGGTTTACAACCCGAAGGCCGTCATCCCTCACGCGGCGTTGCTGCATCAGGCTTTCGCCCATTGTGCAATATTCCCCACTGCTGCCTCCCGTAGGAGTCTGGGCCGTGTCTCAGTCCCAGTGTGGCCGGTCACCCTCTCAGGCCGGCTACCCGTCGTCGCCTTGGTGAGCCATTACCTCACCAACAAGCTGATAGGCCGCGAGTCCATCCCCAACCAAAAAATCTTTCCACCACCAGACCATGCGGCCGGCAGTCATATCCAGTATTAGACGTCGTTTCCAACGCTTATCCCAGAGTCAGGGGCAGGTTACTCACGTGTTACTCACCCGTTCGCCACTAATCCACCCAGCAAGCTGGGCATCATCGTTCGACTTGCATGTGTTAAGCACGCCGCCAGCGTTCGTCCTGAGCCAGGATCAAACTCTCCGTAAAAAAATACAGACCCAACACCCGAAGGCATCAGACCGAGTTGAAACTGACTGTTGACTGTCTACTGACAATCTTCAATCCAAAAGGAATTGTCTCCGAACCCACCAACCAAAGCTGATGAGTCACGGGGTCAATAAATTGGCATTGACAATGTGCACGCTGTTGAGTTCTCAAGGACCAGACGCACTCCCCGCTCGACCTCGAAAGAGATTCCGCCAGAGAGGCATTGTGTTCTTGGTTTGACCACCGGTGTGTCGTCGGGCCCTGAGACCCAGTGGCTCATCCCGTAGGAGAGAACCGGTGGAGTAGTCATCCTAGGCGTCGAAGCGATCCAGCGCAAGGCCAGATCTGAACTCCAGTGGAGGATGGTCCCGCTTGAGGGCCGGCAGGCTCTGGGCTTTCGCTCCAGCCGCTCCGCCGCACCTTTGGGGTGACGAGTAAGAACTATACGCAGCTTTGAGCGGGTGCGCCAAGACGCGCCACATCCCGGGCGTGTCGCGTTGTGCAACACGTGCGGCCCGAACGCGACGATGCCCGGCTCCCACACGGGGAACCGGGCATCGACGAGCGGGGACGGTCAGGAGAGCGTCACGCCGGCGAGTGTCTTCTTGCCACGACGGAGCACGAGCACTCCCCCGGGCAGGGCGATGTCCGACAGCGATGCGGTCGGATCGTCCGCGCGGGTGTTGTTCACGTACACACCGCCCTGGTCGATCGCACGCCGGGCCTCGCCGATGGACTTCACGAGCTCGGTGTCCACCAGGGCTCGCGCCACGTCGGCGTCACCGGGAAGGGTCACGGAACCCGGGAGCTCGGCGATCGCCGACCGCAGGGTGTGGGCGTCGAGGGCGGCCAGGTCGCCGTTGCCGAACAGCGCCGCCGAGGCGTCGATCGCCGCCTGCGTCGCCGCGACCCCGTGGACCACGGCGGTCACCTCGAACGCGAGGGTGCGCTGGGCTTCACGCCGGAAGGGCTCGTCGGCCACCGCCTGTTCGAGGCGTTCGATCTCCGCCCGCGACAGGAACGTGAACTGCCGCAACCGGGCGATGACGTCGGCATCCGCCGTGTTCAGCCAGAACTGGAAGAACGCGTACGGCGACGTCATCTCCGGGTCGAGCCAGATCGCGTTGCCCTCGCTCTTGCCGAACTTCGTGCCGTCGGAGTTCGTGATCAGCGGGGTCCCCAGCGCGTGCACCGTCGCCCCCTCGGTACGCCGGATGAGCTCCGTGCCCGAGGTCAGGTTCCCCCACTGGTCCGAGCCGCCGGTCTGCAGGGTGCACCCGTACTGCAGGAACAGCTCCCGGTAGTCCAGCCCCTGCAGGATCTGGTAGCTGAACTCGGTGTAGCTGATCCCCGAGTCGGAGTTCAGCCGGGCGGCGACGGCGTCCTTCTTCAGCATCGAGTTGACGCGGAAGTACTTGCCGATGTCGCGCAGGAAGTCGATGGCGGACAGCGGCGCCGTCCAGTCGAGGTTGTTCACCAGCCGGACGCCGTTGTCGCCGTCGGGGCTGAGGTACCGGGACACCTGGCCCTGCAGCCGGGTCACCCACTCGCCCACGGTCTCGCGGGTGTTGAGCGTGCGCTCGGCGGTGGGTCGCGGATCGCCGATCAGCCCGGTGGACCCGCCGACCAGTGCCAGCGGGGTGTGCCCCGCCAGCTGGATGCGACGCATCGTCAGCAGCTGGAGCAGGTTGCCGCAGTGCAGGGACGGCGCCGTCGGGTCGAAGCCGCAGTAGTACGTGATGGGCTCGCCGTCGAGGGCCTCCTTGAGTGCCGTCTCGTCGGTGGAGACGTGCACCAGATCACGCCAGCGCAGTTCGTCCCAGACCGAGGCGAAGGTCGGGTCGTTCTGCTGGCGCGTCAGGACATCTTGAGCGGTATCACTGGACACCCCGCCATCGTAGCGGCGAGGGGCGGGCCGGGAGGAACGGGGGGATCAGTCGACGGCGCCCTTGTGCCGCCGGTACGTCGACACCGTCGGGTCGCCCGTGAGCCAGAAGCGCCAGGGGAAGCGCGCACCGCCGGCGATGCCGCCGACGCCGGTGCGCGGACCGCGCGAGATGCGCGTGACCCTCCCCGGCCCGGTCGGGCCGGGGAGGGTCTCGGACAGGAGGTCCTCGACGACGCGGGTCGGCCCGTCGGAGGCGAGCCGCGCCTCCAGGCCGGGTGCCAGCGTGAGCACGTACGGACCGGATCCGTCGAGCAGCGCCGTGCCGTCGTCCGTGCCGAGGACGGCACCGAGCGCGCCGCCGAGGTTGCCCGGACCTCGAGCCAGGGCGACGTCCGGCACCGCGGGACCACGACGCGCACGAGCGGTCTCGACACCGTCGACCACCTCGGCGGCGCGCAGCAGCGACCCCGACGAGGTCCCCGCCGGTCCGCTCACCACGTTGACGCACGTGTGGATGCCGTACGAGCGGTAGGCGTAGAGCGTCCCCGGCGGGCCGAACAGGTGGCGGTTCCGCGCGGTCGGCCCACGGTGTCCGTGCGATCCGGGGTCGCTCGGCCCCGAGTAGGCCTCGACCTCCGTGATCCGGAGCGTCACACCGCGGCCGGCGATCGTCGCTCCGAGCAGTGCCGGCGCCGAGAGCGGAGCCAGCTCGGAGAGGAGCGCGAGGGTCGGGTCCGTCATCGCGTGAAGGGCGCGCCCTCCGCGAGGTCGTGCACGCGGCGGGTGAGTGTGGCGAGCTGCTCGGCGACGCGGTCCGGAGCCGTCCCGCCGACGCCGGCGCGGGACGCGACGCTGCCCTCGATCGTCAGGACGGCACGCACGTCCGGCGTGAGGTGCTCCGAGACCTGGCGGTACTCCTCGTCGGTGGGCTCGTCGAGCTCGATGCCGCGCTCCTCGCAGTGCCGGACGAGGGCGCCGGAGATCTCGTGGGCGTCACGGAACGGGACCCCCTGGCGGACCAGCCACTCGGCGACGTCGGTGGCCAGGGAGAAGCCCTGCGGTGCGAGCTCGGCCATCCGCGCCGTGTCGAACGACAGCGTCGCGATCATGCCGGTGAACGCCGGGAGCAGGACCTCGAGCTGGGCGACCGAGTCGAAGACGGGTTCCTTGTCCTCCTGCAGGTCGCGGTTGTACGCCAGCGGCAGGCCCTTCAGGGTCGCGAGCAGCCCCGTCAGGTTGCCGATCAGCCGACCGGACTTCCCGCGCGCGAGCTCGGCGATGTCCGGGTTCTTCTTCTGCGGCATGATGCTCGACCCGGTCGAGAACGCGTCGTGCAGTCGGACGAAGCCGAACTCCTTCGTGTTCCAGAGGATCACCTCCTCGGCCAACCGCGAGAGGTCGATGCCGATCTGGGCGAGGACGAACGCGAACTCCGCCACGACGTCCCGCGCGGCGGTGGCGTCGATCGAGTTGTCGGCCGGGCGGGCGAACCCGAGCTCCCGGGCGATCGCCGCCGGGTCGAGGCCGAGGGAGCTGCCCGCGAGGGCACCGGCACCGTACGGGCTCACGCTCGCACGGTCGGCCCAGTCGCGGAGTCGCTCGAGGTCGCGGACGAGCGGCCAGGCGTGGGCGAGCAGGTGGTGCGCCAGGAGGACCGGCTGCGCGTGCTGCAGGTGCGTGCGACCCGGCATGATCGCCCCCGGGTGCTCGCTCGCCTGCTGGGAGACCGCGTCGACGAGGTCGATCACCAGGTGCCCGATGCGACGGCCGTGGTCGAGCATGTGCATCCGGCCGAGGGTCGCGATCTGGTCGTTGCGGCTCCGACCGGCCCGCAGCTTGCCGCCGAGCTCGGGGCCGAGGTCCGCGATGAGGAGCCGTTCGAGCGCGCCGTGCACGTCCTCGTCGGCGTCGTCCGGACGGAGTTCGCCCGTGGCGTGCTGCTCGAGCAGACGGTCGAGACCGGCGAGCATCCGGTCGAGTTCGTCGGCGCTCAGGTACCCCGCCGTGTGCAGGGCGCGGGCGTGCGCCCGGGATCCGGCGATGTCGTAGGGCGCCAGCTGCCAGTCGAACTGCGTCGAGCGGGACAGTGCGGCGAGCTCGGCGCTCGGGCCGTCGGCGAAGCGGCCGCCCCAGAGGGCGCCGGTGTTGGTGGCGTCGGTCTTGGCGGCGGGCTGGTTCGCGTCGGTCACGTCTGGTTCCGTTCGGTCGGGCGGGTGCGTGTGTGCGTCGGGTTCGGGTGCGGCGGGTGCGTGTGTGCGTCGGGTGCGGGTGCGTCGCTGGTGTGCGTCGGGTGCGGGTGCGTCGTGCTCGGTCAGTTGGCCTGGTCGCGGCGGGCCGCGACCCGGCTCGGCATCGACCAGATGTCGATGAAGCCCTTCGCCATGGACTGGTCGAAGGTGTCGCCGGAGTCGTACGTGGCGAGCTCGAAGTCGTAGAGGCTCTGCGCCGACCGGCGTCCGGTCACGACCGCACGTCCGCCGTGCAGCTGGAGGCGGACGTCACCCGACACGTGCTGCTGGGTGTGGTCGACGAAGGCGTCCAGGCTGCGCTTCAGTCCGCTGAACCAGAGGCCGTCGTAGACCAGGTCCGCCCACTCCGACTCGACGTGTCGCTTGTACCGGTTCACGTCGCGTTCGAGTGTGAGGCGTTCGAGTTCCTCGTGCGCCGTGATCAACGCGATCGCTGCCGGGGCCTCGTAGACCTCGCGGGACTTGATGCCGACCAGGCGATCCTCCACCACGTCGATCCGCCCGACGCCGTGCTTGCCCGCCAGCGCGTTGAGCTCCTGCACGATCCGCAGCACGCTGAAGCGCTGCCCGTCGATCGCGACCGGCACGCCCTGCTCGAAGGTGATCGTCACCTCGTCCGGGTCGCGCGGGACCGTCGGGTCCTGGGTGTACGCGTAGAGGTCCTCCGCCGGGGCGTTCCACGGGTCCTCGAGCAACCCGGTCTCCACCGCACGGCCCCAGACGTTCTGGTCGATCGAGTACGGCGTCCCGGAGGTCTGCTCGATCGGCAGCCCGTGCTGCTGCGCGTACGCGATCGCCTTGTCGCGGGTCAGGGCGAGGTCACGCACCGGGGCGACGCTCGTCAGCTCCGGTGCGATGGCCGCGACGGCCGCTTCGAAGCGCACCTGGTCGTTGCCCTTGCCCGTGCAACCGTGCGCGACGCTGTCGGCGCCGAGCTGCTTGGCGGTCAGCGCGAGGTGCTTCGCGATGAGCGGACGGCTCAGTGCGGAGACCAGCGGGTAGCGCTTCTGGTAGCGGGCGTTGGCCTTGAGCGCCGGCACGAGGTAGTCGTCGGCGAACTCGTCCTTCGCGTCGACGACGATCGACTCCACCGCGCCGCAGTCGAGCGCACGCTGGCGGATCACGCCGAGGTCCTCGCCGCCCTGGCCGACGTCGACCGCGAGCGCGACGACGTCCTTGCCGGTGGCGTCGCGCAACCAGCCGATCCCGACCGAGGTGTCGAGTCCGCCGGAGTACGCCAGGACGACGCGGTCTGCCATGCGCTGTGCTCCTACGCGGCCTGGGTCGCCTGGTCCGACTCGGTCGCCG
Organism: Curtobacterium sp. SP.BCo; assembly: GCF_051903265.1. Taxonomy (GTDB): domain Bacteria; phylum Actinomycetota; class Actinomycetes; order Actinomycetales; family Microbacteriaceae; genus Curtobacterium. The sequence goes on from NZ_CP194337.1 coordinate 47,474, forward strand.
AGCTCGCCCGGTCCGCCCGGTCCGCCTGGTTCGCCTCGTTCGCGGACAGGAGCCACGCGAGCAGGGCCTTCTGGGCGTGCAGACGGTTCTCCGCCTCGTCCCAGATGATGCTCCGCGGGCCGTCGATGACCTCGGCCGTGACCTCGAAGCCGCGGTCGGCGGGCAGGCAGTGCATGAACACCGCGTCCTCGGCGGCGTGCGCCATCAGGGCGTCGTCCACGCGGTAGCCGTTGAAGGTGTCGAGCCGCGACTGCTTCTCGTCCTCCTTGCCCATCGACACCCAGGTGTCGGTGACGACGACGTCCGCACCGGCCACCGCGGCGACCGGGTCCGTGACGACGAGGACCGAGCCGCCGGTCTCGGCGGCGCGGCGCTCGGCGTCGGCGACGACCTCGGCCGACGGCGAGAACTCGGCCGGAGCGGCGACGCGGACGTGCATGCCCGCGGTCGCGCCGGCGAGCAGGTACGACTGCGCCATGTTGCTCGCACCGTCGCCGACGAACGCCACGGTCTGCCCGGCGAGGGTGCCGCGGTGCTCACGGATGGTCAGCAGGTCGGCGAGCAGCTGGCACGGGTGGAAGTCGTCCGACAGTGCGTTCACCACGGGGACGCTGGTGTTCGCTGCCATCTCCTCGAGCCCGGCCTGACCGTAGGTGCGCCAGACGATCGCCGACACCATGCGCTCGAGCACGCGGGCGGTGTCGGTCGGGGTCTCCTTGCCGCCGAGCTGGCTGTTCGCCGTCGAGATGATGAGCGGGCTGCCACCGAGGTCGGAGATGCCGACGTGGAACGACACCCGGGTCCGGGTCGAGGACTTGTCGAAGATCACCGCGACGCTCTGCGGGCCGGCGAGGGGCTTCGCACCCCAGCGGTCGGCCTTCATCTGCTCGGCGAGGTCGAGGATCGCGGATTGCTCGGCCTGGCTCAGGTCGTCGTCACGGAGGAAGTGGCGGGTCATGCGGTGGTCTCCTGGTCGGCGGCGGCGTGCTCGGCAGCGACCGCGGCGAGGCTCTCGGCGAGGATCGACACGAACTCGTCGATCTCGGCGTCGGACACGATGAGCGGCGGCGCGATGCGCAGGCTCGACTCGTTGGGGGCGTTGATGATGAGACCGCGCTGCAGGGCGGCAGCGTTCACGGCGGCCGCGACCGGGCCGGTCAGACCGACACCGATGAGCAGCCCGGTCCCGCGCACTTCCTCCACCAGGGGCGACCCGATGCCGGCGATGCCCGCGCGGATCCGCTCACCCTTCACGACCGCACCGGCGACGAGGTCGGCGCGCTCGATCTCGGCGAGCACGGCGTTCGCCACGCGGGTGCCGAGCGGGTTGCCGCCGAACGTGGAGCCGTGCTGTCCGGCGGAGAACAGGTCGGAGGCCCAGCCGAAGGTGACGAGGGCGCCGATCGGGAAGCCGCCGGCGATGCCCTTGGCGATGGTGATCGCGTCCGGTGTGAACCCGTGCCCCTGGTAGGTGAACCAGTTGCCGGTCCGGCCGACACCCGTCTGGATCTCGTCGAGGATCAGGAGCGCGCCGTGCTCCTCGGTGAGGCGACGGGCGGCCAGCAGGAACCCCTCGGGCAGGTCGACCACGCCGGCCTCGCCCTTGATCGGCTCGACGATGAGCGCCGCGACGGTGTCGTCGATCGCGGATTCGAGTGCGTCGACCGTCGAGTCGATGTGCTCGACGCCGGGGACCATCGGCAGGAAGTCCTCCTGCAGTGCGGGCTTGCCCGTGAGCGCGAGCGCACCCATCGTGCGCCCGTGGAAGCCCTGCTTCAGCGCGAGGATCCGGGTCTTCCGACCGTCGGCGCCGCGGTTGAGCCGCGAGAGCTTGAAGGCTGCCTCGTTCGCCTCGGCACCGGAGTTGCCGAAGTACACGCGCCCGGCGTCGCCGGCACCCGTGATGCGCTTCAGGCGTTCGGCGAGCTCCAGCTGCGGCGGCGTGGCGAAGTAGTTCGACACGTGCACGAGCTTGGCGGCCTGGTCGCTGATCGCGTCGACCAGGGCGGGGTGCGCGTGGCCGAGGGAGTTCACCGCGATGCCGGCGAGGAAGTCGAGGTACTCGTTGCCGTCGACGTCCCAGACGCGGCAGCCCTGACCATGTTCGAGCATGATCTTCGGCGGGGTCAGGGATCGCATGAGCGACGCCCCGAACCGGTCGTTCCAGGTCTCGGTCTGCGTCTCGGTGCTCACTGCGCGTGCCCCTTCGTGTCGGTGGTGGTCGTGGTGTCGAACGGTACGGCGGCGCCGCGTCGGCCGATCTCCGCGTGCGTCATCTGGTTCTCGGTTCGTCGGCTCGGGTCCGGGATCACCTCGGTGCCCGCCCCGCGCAGCGTGAAGACCTCGAGCAGGATCGAGTGCGGGATCCGACCGTCGATGATGGTCGCGCCGCCCACGCCGCCGACCACGGCGTCGAGGCACGCGGTCATCTTCGGGATCATCCCCGACTCGAGCGACGGCAGCAGCGCGCGGAGTTCCTCGACCGCGATGAGGTCGACGATCGAGTCCCGGTCCGGCCAGTTGCGGTACAGCCCCGGGACGTCCGTGAGCATCATCAGCTTCGACGCCTTGAGGGCGATCGCGAGCGCTCCGGCAGCGGCGTCGGCGTTCACGTTGAGCGCCTGGTCCGGGTGGGCGTCGTCGATCGCGATGCTCGACACCACCGGGATGCGCCCGGCCTCGATCGCGGCGAGCACCCCGGACGGGTCGACGTGCGTGATGTCGCCGACGTGGCCGAGGTCGAAGTGCTCGCCGTCGACGACGACGCCCTTCTTCTCGCCGGTGAACAGCGAGCCGCCGTCGCCGAAGACGCCGACGGCCAGGCCCTCGCCGTGCTCGTTCACGAGGTCGACGATCTCGCGGTTGACCTCGCCGGCGAGCACGTCGCGGACGACGGTGATCGCCTCGGTCGTGGTCACGCGGTAGCCGCCGCGGAACTCGGACGCGATCCCCTGCTCCTTCAGCGCGGCGGAGATCTGCGGGCCGCCGCCGTGCACGACGACCGGGTGCAGGCCGGCGTACCGCAGGTAGACCATGTCCTCGGCGAACGCCCGCTTGAGGTCGTCGTTCACCATCGCGTTGCCGCCGAACTTGACGACGACGATCTTGCCCGAGAACCGCTTCAGCCACGGCAGGGACTCGATGAGTGTCGCGGCCTTCACGGTCGCGAGCTCGTGCTCTTCTTCCTTCGAGAGGATGCTGTCGTCGGCCATCAGCTGGAGTACGCGCTGTTCTCGTGGACGTAGTCGTGCGTCAGGTCGTTCGTCAGGATCGTCGCCGAGAACGGTCCGACCCCGAGGTCGATGAGCACGTCGGTGTCGCGGGGCGTCAGGTCGACCTCGTCGCTCGGCCGGTCCGGTGCGCCGGCGTGGCAGACACGGACGCCGTTCATGGAGACGTCGACCGCGTACGGGTCGAACGCGGCGTCGGTGGTGCCGATCGCGGCGAGCACCCGGCCCCAGTTCGGGTCGTTGCCGAACACCGCGGCCTTGAAGAGGTTGTTCCGGGCCACGCTGCGGCCGACGGTCACGGCGTCGTCCTCGCTCGCGGCGTTCACGACGTGGATGGCGATGTCGTGGCTGGCACCCTCGGCGTCCTGCTGCAGCTGTCGCGCGAGGTCCGCGCACACCGCGGTGAGGGCCTCCTGGAAGTCCCCGACCTCGGGCGTGACGCCGCTCGCGCCGGAGGACAGCAGCACGACGGTGTCGTTCGTCGACATGCAGCCGTCGGAGTCGACGCGGTCGAAGGTGACCCGGGTGGCGGCGCGGAGCGCCTGGTCGAGCTCGTCCGAGCCGACCACGGCGTCGGTCGTGATCACGACGAGCATCGTCGCGAGACCGGGCGCGAGCATGCCGGCGCCCTTCGCCATGCCGCCGACGGTCCAGCCGTCCTCGGTCACGACCGACTGCTTCGGGACGGTGTCGGTGGTCATGATCGCGGTCGCGGCGTCCGGGCCACCGTCGGCGGACAGTGCTGCGCTCGCGAGGTCGACCCCCGTGAGCACGTTGTCGCGGAAGGTCTGGTCACCGACGCCGATCAGGCCGGTCGAGCAGACGACGACGTCGCCGGCCCCGATGCCGAGCGCGTCGGCCACTGCCTCGGCCGTCAGGTGCGTGGTCTGGAAGCCGAACGGACCGGTGAAGCAGTTCGCGCCGCCGGAGTTCAGGACGACCGCTCGGGCGGTGCCGTCGCCGACGGCCTGCCGCGACCAGATCACCGGGTGCGCCTGCGCGCGGTTGCTGGTGAAGCCCGCGGCCACGGCCGCGTCGGGCCCGTCGTTCACGACGAGTGCCACGTCGGGCTTGCCGCTCGTCTTGAGCCCGGCGGTCACGCCGGCTGCGCGGAACCCCGCTGCCGCGGTGACGCCCTGGAGGCCCGGGGCGGCGTCCGTCTCGCTGGTTGCGTCCGTCACGGTGCGACTCCGTCCACACTGAGGCCGAGGGTCTCCGGGAAGCCCAGGGCGATGTTCGTCGACTGGACGGCGGCACCGGCGGTGCCCTTCGCCAGGTTGTCGAGGGCGCTCACCGCGACGACGCGACCGGCGGCCTCGTCGACCGCGAGCCCGACGAGGGCCGTGTTCGCACCGATGGTGTCGGCGACCCGGGGGAACTCCCCCTCGGGCAGCAGGTGCACGAACGGCTCGTCGGCGTAGGCCTGTTCCCAGGCGAGCCGGACGTCCCGCGCGCTCACGCCGGGCGCGAGCTTCGCGGTCGTCGTCGCGAGGATGCCGCGGGACATCGGGACGAGCACCGGTGTGAACGAGATCGTCACGTCCGAGGCGCCCGCCACGGCGAGGTTCTGCTGGATCTCCGGGATGTGCCGGTGCGTCCCGCCGACCGCGTAGGCGCTCGCGGAGCCCATGATCTCGGACGCCAGGTACGTGTTCGCGAGCTTCTTGCCCGCGCCGCTCGGGCCGACGCTGAGCACCGCGACGATGTCGTCGGCGTGCACGAGCCCGGCCTGGATGCCCGGCTGGATGCCGAGCGTCACCGCGGTCACGTTGCAGCCGGGGACCGCGATCCGCTTCGTCCCGACGAGCGCGGCCCGCTGGCGGCCCTGCGTCTGGATGTCGTCGATGTCGCGCCACTCGTCCGCCGAGCCCGGTGTCGGTGCCGCGTGCAGCAGCTCCGGGAGTCCGTACGTCCATGCACCGTGGTACTCGCCTCCGTAGAAGGCCTCCCACGCCGCCGGGTCCGTCAACCGGTGGTCCGCACCGCAGTCCACCACGAGGGTGTCCTCGCCGAGCTCCGCGGTGATCGCCCCGGACTGGCCGTGCGGCAGTGCGAGGAACACGACGTCGTGCCCGCGCAGGTTCTCCGCCGTCGTCGGCTCGAGGGTCAGGTGCGACAGCGAGCGGAGGTGCGGCTGCGTCGCGATGAGCGGCTGTCCGGCGTTCGAGAACGCCGTCACCGTCCTGACGTCGAACTCGGGGTGGGCGGAGAGCACGCGCAGGAGCTCACCGCCCGCGTAGCCGGAGGCTCCCGCCACGGCGACGGATACGGACATGGGATTCCACCTTTGGTCGGACTGGTCGTCGAGTGATCGGAGGCGGCGGCCCCGGGCGGTACTGATCCGGTGGATCAGTCGCGCAGGGTCGCCCCGAATCGCTCGCCGGCACGTCGGACGGCGCCGTCACGGGCCTCGGAGGCCTCGGCAGCGGTCAGCGTGCGGTCCGTGGCGCGGAAGCGCAGCGCGAACGTCAGGGACTTCTGTCCCTCGTCCACGCCGGAGCCCCGGTAGTCGTCCACGAGCCGAGCATACTCCAGCAGCTCGCCGGCGCCACTGCGCACCGCGTCCAGGACGTCGCCCGCCGGCACGTCGGCCCCGACCACGAGGGAGAGGTCCTGCGTCGCTGCCGGGTAGGACACGATGGGCGCGACCGAGACGAGCTCCGGCGCCGCGGCGACCATGGCGTCGAGGTCCAGTTCGGCGACGGCGACGACGCGCGGCAGGACCGCGGCCTCGGTGCGCTCGGGCAGCAGCTCGCCGGCGACGCCGACGACCGTGTCGCCCACCAGGAGCGACGCCGCACGGCCGGGGTGCAGCGACGGGTGGGTCGTCTGCGCCACGGTCAGCTCGACGCCGACCGCCCAGGCGACCGTGCGGGCCACGTCGAGCGCGTCCGCGATGCCGTAGGGCTCGGGCTGCACGCCGGGCTGCTTCACGACGCGGTGGCCGGTGAGCAGCGCGGAGACGTGGAACGGCTGCGGCGGCAGGGAGGCGTCGAGCGCCGCCAGGGTCTCGCGGTCGGGCAGCGTGGCGCCGGCCGGGACGGTGTCGGTGCCGAGCACGACGTCTGCGACGGGCAGGAACACCCGCGAGGTCTCGTACAGGGCAACGTCCACGAGCCCGCGGGACACGTTCCGCCGGGCGGCGTCGACCAGGGCCGGCACCCCGCTGCGACGGAGTCGGTTCTGCTCGCTGTCGAGGGCGTTCGCGAGCACGACGCTCGGCCCGCCCGCGGCGTCGATCCCGGGGTACGCGTCCTGCGTGGCCTGGGACACGAACGGTGCCGTGACGGCCTCGACGAGGCCGTCGGCCGCGAGTGCTGCGGCGACGCGACGGCGTGCCTGCTGGTGCCCGGTGAGGCCGCGGCCGGGAGGCGCGACCGGCAGCACGCTCGGGATGCGGTCGTAGCCGACGATGCGTGCGACCTCCTCGACGAGGGTGGTGTCGTCGGTGAGGTCCGGACGCCAGGTCGGCGGGGTGACACGGAGGACTTCTCCGTCGACGTCGACCGTGGCACCGATCGCGCGGAGGGTGTCGACGACCTCGGCGTCGGTGTACTCGACGCCGATCAGCTCTGCCGGACGGGACAGGCGCATCGACACCGAGGGGCGTGCCGTCGCGTCGACGAGCGTCGACCCGAGGGGATCGGCCGTGCCCCCGGCCAGCTCGACGAGGAGCTCCACCGCCCGGTTGGCCGCGGCCTCGGCGACGAGCGGGTCGACGCCGCGTTCGAAGCGTCGGGATGCCTCGCTCGGCAGCTTGTGACGTCGTGCGGTGCGGGCGATCGACACCTGGTCGAAGCCGGCGGCCTCGATGAGGACGTCGGTCGTGGTGTCCGAGATCTCGGTGCGGGCACCGCCCATCACGCCGGCGAGCCCCACGGGGCCGTCGTCGTCGGTGATGACGAGGTCTTCGGGGTCGAGCTTCCGCGAGACGTCGTCGAGGGTCGTGAGCGTCTCGCCTGGCGCGGCACGACGGACGCCCAGGCCCCCGCGGACCTTCGCCAGGTCGTACCCGTGCAGCGGCTGTCCGAGCTCGAACATGACGTAGTTCGTGATGTCGACGGGCAGCGAGATCGAGCGGACACCCGCGAGGGCGAGGCGGGACACCATCCACGCCGGTGTCTTCACCGTCGGGTCGATGCCGCGGACCACGCGCGTCACGAAGGTCTTTGCGCCGACGCGGCCGCGGATCGGAGCGGCGTCGTCGATCGTCACCGGGAAGCCCTCGGCGTCGCGCGGCGTCACGCGCTCCACCGGGTCGTGGAAGCTCGCACCGGTCGCGTGGGCGTACTCGCGGGCGACACCGCGCATGCTCAGCACGTAGCCGCGGTCCGGCGTGACGTTGATCTCCACCGCGGCGTCGTCGAGCCCGAGGAGCGCGATCGCGTCCGCGCCGACCTCCGGCTCCATGCCGAGGTCGGCGAAGCGGAGGATGCCGTCGTGCTCGTCACCGAGGCCGAGCTCGCGTGCGGAGGCGATCATGCCGTCCGACACGTGGCCGTAGGTCTTGCGCGCGGCGATCGGGAACGGCCCGGGCAGGACCGCACCCGGCAGCGTCACGACGACGAGGTCGCCCACGTCGAAGTTGTGCGCACCGCAGACGATGCCGCGGGGCTCGGCCTCGCCGACGTCGACCTGGCACCAGTTGATCGTCTTGCCGTTCTTCTGCGGCTCCGGCTCGCGCTCGAGCACCCGGCCGACGACGATCGGGCCGGTGAGGTCGTAGGTGTGGACGTCTTCTTCCTCGAAGCCGACCGACACGAGCGCCGCGTGGACGTGCTCGAGGGTGACGTCGTCGGGGAGGTCGACGGACTCACCGAGCCAACGGAGTGGGACGCGCATCAGACCACCGTTCCGAACTGCTGCGAGAAGCGGATGTCGCCCTCGAGGAAGTCACGCATGTCGTTCAGGCCGTTGCGGAACTGGAGCGTCCGCTCGATGCCCATGCCGAACGCGAAGCCCTGGTACTCGGCCGGGTCGATGCCGGCGGCACGCAGGACGTTGGGGTTCACCATGCCGCAGCCGCCCCACTCGACCCACCGCGCGCCACCCTTGGCGTTCGGCTGCCAGACGTCCATCTCGGCACTCGGCTCGGTGAAGGGGAAGTAGTTCGGGCGGAGGCGGATCTGCGCCTCGGCGCCGAACATCTGGCGGGCGAAGTGCTCGAGCGTGCCGCGCAGGTGCGCCATCGTCAGGCCCTTGTCGATCGCGATGCCCTCGACCTGGGTGAAGACCGGCAGGTGCGTGGCGTCGAGCTCGTCGGCGCGGTAGACCCGCCCCGGGGCGATCACGTACAGCGGGAGGTCGCGCGACAGCAACGACCGCACCTGCACCGGCGAGGTGTGCGTGCGCATGACGAGGTGCCGCTCGACCGGCTCGACGAAGATCGTGTCGGCCATGGCGCGGGCGGGGTGGTCCTCGTCGAAGTTCAGCGCGTCGAAGTTGAACCACTCGTGCTCGAGCTCGGGGCCCTCCGCCACTTCCCACCCCATGCCGACGAAGATGTCGGCAACGGTCTCGTTGAGGAGCGACAGCGGGTGGCGGGAGCCGGGGGCACGACGGACCGGGAGCGCGGTGACGTCGACGCGCTCTGCCTCGAGTCGAGCGCGTTCCTCGGCCTCGGCGAGCACGGACTCCTGCTCGGCGATCGCCTGGTTCACCCGACCACGGGCCTGTCCGACGAGCTTGCCCGCGGCGGCCTTCTGCTCCGGCGGCACGCTGCGCATCGACGCGTTCATCCGCGCCAGCGCCGACTGTTCGCCGGTGTGCTCGGTCCTGGCCTGCTTCAGCGCCGCCACGGTCGTCGTGGCGCGGACCGCGGCGAGGGCCTGGTCCACCGCGTCGGCGACGGCCGATTCGCTGATCTCGAGAGGTTCTGACACGAGGCCCAAGCCTACCGGCCCCTGGGATACCGCCGTCCTGTACCGGACGGACTGCTACCGGGTCCGGTGTGCGAACGCCGACTCGTACAGGCAGACGGACGCCGCGGTGGCGAGGTTCATCGACTCCGCCTTGCCGTAGATCGGCACCCTCACCGCGCGGTCGACGAGCGCGAGGTCCTCCGATGTCAGGCCGCGTGCCTCGTTGCCGAACACCCAGGCGGTCGGTCCGTCGAGCATACCGTCGGCCCGGACGTCGGGCAGGTCGTCGCCCGAGACGTCGGCGGCGAGGATCGTGTACCCGAGGCCACGGGCACGGGACACGGCGTCGGCGAGCGTCACACCGACCGACACGGGCACGTGGAAGAGCGAGCCGGTGGTCGACCGCACGACCTTCGGGTTGTACGGGTCGACGCTCCGCCCGGTGAGCACCACGGCGTCGGCCCCGGCGGCGTCGGCGGCACGGATGATCGTGCCGGCGTTGCCGGGGTCACGCACTTCCTCGAGGATCGCGACGATCCCCGGCAGGCCGTCACGTGCCTCCAGGCCTGCGCCGGCTTCGGGGAAGACGTCCTTGACCGACGTCGGGAACTGCTGGCACACCGCGACGACGCCCTGCGGCGTCACGGTGTCCGCCATCGCGTCGAGCACCTGCTCGGTCACGAACCAGGTGTCCACGGGCGCGTCGTCGAGCGCGTAGCGCGCGGCCGCGGTCGGCGTCACGTAGAGCTCGCGGAGGAGCTCGGGCCGGTACTCGATCGCTTCGCGCACCGCCTGCGGTCCCTCGAGCAGGAACAGGCCCGTCTCGGCGCGCACGTCCTTCTTCGACAGCGCTGCGACGGCGCGGACTCGGCCGGCCTTGGGGTTCTCGAGGAGATCGCTCACGACCCAAGTCTAGGAACGACGAAACCCCCGCCGGGACCGGCGGGGGTTTCGCGAGCAGGACGACTGACTACGCAGCCTTCGGGGCCGAGGTGTCGGCCGGGAGCGCCTTCTTGGCGGTCTCGACGAGCGCCGCGAACGTCTCGGGGTTGTTCACCGCGAGGTCCGCGAGGATGCGACGGTCGACCTCGACGCCGGCAAGGCCGAGGCCCTGGATGAGGCGGTTGTAGGTCAGGCCGTTCGCACGCGACGCGGCGTTGATGCGCTGGATCCAGAGGCGACGGAACTCGCCCTTCTTCGCGTGACGGTCGCGGTACGCGTAGACGAGGGAGTGGGTGACCTGCTCCTTGGCCTTGCGGTACAGACGCGAACGCTGGCCGCGGTAGCCCTCGGCGCGCTCGAGGATGACGCGGCGCTTCTTGGCGGCGTTGACCGCTCTCTTTACTCGTGCCATTGATCTATTCCTTTACGTTCCGGGGGCTCAGTGGCCGAGGAGCTTCTTGACGTTCTTCGCGTCAGCCTTGGCGAGGACCTGGTCCTCGTTGAGGCGGGCCTTGCGCTTGGCAGACTTGACCTCGAGGTTGTGACGCATACCGGCCTGCTGCTTCATGATCTTGCCGCTGCCGGTGACCTTGAAGCGCTTCTTCGACCCGGAGTGGGTCTTCTGCTTGGGCATGGTGGTGCCTTTCCGTGGGGTGGATGGGGGGCCGCGTCGTTGCGGGATCGGTCGGGGTGACCTATTCGGCGGGAGCTTCGGCCTGCTCGGAGCCGGTGGACGCGTCGGCGCCGACCTTGCCCTTCGCAGCGTGCTCCGACGCACGACGCTCGGCCTTCTCGGCAGCACGCTTGGCGTTCTGCTCGCCCTTGACGTCGGACTTGTTCTTGAGCGGGGCGATGATCATCGTCATGTTGCGGCCGTCCTGGGTCGGACGCGACTCGACGACGCCGAACTCGGCGATCTCCTCGGCGAACTTCTGGAGGAGACGGACACCCTGTTCCGGACGCGACTGCTCGCGGCCGCGGAAGAGGATCATCGCCTTCACCTTGTCGCCACCGAGGAGGAAGCCCTCGGCGCGCTTGCGCTTCGTCTCGTAGTCGTGCACGTCGATCTTCAGGCGGAAACGGACTTCCTTGAGGTCCGTGTTCACCTGGTTGCGACGCGCTTCCTTGGCCTTCTGAGCGGCCTCGTACTTGAACTTGCCGTAGTCCATGATCTTGGCCACGGGCGGCTTCGAGTTCGGCGCGACCTCGACCAGATCCAGCTCGGCTTCCTGCGCGAGGCGCAGTGCGACGGCGATGGGGACAACGCCGACCTGCTCGCCCTGGGGTCCGACAAGACGGACCTCGGGGACGCGGATTCGGTCGTTGGTACGGGGATCGGGAATGCGGAGCTCCTTCAATCAGGTGGTGGCCGTCCGGGGCGTTTGCCCTGGGCGACGGCACGAGAGAGGAGATCTGACGCACGGATCTTCGACCCGTTCGGCAGCCGCCCGACGCAGTCCCTTGCGGGACGGCCGACCGACGCGGACGTCGGTGGAGCGGTGTGGACCCGGTAGCCTGGTGGTGCGCGGCCGCGGGTGGGAGAGACTCCTCTTTCGTGACGCTGTCGGGGTGTTCGGCCTCGTTCACACGAGTCCGGGCACACGGACAGCATCTGCCGCGAGCGAGTCTAGCAGAGGAGCACCGTGACCGACACCCCGCCCAACGACACCGCCATCGGCACCGAGGAAGCACGCGACATCTCGGAGGTCCCCGCCGTCGAGCTCATCAACACCGTCGCCGTGCACCTGCTCAGCGCCGCCGCCGTGAAGGTCGGTCTGGCCGACGACCCCGAGACGCAGACCGACCTCGACGAGGGTCGGAAGCTCATCACCGCCCTCGCCGGGCTGGTCACCGCGGCCGCGACCGAGATCGGCGACCAGCACGCCCGTCCGCTCCGCGACGGACTGCGGTCGGTCCAGCTCGCCTTCCGCGAGGCATCGGCGATCCCGGACGCACCGGGCGCGGGTCCGGGCGAGAAGTTCACCGGCCCCGTCACCTGACCAGCGCCCGCAGCGACGGACTGGAGGCGCGGGGCGGGGCCGTCCCGCGCCTCCCGTCCGTCCCACGGTCGCCGACGCGGGCCGCTGCTGCGTGCGCGGGTCAGCCTGCGCTGCGCGCGGCCAGCCGCGTGACCGCGGCGAGCGGGATCCCCACCCAACCCGGGCGGTTGCGGGTCTCGTAGACCACCTCGTACACGGCCTTGTCGACCTCGAACGCGTCGAGCAGTTCGCGATGCGCGCGGAGGTCCGATCCCGTTCCGCGCTGGTAGCCGTCGAGGAACGCCGCACGTGCGGTGTGCGCCCAGTCCCCCGCGTCGACGGGGGCTGCGTCCTGCGCGAGTGCGCCGGCGACGTAGTCGAACGAGCGGAGCATGCCCGCGACGTCCCGCAGGGTGACGTCCGGCAGGGAGCGCTCCTCGAGGGGCCGGAGCGGTTCCCCCTCGAAGTCGAGGAACACCCATCCGCGGGGTCCCGGTGCTGCGAGCACCTGGCCGAGGTGCAGGTCGCCGTGGATGCGCTGCAGGTCCGGCCACGCGGCCTGCTCCGCACGGGCGTAGACCGCACGGACGGCGTCGACGTGCTCGGCGACCGCCGGGGCCTCCCGTGCCGCGGCGTCGAGTCGCGCGTGCATCGTCGCGATCGCGGCGGCGCGACGGGACTCGTCCGCGGGTTCGGTCGGCAGCGCGGCGGCCAGGGTCCCGTGCACCTCGGCGAGCGCGGCGCCGAGACGGTCGGCCTCCTCGGCGAAGGAGGTCCCGTCGCGGGCGTCGCGGAGGGCAACGCGCCAGGCGTCCTCGAGCCCGGGCAGGAACTCCTGGGCGAAGGCGAGGTGCCCGGTGGCCGATCCGTCGGGTCGACCGGTGTCGGGCCAGGTGCTCCGCAGCGCGCCGTAGACCCGCGGCACCCGGGCGCTGCCGGCGGCCGAGAGCGCGAGCTGGGTCGTGACGTCCGGGTTGTCGCCGTGGTGCAGGACCCGGAAGACCTTCACGATGACCTGCTCGCCGGAGTCGGTGTCGCAGATCACCGAGGTGTTCGACTGCTCGCCGGTGAGCACGCGGGAGGACGACACGGCGCCGATCGGGCGGAGGCTCTCCGGGTCGGCGTCGATCCGGGCGGTGAGCGCGCGGACCCACTCCGGGTCGGTCGTGGCGTCGCGCAGCGCTCCGCCGTCGGTCGGGGTGACCGGCGCCTGGTACAGCACCGGGCCGGTGGGGGCGTCGTCGATGACGAGCCGGGTGCCGTCGTGCTCGGCGATGGTCCGCAGCCGTGGGCTGGTGCCCTTCGCGGTGTACCAGCGCTGGTCGGCGATCCATGCCTGCAGGTCGCGGTCGGTGGCGTGGGCGGGGACCTCGTCGCTCATGCAGCGAACCGTACGCGGCGGTGCCTGGAGTCGCACGGTGCGCGGCTCGCACGGTGCGACGGGTGGGAGGATGGCGAGGTGCCGCACTACCTCGAGGACCTCGCCGCCGGACAGACCTTCACGACCCCGGGTCGCACGATCACCGAGGCCGACGTGGTGTCGTTCGCCTCGTGGACGAACGACAACAACCAGGTCCACACCGACGTCGAGTTCGCCGCGAGGACCCGGTACGGCCAGCGCGTCGTGCACGGGCTGCTCGGCACCTCGCTTTGCCTGGGCCTGATCGCCCGCACCGGTGTGTTCGAGGGCTCCGCGGTCGCGCTGCTCGGCATCGACCAGTGGCGCTTCACCGCACCGGTGTTCATCGGGGACACCGTGACCTGCGACGTCGAGATCCTGTCGACACGGCTGACGAGCTCGGGGACGACCGGGATCGTCGAGCGCACCGTCACGCTGCGCAACCAGCACGGCGAGGTCGTGCAGCAGGGTCGGATGGACGTCATGGTCCTGACGCGCGACGCCGCGATCGGCTGACGACCGTCCACCCCGCCACGGTGTGTCCGGGCAATCGTTGCCCTCCTCTTTACAACGATGTACGCACCGCGCCAGCATGGACGCATGAGCACGCTCGACGGCACCGTCGCCGCACCTGACACCGCCCTCCCGCCGGCCCTCCCGCTCGCCTCGCGGCAGGACGGCTCGTACCCCCGCCCGCAGATGCTCCGCGCCGACTGGGCGGACCTCGACGGCACGTGGTCGTTCCGGAACGACGGGGACGACACCGCCTGGCGCTCGGGCTTCCCCGACGCCCGGGACATCGTCGTGCCGTTCCCGCCCGAGTCCGTCGCCTCCGGCATCGACGAGCCCGGCTTCCACCCCGTCGTCTGGTACTCCCGCACGATCACCCGGTCGGACCTCGCCGCCGCCGGACTCAGCGCGTCGTCGCCCCGGGTCGTGCTGCACTTCGGCGCGGTCGACCACCGCGCCCGGGTCTGGATCGACGGGCAGTTCATCGGCGAGCACGAGGGCGGTCACACCCCGTTCTCCTTCGACGTCACGGACGTGCTGACCACCGACCCCGACGCCGTCCACACCCTGGTGGTCCGCGCCGAGGACGACCCGCACGACCTCACCCAGCCCCGCGGCAAGCAGGACTGGCACGAGGACCCGCACGCCATCTGGTACCGCCGCACGACCGGGATCTGGCAGACCGTCTGGCTCGAGGCGGTGCCGACCGCGTCGATCGAGTACCTCCGCTGGACGAACGTCGACCACGGGACCGTCCGGCTCACCGTCCGGCTCCGCGGCGAGCGCACCGGCGGTGACCGCATCCGCGTCGAGGCCCGCTGGGACGAGCGCGACGAGCACCTCGCCACGATCGAGTCGACACTCGGCGACACCGCGGACGAGTTCGACGTGGTCGTGCTGATCGCACGCCAGACGAACGGCCAGGCCGAGGACGAACTGCACTGGACCCCGGAGGCCCCACGGCTCGTCGACGCCACGGTCACCCTGCTCGACCGGACCGGACGCACCGTCGACGCGGTGTCGTCGTACTTCGGCGTCCGCACGGTCGGGGTCGACGGCGGCGCCTTCCAGCTGAACGGTCGGAGCTACGACGTCCGCAGCGTGCTGAACCAGGGCTACTGGCCGGACTCGCACCTCGCCGCGCCCTCGCGCGAGGCCCTCCGCCGCGAGGTCGAGCTCATCAAGGAGCTCGGCTTCAACGCCGCCCGCAACCACCAGAAGATCGAGGACCCCCGCTTCCTGTACTGGGCGGACCGGCTCGGGATCCTGGTGTGGGGCGAGGCGCCCGGTGCGTACGCGTTCTCCCCGCGGGCCGTGCAGCGCCTGGTGCGCGAGTGGATGGACGCCGTGGAGCGCGACGCCTCGCACCCGTCGATCGTCACCTGGGTGCCCGCGAACGAGAGCTGGGGCGTGCAGCACATCGCCACCGACCCGGCGCAGCAGGCGTACGCGCGGTCGCTGGCCGACGTCACCCGGGCGATCGACCCGACGCGTCCGGTGATCTCGAACGACGGGTGGGAGCACACCAACTCGGACATCATCACGATCCACGACTACGACGGGGTCGGCGAGAGCCTGGCCCGGACGTACGCCGACGACGCCGCCCGGTCCGAGCTCTTCCACGGCACGGGTCCGGCGGACCGCTGGGTGCTCGTGCCGGGGGCCGAGGACCACGGGCAGCCGGTGATGCTGACCGAGTTCGGCGGCGTGAACTACCAGCCCGGAGCGCAGCGCGAGGACGGTTGGGGGTACACCTCGGCCGCGGACGGCGACGACTGGATCGCCCGCATCACGGCCCTGTACGACGCGATCCGGGCGAGCTCGTTCCTCGCGGGTTCCTGCTACACGCAACTCACGGACACGATGCAGGAGACGAACGGGCTGCTGAACGCCGACCGCACCCCGAAGGTGCCGATCGAGCAGATCCGCGCCGCGGTCACGGGGCGCTGACGCCGCACGGCGGCCGGGAGGCGCGTCCCTGGTGAGCAGGAGTGGTCGGGTTCCGAGGACGGACCCGACCACTTCCGCTCAGTCCACGGGCACGTCGGTACGGGCGGCGGGCGTGGGAGGATCGCTCGGGTGACCAGCGTTGCGGAGCCGAGCCGCGCCTCCAGGCGGTTCCTGGAGGCACGCCACAGCGCCTGGACCACTCCCCTGCTCCTGTGGCTGGCTTCCCGGGCCGTGAGCACCCTGTTCCTGGGGACGGTCTACGTGCTCGCGACCGCGACCGGCTGGCCGTTCGCGTCGTCGCGACGCGATCCGTCGTTCTTCACGTTCTCGGGGTCGTGGGACGCGTCCTTCTACCGGATCATCGCGGAGCACGGGTACCCGACGACGCTGCCGCTCGACGACGCCGGCCACGTGCTGCCGAACGCCTGGGCCTTCCTGCCGGTGTTCCCCGCGCTCGTGCGGGCGGTGATGCCGCTCACGGGCGGGTCGTTCTGGATCGCCGGCGTCCTGGTGTCGACGCTCGCCGGCGCCGGGGCGTGCGTGCTGCTCCACCGGCTCGTGCTCGCCGTCGGGTGCTCGCACCGGGCGCGCTGGGCGACCGCGCTCTTCGCGTTCGCGCCGACCGGGTTCCTGCTGCAGGTCGCGTACGCCGAGAGCACGTTCCTGCTGCTGCTGTTCGGGGCGCTCCTCGCGCTCGTGCGTCGGCGGTACTGGCTCGTCGCGCCGCTCGGGCTCGTCGCCGCGTTCACGAAGCCCGGCGTGCTGGCGCTCGCGGTCGCGCTGGCGGTGCACCTGGTCGGACGGTGGGTGCAGGAGCGCCGGACGGTGCCCGTGCGGGACGTCGTGGCCATCGTGGTCTCGGGACTCGCCGTCGCGGCGGCGGGGCTCGCGTGGCCGGTGATCGCCTCGGCCGTGACCGGGCGGCCGAACGCGTACCTCGACACCGAGCTGTCCTGGTGGGTGGGGTTCGTCGGGCGGCAGCACTTCGCCCCGCTGACGCCGTGGTTCACGATGGCGGGGACGTGGCTCGGACCGCTCGGGATCGTGCTCGTGGTGGCGGTGCTCGCGGCAGCCGTGTGGTTCTGGTGGCGGCGGGACGTCCGCGCGCTCGGACTCGACGTGTGGTCGTTCACGGCGTCGTACGGGCTATACCTCGTCGCGGTGTTCCTGCCGCAGCAGAGCCTGCCGCGCCTGCTGATGCCGATGGCGCCGCTGCTCGGGTCGGACGCGTTCGTGCGGACACGGCGGAGGGCGGTGGCGTGGCTGGTCGTCGGGGTGTGCCTGCAGCCCGTCGCGATCGTGCTGCTCTGGTTCCTCGGGTACCCCTGACGCGGGTGGGCGCGCGGGCGGCGAACGGCGGCGGCGGGGATACCGCGGCGCGAAGCGGAGGGGCACCGCGGAGGTCGTCTCGCGCCACGGACTTCGGTGGTTCGAGCGGACTTCGGCGGTGCGGTGCCACGCGGAACCGCGGGTGGGGCCGGGGCGCCTACGCGTCGAACGTGTGGAACCAGGCGGTGCCGCCCGGGTGCTGCACGGTGATCATCTCGTCGAGGTCGCGGTACGGGCCGTCCTGGTTGTGGCTCGCCGACTTGATGCGGATCGTGCCGTCCGGCTCGGTGAACACCTCGGACACGATCGTGGTGTGGTCCGGCGAGTCGTTGTCGTTCCAGTCGTAGAACACGATGTCGCCGACCTTCACCTTGTCGCGCTCGTCGAGGGAGCGTCGGGTCAGCCCGAACTCCGCCGCGTTCGTGGTCAGCCACGGGTCCATCGTCGGGCAGTACGTCCACGTGGCCGAGTGCGCGGCGCCCGCGTCCCGGTTGTACCAGTCGTCGCGCTGCTGCCACCCGCGGGCGATCAACGTCTGCGACACGTAGTTCGCGCAGTCGCCGCCGATCGGGTTCATGGTGCCGTACTCGGCCAGGTTGTAGTCCTTCCAGTGCGCCATCGCGTACTGGAGCTGCCGGTCCACGTCGGTGAGTGCCGCGTAGGCCAGGGTCGACGTCGCCACCGCGGTCGACGCGTCCGGCACCGGCGCGGTGGTCGGGGTGGGGGTCGCGGTCGCGGAGTCCTGCGTCGCGCCGGTCTGCCCGTCGTTCGCCGCGCTGCCGTTGCCGTCCGATGACTGGTTCGCCGACGGCGACGGCTCGATCGCCGACGTGAAGAGGGCGACGTCCGCGGAGCCGGCCGTGTACATCGCCTGGTGCGGTGCCGTGAAGGTCACCTTCGTCGCCGAGGCCTGGACGTCTCTCGCTGCGACCCCGCCCACGGTGACGCCCTTGACCGCGGCGAGTCCGGTGCCGGCGACGGTGATCGTGACCCCGCCGGCGAGCGGGACCTGCGCCGGGGAGACCGACTTCGCCACGGGCTTGGCGGTCGGGGTGGCGGAATCGCCACCGGCGCTGCCGCCCTTCCCGCCGCCGTCCGTGCCCGATCGGTCTCCGGACGAGCATGCCGCCACCGCGAGCCCGATCCCGGTCACCCCGGCGAGGGACAGCAGGGAGCGGCGCGTCAGGGAAGCAGTCATGGTGCTTCCCAGCGTAGGTGACGACACGGCATGATCGCTGGCAGGAACCACCGTCGAGAGGATCAGACCAGATGCCCGAGAGCCACGACTTCTTCGTCGCCACCGACCCCGAGACCGCCCGCGCACGCGTCCGCGGCGCACTCGCCCGCGAGGGCTACACCGTCGACGACGGCGAGCAGGGAGCCCTGCGCGCGACCCGCGGCAGCATGGGCCTCACGCTGCTCATCGGCGGATTGGCGAACGACCGCACCTTCCACACCCGTCTGGACGTGCAGATCATGGTGACGCCGGACGGCCGGACCGTGGCGCGTCTGCTCCGTGGTTCCGGCAAGTCGGCACTGAAGGGCGGCGCACTCGGCATCTCCCGCGGCAACCGCGCCTTCGAGCAGGCGGCGAACGCGATCCACACGGACCTCGCGCAGGCCGGCGTCCTGACGGAGAGCGTGCCCGGCTGACGCTGCGACGCCCCGGGGTGAGACCACCCCGGGGCGAGATCGCCTGGGAACGAGAGAAGGCCACCCGATCGGGTGGCCTTCTGTCATGGTGGAGCTAAGGGGATTCGAACCCCTGACCTTCTCATTGCGAACGAGACGCGCTACCAACTGCGCCATAGCCCCAAGTGCTCGACCACACTAGCACCAGCCCGCAGCGGAACCGAAATCGACCGCTCAGACGGCGCGGCGGCGACGCATGATCGCGTCCAGGTCCGTCTGCTCGTAGGCGTCGTCACCGAGGACGCCCATGCCGGCCCACTTGCTCGGGGGCGCGGGAGGCGCAGCAGGCGCATCGGTCCGAGCCGACGAAGCCGACGCCGAGGCCACCGGCGCCGCGGGAGCCCGGAGCCCGAGCCGCTCGGCCAGCCTGCCCTGGTCGTGCGCGGACAGCGACGCCACGGCTTCCTCGACGTCGGGACGCATCGGGGAGACGCGGGCGAGCGACGGGTCGGCCTCGGCAGCGCGGATCGCCGCTGCTTCGGCTTCGGCTTCCGCCTTGGCCTCGGCGACGCGCTCCTTCAGTCGCGCGGCGAGCTCCGCCGCGGACTCCGGCGAGGGCGCCGGTGCCGCGGGCCGCTCCACGTAGAGGGGCTTCGGGACGCGGTTCGGCGTCCAGCTCCGGTCGCGCGCGGGTTCCGCGGGTTGCTCGGTGGACAGGGGCGGCGCCGGGTCCGTCCACGCGGTCGTCGGCCTGGAGGCACGGCTCGCCTCCGGCGCGACCGTCGCGGTCCGCGCCTTCCGCGCCGTCGCGACCTGGTGCAGCTGGGCGAGCACGGCAGCCGATCCGCCGGCGGCGACGAGCCCGGCGATCCCGACCAGCCAGGCGGCCGGGGCGGTCACGAACACGACGACCGCGACGACGAGTCCCGCCGTGCCGAGCAGGGTCGCGCCGAGGCGCGACCGCCGCATGCGCATCGCGGTGAGCGCCGGCACCGAGGACGCGCGTTCGAGGACCGGGGCCTGTTCGGCGAGCCGGCGGGTGATCTCCCGCTGCCGTGCGGCTTCGTGGGCGCGGACGATCGCGGTGCGCTTCGCCTCCTCCGACTTCGCGACCCGCTGCGCCTCGGCGAGGGACTTCGCGTTCATCTCGATGCGGACCTCGTCCGGCAGCTCGGCGGTCTGCGCGAGGATGCGGAGGGTCTGCTGCAGCCGGATCGCGTTCCGCTCGGTGGCGAGGTACTGGCGTCGGGCGGCCCAGGACGGCATGAGGTACACGAGCCAGAGCACGGCCGCGATGAGCAGGACGATGCCGCCGCCCCAGGAGCCGATACCTGCCATGGGGACACGGTAGGGGCGGGCGTTGCCCTGGCAGGTGATTGCCGGACGCGTGTTGCGCGTGTCGCAGGCAAATCCGGCGGAGGCGAGCCGTGCCTCCAGTCCGTCTCCCGGGCGACGACGGACGTCGACGCCGGGTCAGACGCGGGGCGTCGTGTGCAGCGGCAGCGCCGCCTCGTCGCGCGCGGCGAGCGGGACGCTGCCGACACCGGGCGGCACCTGCCCGCGGACCCAGCGTTCGAGGACGCCCTCGCGGACCTCCTCGGCGACGAGCGCGAAGCAGAAGTGGTCGCGCCAGTCCCCGTTGATGTGGATGTACCGGCGGCGGAGCCCCTCGTACCGGAACCCGAGCTTCTCGACCACGCGGAGCGACGGTGCGTTCTCCGGACGGATGCAGATCTCGATCCGGTGGATGCCGACGACACGGAAGCAGTGGTCGACCGCCATCGCGACGGAGATCGGCGTGACGTTGTGCCCGGCCGCGTCCTCGACGACCCAGTACCCGATCGAGGCGCTGGCGAGGGAGCCGTAGGTGATGCCGGAGACGTTGAGCTGGCCGACGAAGCGGCCGTCGAGCTCCATCGCGAACGGGAGCCCGAGTCCGGCGCGGGCGTTGGCCTGCAGCGCGCGGATGCTGCCGCGGACGTCGGTGGAGACCTGCCCGGACGGGTTCGTGGCCTCCCAGGTGCGGAGCCACGACCGGTTGGAGGCGAGTGCGACGTCGAGGTCGCGGCTGTCCCGCAAGCGGAGGGGCCGGATGGTGACCCGCCCGTGGGACAGGGTCGGGATCGTCGTCATCGCGTTGGTTCCTCCGGGAGCGTCGAACGGGCCCGGGGGCGTTCCCCCGGACCCGTTCGGCGACGGGTCGGCTATTCGCCCGCGTTGAACTCCTTGAGCCACGACTTGAGGTCGGGGCCGAGGTCATCGCGGTCCGAGGCGAGCTGGACGATCGCCTTGATGTAGTCGAGTTTGTCACCGGTGTCGTACCGGCGTCCACGGAACACGACGCCGTACACGCCGCCGGTCCACTCCTCGGCGTTCGCCATCTTCATGAGCGCGTCGGTCAGCTGGATCTCGCCGCCCTTGCCCGGCTCCTGCTTCTCGAGGACGTCGAAGACCTCGGGGCGGATGACGTAGCGGCCGATGATGGCCAGGTTCGAGGGCGCTTCGCCCTGCGGGGGCTTCTCGACGAGGCCGGTGATCTTCACCACGTCGTCGGTGTCCGTCGGCTCGACGGTGGCGATGCCGTACAGGTGGGTCTGCGACTCCGGGACCTCGAGCAGCGCCACGACGGTGGCGTTCTTCTCGCCCTGGACCTCGATCATGCGCTGCAGCAGCGGGTCGCGGGCGTCGATGATGTCGTCACCGAGGAGCACGGCGAACGGCTCGCGGCCGACGTGCATCTTCGCGCGGAGCACCGCGTGGCCGAGGCCGAGCGGGTCTCCCTGGCGGACGTAGTGCATGTCGGCGAGGTCCGTGGACTGGTTCACCTTCTGCAGCTTCTCGTGGTCGCCCTTCTTCTTCAGGGTCTCCTCGAGCTCGGACACGTGGTCGAAGTGGTTCTCGAGCGCGTTCTTGTTGCGGCCCGTGATCATCAGGACGTCGGTGAGCCCCGCGCCGACGGCCTCTTCCACCACGTACTGGATGGCCGGCTTGTCGACGACGGGGAGCATCTCCTTCGGCATCGCCTTGGTGGCGGGGAGGAAGCGCGTGCCCAGGCCGGCGGCGGGGATCACGGCTTTCGAAATCTGGAAGCCCATGCAGCGACCGTATCCGATCCCCCTTTCTGGGGCATGTCATCGCTGTGGAGGACACGGTCTCGGCGCGTTTCCCGGCGGGAAGCCGCAAGCCGGGCGGCGCCGGGGCGCTCGGTAGACTCCTCCGCATGAACGCCGATCTCGGGAACGAGAAGCGTGCCCTGCGAGCCGAACTCCGGCAGCGGCGGCGCACCCGGACCACGACCGAACGCGACGCCGACGCAGCGGCCCTCACCGCGACCCTCCAGCGCTTCGCGGAGGAACGCCAGGTCGAGTCCATCGCCCTGTACCTGTCGGCGCCCGAGGAGCCGAACGTCCGGCCGTTCCTCGACTGGGCGTTCGAGCACGGCATCCGGGTCCTGCTGCCGATCACGCGCGAGGACGGCCTGCTCGACTGGGCGGTCGGCGACGGTTCCGGCGAGACCGAGGGGCTGGCCGGGGTCCCCGAGGTCGTCGGCGAGGTCCTGTCCCCGCTCGCGATCAACGACGTCGACGCGATCCTCGCCCCCGCCGCGGCGGTCGGCCACGACGGCGTCCGGATGGGCTGGGGTCGCGGCTACTACGACAAGACCCTCGGGTCGATGGCGAACCGTCCGCCCGTCTATGCTGTGATCTTCGACGCGGAGTACCTCGACGAGGTCCCGCGCGAACCCCACGACGAACCCGTCGACGGCATCATCACGCCATCGCGCATCATCACCTTCCGGAGCTAGGGTGCCCACCTACTCGTACCGCTGCACGGAGTGCGGCAACGCCTTCGACATCAAGCAGTCGTTCTCCGACGCCACGCTCACCGAGTGCCCGGCGTGCGGCGGCGAGCTGCGCAAGGTCTTCTCACCGGTCGGGGTGACGTTCAACGGCGGCGGGTTCTACCGCACCGACTCGCGGGCGACGCCGAAGGCCGAGGGCTCCTCGAGCACGCCGGCGAAGTCCGAGACGACGTCGACCCCGGCGAAGACCGAGACGACGGCAGCAACGCCGAAGCCCGCCGCGTCCTGACCGGAACGCATCCTCCTCGGTAGGTTTGGGGCATCCCCGACCCGGAAGGAGGCCCGCGTGAAGGGCTTCAAGGAGTTCCTGCTCCGCGGCAACGTCATCGACCTGGCTGTCGCAGTCGTCATCGGTGCTGCGTTCACCGCCATCGTCACCGTCATCGTGAACGCGATCATCAACCCGGCGATCGGCGCCGTGTTCAACGCGTCGAGTCTCGACGACGCGCTCAAGGTCGACATCCCGACCGTGGCCGGCGGCAAGCCGGCGACCCTCATGTTCGGCGCGGTGATCGGCGCGGTGATCAACTTCGTGATCGTCGCCGCGGTCGTGTACTTCGCCCTCGTGCTCCCCGTGAACCACCTCAAGAAGGTCGCGTTCGAACGGGTCAAGAACGACGAGGAGCAGACGCCGCAGGACGTCCCGCCCACCGACGTCGAGGTGCTGCTCGAGATCCGCGACCTGCTCCGTTCGCAGAACGGCGTGCCCGCCGGTGGCGGCGCCCACGTCGCGCCGTCGACGGCTCCCGAGGGCCCCGGTATCGGCGGCACGACGAAGCTCTAGCCGCTTCTTCGACCGACCGGGGCGTCACTGCGCCCCACGATGGACATCGCGCCCCGTCGCTCCGGGGCGCGATGTCCGTTGCGGGGCGCGGTCGCTTGGACGTGCCCACGGAGCGCTGCGGTCAGCGCGCCGGCGATCAGCGCGCGCCGGCGCCGGCGGTCAGCGCGCGCCGGCGGTCAGCGCGCGGCAGCGACCTCGCGACGCTTGCGGAACATCGCGACCGCGTACTGGGCGCCCGCCAGCACGTGGCCGACCGTGCCGAGGTACACGAAGACGAGGGCGACGACCCGGACCCACGGCGCGTGCTCGTCGACGGTGTGCACCGCGGAGAACAGGAGCACCGGCAGCCCGACGAACAGCAGCGCCGAGCGGATCTTGCCCGTCCACGTGACGTCGAGGTCCGGGTTGCCGTGGAACAGCACGCTCGACAGCACCACGAGCACCAGGTCGACGAGCACCACGACGGCGACGACCCACCACGGCAGCAGCCCGGTGAGCACGAGCGACAGCACGATCGCGATGATGGCGAGCCGGTCGGCGACGGGGTCGATCGCCTTGCCGAGCTTCGAGCCCTGGTCGAACCGGCGGGCGATGAACCCGTCGGCCCAGTCGCTCACCCCGATGACGACGAGGGTGACCAGCGCCCAGCCAGGGTGCCCGGCGACGACCAACCACACGAACACCGGGATGAGCAGCAGGCGGACCAGCGAGATCAGGTTCGGCCAGGTCTGCCAGTCGGGGCGCTGTCGCACGGAGTCAGTCATCGCATGCAAGGCTACCGCTCACCAGTGTGGGGGGACGTCGCGCCGGAGCTGGTCGTCGTTCTCCCCGTCGCGGTGCCGTGCGGGTTCCGGCGGTGCGACGGGGTCGTAGCCCGGCGCCGGCTGGGTGGTGACGCGCCTGCGGCGGCGGGGCGCGCCTCCCGGCTGCTCGTCCGTCGCATCGTCGACGGGTGCCGCCGGACGGACGGGAGGCACGGCTGACGACGCGTCGTCGGCCCGCGACCACGTGCCCACCAGCTGGTCCGTCTCCGGCGTCACCGGACCGGCGGGCCGGGAGGCCCGCCGACTCGGCCGAGGCGTCACCGGCGTGCTGGGATCGGCGGGATCGAGATCTCCTGCGTCGCACCGCGGTCGACGCCGAGCACCGACGCGACCGTGTTCGCGACGCGGTCCGGGTCGGAGAACAGCTGGAACGCGTGCACGCGCACGTAGTGCCAGCCGAGACGCCGGAGCACCTCGGGCCGGAGGCGCAGCGACTCGCGCAACGAGCCCTTCACCAGCGACGCGTCCGTCTCGATCGTGACGCAGACGCCGCCGTGCGCGGCCACCAGGCCGAGCTTGCCGCGGTGGCCGAGCGCGACGGGGATGCCCCGCATCTCGAGGCGGCGGGCGAGGTCGACGAGCAGCGGGTCGGAGTCGTCCGGTACGTACTCGGCGGTGGTGCGGGCACGGACCTCGGCGAGGATCTCCGCGAGTGCGACGGTGCCGTGGCCCATCCGCTCGGCCTCGATGTCCGACGGCTGGAAGCACGTGACGATGACCATCGAGCGGCGTGCACGGGTCATCGCGACCGCGAGCAGGCGCTCCCCGCCGGGCTTGCCGAGCGGACCGAAGTCGCGCAGCACCCGGCCGTGCGGCGTCCGGCCGTAGCCGATCGAGAACACGACGCGGTCGCGGCTCTGGGCGACGGACTGCTCGAGCGTCGCGACGATGAACGGCTCGGAGCGGTCGCCGATGACGAACTCGGTGAGGTCCTTGTGCCCCTGCGCCGCGGTGAGCACGGCCTGTTCGACCCGGACGGCGTGCTTCGCCGACGCGGTGATGACCATCAGGGACTCGGTCGGCCGGGTGCGGGCGTGGTCCATCACGATCCGGACCACCCGGTCGACCTCGGCGTCGACGCTCTCGACCGCTCCGGACTCCGGGTCCGGCACGGCCTTGCCGTCGCTGACGTAGTCGAGCGCGATCGACCCGTGCCCGAGGAACGACCCGGCCCACGGCAGGGACTCGATCCGGCCGCCGTAGAAGCGGCGGTTGACGAGCTCGGCGAGGTCCTCGCCGCCGGCCCGGTACGAGCGGGTGAGCGACAGCGTCGGGAGCAGCGTCGACAGCTTCGCGAGCGCGGAGTCGGCGTGGAAGGCGTCGAGGGTCTCCTCGTCGACCTGCAGCGCCCGGTGCGCGGGGTCGACGGCGATCCGGAACGGCGCCGGGGTCTGCGTCACCGGGTCCCCGAACACGACCGTCTGGCGGGCACGGCGGACGGCGCCCACGGTCTCGGCGATCGTGACGGCGCCGGCGTCGACGAGGATCACCGTGTCGAACGGCATCGTGTCGGCGATCTGCGAGACCTCGTACGGCGATGCGAGCCACACGGGCGCGATCGACCGCGACAGGTGCGGTGCGGAGTCCTGCAGCAGCCGGGAGGTGATCGCACCATCGCGCAGCTGCGACTTCAGCGCGGAGGCTTCCTCCGGCCAGTCGACGAGCCCGACCTTCCAGTTCTCGGCGAGCTGCCACGCCAGGCCCTGGGAGACCCCGGCCGCGTGCGCGTCGTCGACGAGGCGGAAGTCCGCCTCGACCCGGTCGAGCATGTCGGTGTTCGCCCCGAGCAGGGCCCGGTCGGACTCGAGCATCGTCTCGAGGGCGGACTGCCACCACGCGAGCTCGAGCTCGGCGGGGACGTGCGTGTCCGGCACGTGGCGGTTCGCCAGGTCGGTGATGAGCGGCTCGAGCTGCAGGTCGCGGAGGGTCTGCATGAGCTCGGTGCGCTCCTGCAGGTTGTGCAGGACATCGGACTCCTCGGCGAGCCGCGCGATCGTCGGGACGAGCTCGTCGATCGGCAGGTTCGCCAGCTGGGTCTCACGGGCGGTGCGGCCGAGCGGCTCGTCGAGGCGAGCCAGGTCCTCGACCACGTTCGAGAAGAGCACCTGGACGTCGGCGATGCCGGTCGGCACCTCGGGGTTGACGCCCGCGGCGACGTAGCGCTGCCAGAGCACGCGCTGCTGCTGCACACGGGTGAGCGCCTCGTGCAGGTCGGACACGTGCACGCCCGGGCGGACGTACTCCCGTGCCAGCTTCTTCAGCCGACGACGGTTGGTGCTCGACATCGGGGCGCCCTCGCCGCGCGGTGCGGTCGCGGCGACGAGCTCGGACACCGAGCGGTCGAAGACGACGGGCAGGAAGCGGTCGAGGGTGTCGCGGATCTCGGTCAGCAGGCGCAGGTAGATCCCGAGCTCGTTGATCGAGGTGAACTGGCGCATGTGCGTCGTCGCGACGAGGTCGTGCGCGCGACGGAGCAGCGTGGGCAGCCCCTCGGCGTCCAGGTCCTTCGCGGTCCGGTGCGCCCGCTGTGCGCCGTCGCTCGTCGCGAACTTCGCGCCGTACCAGGGCGAGTCGTCCGGGCCGTAGCGGAACTCGCCGAGGTTCGCGGCGCTGACCATGGTCTCGGCGACGCGGGAGCGCCCCTCGACCATGCTCGTCACCGAGGTCTTCGACAGCCGCGCGGTGGTCGACGGCGGGACGGGCAGCAGCGAGAGCCGGGAGAGCTCGACGAGGCAGTCGAGCACCGAGACGCGGAAGTCCGGGTCGACGCGGCTCAGCGATCCGCGGTAGTCCTTGAGGACCTTGCGGAGCCGGACCAGGGCGTCGTCCACCTCGCGCAGGTTCGGACGAGCGGCCTTCTCGTTGCGGGCGATCGCCCGCACGACGTCGCGGCGGAGCGTCGACGGGGTCACCGCGACGCCCGGCAGCTGCACGTCGGCGAAGCGTGCCGCGATGCCGCGCAGGGTCGCGCGACGCGGGCTGACGACGAGCACACGCTTGTTCGCGGCGACGAGGCCGCCCAGCGCGTTCACGATGGTCTGGGTGCCACCGGTGCCCGGCAGCGTCTTCACGACGATCGAGTTGCCGGCCGTGATCTGCGCGATCACGTTCTCCTGCTCGTCGTCGGCGTCGAGGAGGAGTGTGTCCGTCTCCGGGCTGCGCTCGTCCGAGGGGGTCTGCTCGACCGGGTGGTAGGACTGCTCGACCTGCCACTTGGCGCTCGGGTTGCCGGCGAGGGCGTCGAGCACCGGGTGGGACAGCTCGTGGGTGTCCTCGACCATGCCCGAGGCGACCTCGGCGAAGGTGGACACCACGAGCCGGGCGTGCACTGAGAAGCCCGGCAGGTGCGCGGTCAGGCCACGGAGGCGGTCGATCACCGGGTTCGGCGTGAAGGAGCCGTCCTGCTGCGCCAGCGCCACGAAGGACTGGGCGTCGAGGATGACACCGAACTGCTCGTGCAGGGCGTCGGCGAGGCCGGGGTTGAGCACGGGCTCGCCGAGGAGCCGGACCTCGAAGTCGCGGCCGTGCCGACGGATCGCCAGCGGACGCAGGAGCACCGGTCCGCGGAACTGCTCGTCGCCGTGCTTCCAGTCGGCCATGCCGATGCCCAGCTTCACGGCGTCGATGCCGCGCACGGTGGACAGTTCGGTGCCCTTCGCCTCGACGTGGCCGGCGGCGATGCGGGCGGCACGGAGCGCCACCTCGTCCCGGATGAGGCTCGACAGCAGCGTCGTCTTGCCGGTGATGAACTGGGCGAGGCCGCCCGGGTGCGTCGTCGAGAGCTCGATGCGGGCGCGCGGGTGGTCGGCGAAGTGGGTGAGCGGGCTCGTGCCGCCGACGCCGGTCAGCTGCCCGCGCCAGACGTCCCACACGGGCTCCGCCGCGTTGCCGGCCTGGAGGCGCGGATCACCCAGGCTGATCGCCTGCGGACTCGTGAGCTGCAGTTCAGGACGCAGGGTGCGGTCGGGTTCGTCCGTCACGGTGGTCTCTTCCTGCTTCCCCCGCTGGTCCTGCTCCCCCTGCTGTCCGTCTGCGGGCGCGTCGGCGCCCTCGACGGGGACGTCGTCGTTCACGTCGTCCTCACCGTCGGTCACCCTGTCCGCTCGCCACACATCCGACACTGTAGGCGGAAGCGGGCTGCCTCTCTGGCAATGAACCGAGGTTTCCGGGTTTCCGGGCCGCCGCGATGCGAAGCCGGGCGACCCGATGTGGTACCAACGGGGCATGGCCATCGACGACCGCACCGCTCCGTCCACCCCTGCGCCGGCACCCCAGGTGCCGAACCGGCGTCGATCGGTCCCCGCCGAGATCTCCCGCTCGTGGCTGCTCGTCTCCGGCACCGCGACCGACCGGTTCGAGAAGTCCCAGCGGTCCCGGGCCGACCAGATCATCCTCGACATCGAGGACGCCGTCGACCCCGCCGCCAAGCCGTCCGCGCGCCAGGGCGTCGCCGCGTGGCTGGCCGGCGGCGGCGAGGCCTGGGTGCGGATCAACGACGTGACGACCGACTTCTGGGCGGACGACGTCGAGGAGCTCCGCGGGCTGCCCGGGCTGCAGGGCGTGATGCTCGCGAAGACGGAGTCCCCGGCGCAGGTCACCGACACGTGGCACCGGCTCGGCGGGCAGACCCCGGTGATCGCCCTCGTCGAGTCGGCGCTCGGCATCGAGGAGTCCGTGTCGATCGCGAAGGCGCAGGGCGCGTTCCGACTCGCCTTCGGCTCCGGCGACTACCGGCGCGACACCGGCACCTCGGCGGACACGCTCGCGATGGCGTACCCGCGGTCGAAGCTCGTCGTCGCGTCCCGCGTCGGGAACCTGCCCGGCCCGATCGACGGCCCGACGGTGGGGTCGTCGCACCCGATCCTCCGCGAGCAGTCGCAGGTCGCGGTGTCGCTCGGGCTGACCGGCAAGCTCTGCCTCGACACCGAGCAGCTGCCCGTCATCAACGAGGTCATCTCCCCGACGCCGACCGACGTCGCCTGGGCGCAGGACTTCCTCGACGACTTCGAGGCCCGCGGCAAGGTCATCCGCGACGGCTCCGACCTGCCCCGACTCGGCCGTGCGCAGAAGATCCAGCGGCTCGCTCAGGCGTTCGGCGTCGAGGCACGGTAGGACTGCACCCATGACCTGGTCGAACGTCCCCGGCGGTCCGCCGCAGTCCACGCCCCCCGGTTCCGGTCCCGGCGACCCGCAGCGCGCGGCCTGGGAGCGCGGCGGCACGACGTTGTTCCCGGCGGCGAAACTCGCCGACCGGATCTCGACCGTGCTCCTGCTGGCGTTCGGTGCCGTGATGACGATCGTCGCCGCGGTCGTCGGCATCATCGCCGTGATCTCCGCCACGGCGAGCTGCGACGCGTCGGCGGGCTGCTCGCCGGGGGCGTACGTCGGCGGCACCGCGATCGCCGTCGGCGGGGCGTTCGTGATCGGCGTCGCGACCGTCGTGCTGGCGATCGGCGCGTGGATCCGACGGCGGTCGTCGTGGTGGATCGCGGCGATCGGCTTCGTGCTCGCGATCGCGGTGATCACGTGGGGCGGCGTCGTGTTCGCCGGCGCCGCGGACGCGGGGGCCACCTCGAGTTCCACCGGCACCTCCGCCTGACGCGCCGACACCGGGGTAGCGTCCGGGACATGGTGACGGTCTCGCGGACGACGGTCGCGGTGGTCGGTGGCGGCCCCGCCGGTGTGGTCCTCGGCCTGCTGCTGGCCCGGGCGGGCATCGCCGTGCGGGTCGTCGAGAAGCACGACGACTTCAACCGGGACTTCCGCGGCGACACCGTGCACGCGTC
This sequence comes from Curtobacterium sp. SP.BCo, assembly GCF_051903265.1. Lineage (GTDB taxonomy): Bacteria > Actinomycetota > Actinomycetes > Actinomycetales > Microbacteriaceae > Curtobacterium. Next base: position 77,562 of record NZ_CP194337.1, read on the forward strand.
GACGATCCGGCTGCTCGACGAACTCGGGCTCGGCGACCGGTTCGCGGCGCTCCCGCAGTCCCGCCTGGACGACTTCTCCCTGCCGATGCCGGACGGTTCGCGTGTGCTGCTCGGCGACTTCTCGCGCCTGCGGCCGCCCTACGACCACGTCGCGATGGTGCCGCAGTGGGACCTGCTCGACCTGCTCGTCACGGCAGCCCGTGAGGAGCCCTCGTTCGCGATCTCCACGGGGCTCGCCGCGACCGGGACCATCGAGGAGAACGGCGTGGTGACCGGTGTGCACCTGCGCCCGTACCGGGACGTCCGCACCCCGGGCGACGACGACGGCGACGCCGAGGAGCTCCGCGCCGACGTCGTCATCGCCTGCGACGGCCGCGACTCGGTCCTCCGGACGGCCGCAGGTCTCCACCCACGCTCGTTCCCGGTGCCGTTCGACACGTGGTGGTTCCGACTCCCCCGCGAACCCGGTGACGCGGCGACCGCGCTCGTGCCCGCGTTCGCCGGCACCGACGTCCTGCTGAGCTTCCCGCGACCGGACTACCACCAGGTCGCGTACTTCGCGCCGAAGGGCTCCGACCCGGCCCTCCGTGCCGAGGGCGTCGCCGCCTTCCGCCAGCGGGTCGCGCGGCTCCGGCCGGACTTCGCCGGACGGGTCGACGCGATCGGTTCGATGGACGACGTGCACGTGCTCGACGTCCGGATGGACCGGCTGACCCGGTGGTGGCGGCCCGGCCTGCTCTGCATCGGGGACGCCGCGCACGCGATGTCCCCGGCCGGCGGTGTCGGCATCAACCTGGCCGTGCAGGACGCCGTCGCCACCGCCGCGATCCTGGTGCCCGCGCTGCGGTCGGGCCACCGCGGCGCCGGACTCGACGCGGCGCTCGCCGCGGTGCAGCGGCGGCGGTCCGTGCCCGCACGGGTGGTCCAGACCGCGCAGGGCGTGCTGCACCGCGTGGTGTTCGAGCGTGCCTTCGCCGGGAGGCTGCAGGCGGGGCCGCCGAAGCTGCCCGTCCTGCTCGCCCGGTCGGTACCGCCGGTGCGCGGCCTCTACGCCTGCGGCATCGCGTTCGGTCCGCTGCCCGAGCACGCACCGGCCTGGGCTCGGCGCTGACGTCGTCCCCGAGCGAGACTGGGCGCGGTGCCGGGGTCCCGGCGCATGCTGGGCGCATGAAGCAACGAGTCATCGGAGACGTGTCGGTCAGCGCGATCGGGCTGGGCGGGATGCCCATGTCCATCGAGGGTCGCCCGGACGAACGGCAGGCGATCGCCACGATCCACGCCGCACTCGAGGCCGGCGTCACCCTCATCGACACCGCCGACGCGTACCACCTGGCCGCCCACGACGAGGTGGGGCACAACGAGGAGCTCATCGCCCGTGCGGTGCGCGAGTTCCACGGTCCGGCGGACGACGTCCTGATCGCCACGAAGGGCGGACACCTCCGTCCCGAGGCCGGCGCGTGGGCGCAGAACGGCCACCCGGAGTACCTGAAGCAGGCTGCGAAGGCGTCCGCGAAGCGCCTCGGCGTCGAGACGATCGGCCTGTACCAGTTCCACCGGCCGGACCCCGCCGTGCCGTACGCCGAGTCGATCGGAGCCCTCGCGGAGCTGCTCGACGAGGGCGTCATCCGGATGGCGGGCATCTCGAACGCCGACCCCGACCAGATCCGCACGGCGAACGAGGTCCTGGACGGCCGACTGGCCTCGGTGCAGAACCAGTTCTCGCCGAGGTTCCGTTCGAGCGAGCCCGAACTCCGGCTCTGCGACGAGCTCGGGATCGCGTTCCTGCCGTGGAGCCCCCTCGGCGGCATCGCGAGTGCCGCGCAGCTCGGGACGGCCTACGAGGACTTCGCGTACATCGCCCGGGACCGTGGGGTCACCCCGCAGGTGATCGCCCTGGCGTGGGAGCTGCAGCAGAGCGACGTCGTCGTCCCGATCCCGGGTGCGTCCCGTCCCCAGTCGATCCTCGACTCGGTGACGGCCGCGACCGTGAAGCTGCGTCCGGAGGACGTCGCGCGACTCGACGCGTCGCAGCCGGCCGCCGCGTAGCGCTCGGCGGGACCCCCTGACGGACGGGAGGCGCGGTGCCGGCCGGCACCGCGCCTCCCGTCCGTCAGCGACGAACGTCGGTCAGGGCTGGCAGACGTCCTGGAACTCCTTGCCCGTCGTCTGCAGCTTCTCGAGCGCATCGGTGAAGCCCGACGACGAGAGCGCCGACGCGTCCTTCGCGGCGGCCAGGCTCTCCGTCTTCGAGACGAAGTCGGCGAACGCACCGGCGAACGCGTCCGTCTTCGGCTTCACCTCGGAGTTGGTGACCTTCGACGCGCTGTCCTTGAGCGTGGCGTTCAGCTCGTCGAGCTTCGCGATCGCCGCCTTCGGGTCGCTCTGGAGCTCGGTGACCTGCGACTGCAGGCCCTTCGAGGCGTCCGCCACCTCGGAGCTGAAGGTGTCGCAGGCCTCGGTCTTCGACTGCGACTTGGTCTCCTTGGCGACGGGCGTGGCGTCGCCGCCCTTGCCGGAGCCGCCGGTGGAGCAACCGGCGAGGAGTGCGACGGCGATGGCGGCCGTGGCGAGCGGTACGAGCTTCGAGCGCATGGTTGTGGGTCCCCCCGAGATCTGACCGCTCCCCTCGGACAGGGCGCGGATCCGAGTCGAGCGTACATCGGGGACCCACAGGTCCGACCGGCGGATCGTCGGCACGCACGACGGGCGGTGGGGTCGGGGAGCGTACCGTCGAGGGCATGCGCGCCATCACGCCCGACCACGGATCCCTGCACCTCGACGACCGACCGGACCCGGAGCCGGCGACGGGCGAGGTGCTCATCGAGGTCGCCGCCGCCGGGGTCAACAACGCGGACCTGCAGCAGGTCGCCGGGAACTACCCGCCGCCGCCCGGCGCCTCCGACGTCCTCGGGCTGGAGGTCTCCGGGACCGTCCGCGCGCTCGGCCCGGACGTGCACGGCTTCGCGGTCGGCGACCGCGTCTGCGCGCTGCTCTCCGGCGGGGGCTACGCCACGCTGGTGGTCGCACCGGTCACCCAGGTCCTGCCCGTGCCGGAGGGCATCGACCTCGTCGAGGCGGCGGCGCTGCCGGAGGCCGCCTGCACGGTCTACTCGAACATCGGCATGCTCGCCGGTCTCCGCCCGGGGCAGACGCTCCTCGTGCACGGCGGGACCGGCGGGATGGGGTCGCACGCGGTGCTGTGGGCGAAGGCGCTCGGGGCGACCGTCATCGCGACGTCGGGCGGTGCGCGGAAGGTCCGGGCGTCCGAGGAGCTCGGCGCGGACCTCGTGATCGACCACCGCTCGGAGGACTTCGTCGCGCGGACGCTCGAGTTCACCGGTGGCCGCGGGGTCGACGTGGTGCTCGACGTCGTCGGGCCGGAGTACCTCGGCCGGAACCTGGAGGTCCTGGCGACGAACGGGCACATCGCCGTGATCGCCTCGGGCAGCGGGCGCACGGGCGAGCTCGACTTCGGCACGATGATGCGCAAGCGCGCGACGATCAGCGCGACGACCCTGCGGGCCCGGCCCCTCGCCGAGAAGGCCGCGATCGTGGAGGCCGTCCGGTACAACGTCTGGCCGCTCGTCGCGGGCGGTCGGGTCCGTCCGGTCGTGGACTCCGTGCTGCCCCTCGCCGACGCGGCGGAGGCGCACCGTCGGGTCCGTGACGGCGAGGTCGTCGGGAAGGTGCTGCTGACGCCGTAGCGGTCGGTCGGGCGGGCGGCGGCGGCGTGCGCCGCAGTGTGCGAGGTTCCGCGCTGTGTGGGATGCCGAGGGCCTCGCACACTGGTCGGCACCGCGCACGGTGGGGAGCGCACCCCGCACGGTGCGAGGTCGTGCGTGCTCGGCGAGGACGTGAGGTTGGCGTGGACGCGTGCTCGGCGTGGACGCGGGCTAGGCGTGGACGCGGGCGAGGAACTCCACGAGGGCAGGGTGCGTCGGGGCGTCGAGGACGTCGGACGGCGCGCCCTGCTCCACGACCTCCCCGCGGTGCAGGAACACGATGCGGTCGGCGACGTTCCGCGCGAAGTGCATCTCGTGCGTGGTCATCAGGATCGTCGAGCCCTGCCGCTTGAGCTCCGTGACGAGGTCGAGCACCTCGCCGACCAGCATCGGGTCCAGGGCGCTCGTCACCTCGTCGAGCAGGAGCAGCTCCGGGTCGGACGCGATCGCCCGGACGATGGCCACGCGCTGCTGCTGCCCGCCGGAGAGCCGGTCCGGGTAGGCGCCGGCGAAGTCCGCCAGCCCGATCCGCTCGAGCAGGCGACGCGCGGTCGCCTCGGACTCGGCCCGGCCGACGCCGTGCACCTGCCGCGACGCGAGCGTCACGTTGTCCAGCACGCTCATGTGCGGGAACAGGTTGAACTGCTGGAAGACCACGCCGATCCGGGCCCGGGTGGCGTCGACGTCGACCCGCGGGTCCGCGATGTCGGCGCCCTGCAGCAGGATCTCGCCGTCGTCGATGCCCTCGAGCAGGTTCACCGTCTTGAGGAGCGTCGACTTGCCGGAGCCGGACGCCCCGATGACGCAGATGACCTCGTGGCGGTGCAGCGTCAGGTCGATGCCGCGCAGGACCTCGTGCTCGCCGAACGCCTTGCGCACCCCGCGCAGCTCCAGGACCGGGGCTGACGTGTCGGCGGTGATCCGGGCCTCCTGGCCGGACTCGGTGTCCCTCACACGGTCCCTCCGATCTGCTCGCGCCGCTGCTGGCGACGGGCGATCGCGTCCGTGACGCGGATCAGCGGCAGGCTGATCACCACGAACAGCAGCCCGGCGACGAAGTACGGCGTGAAGTTGTAGGTCTCGGCCTGCGCGATCTGCGCGGACCGGACCGCGTCGACGGCACCGAGGATCGACACCAGCCCGACGTCCTTCTGCATCGACACGAAGTCGTTCATGAGGGCCGGCGTGACCTTCCGGATCGCCTGCGGCAGCACCACGAGCCGGAGCGTCTTCGCGTGCGAGAGACCGAGCGACCGGGCGGCGAGGCGCTGCGAGGGGTGCACGGCCTCCATGCCGGCGCGGAGCACCTCGGCGATGTACGACGAGTACGTCAGGATGATCGCGATGGTGCCCCAGACCTCCGCAGGGAGCCGCGGGAAGACGCCGAGGCCGGGTATCCCGTAGCCGACCAGGTACAGGACGATGATGAGCGGCAGGCCGCGGAACAGGTCGGTGTACCCGGTGGCGAGCATCCGGAGCGGGAAGAACACCGGGCTCTGCAGGCCACGGACGACCGCGAGCAGCGTGCCGAACACCGCGACGCCGATCGCGCTGAAGAACAGGATGCGGACGTTCAGCCAGAGGCCCAGCAGGATGTCCGGGAAGCTGTCGATCGCGGTCTGCGGGTCGAAGAACGACTGCTGCACCGCGGCCCAGCCCGGTGTGTTCACGACCCCGAAGTAGACGATCGCGACGACGACCAGCGTGGACGCGACGGACACCACGATCGACCGGCGTCCGCGCTGCCGACGGTACAGCCGGCGCCCGAGCTCGACCTGGCTCGGCACGGGAGCGGCCACCGGGGTGCCGGCGCCTGCGGGGACGGTCATGCGGCTACTTCAGGACCGGGGTGTTCGTCTTCGAGGACAGCCACTCGGTCTGCAGGTCCTGCAGCGTGCCGTCCTTCTCGAGCGCGGCGAGGGCCGTGTCGACCTTGCTCGTGAGCTTCGAGCCCTTCGGCAGCACGAACCCGAACTGGTCGCCCTTGCCGTCCGCCGGGAACTGCGCCGACACGGTGCCGTCGTCGAGCTGCGCGGCCGCCATGTAGAACGCCGTCGGCAGGTCGGTGACGATCGCGTCGATCTGGCCCGACTTCAGCGCCAGGACGGCGTCGTCGTTCGAGTTGAAGACCTGCGGGGTGACGCCGAGCACGCTCTTCACGCTCTGGATGCTCGTCGAACCGGTGGCCACACCGATGGCGTCGCCCTTGAGCTGCGCGATCGTCGTGTGGTCGACGGCCTTCGACTTCTCGGTCGTCACGACGGCCTGCGTGGTCGTGTAGTAGGCGCTCGACATGTCGACCGCCTTCTTGCGCTTCGCGTCGATCGAGAACTGCTGGACGTTGAGGTCCCAGTCCTTCGGGCCCGGAGCGATCGCACTGTCGAAGGTGCTGCGCTTCCAGACCACGTCCGACTTCGCGTAGCCCATCTCCTTCGCGACGGCGTAGGCCACCGCCGACTCGAAGCCCTTGCCGGACTGCGGCTTGTTGTCCTCCACCCACGGCGAGTAGGCCGGCTGGCCGGTCGCGATCGTGAGCTTGCCGTCGGTGACGGTGCCGTCGCTGTTGCTGCTGCTGCCGGTGGCGCAGGCGGACAGGGCGAGTGCGGCGACCGCGGCGGTCGCGACGGCGAGGGTGAGACGGAGGGATCGGGTCACGGTCGGGCCTTCGTGCGAGGGGGTGGGGGCAGGGGAAGTGTACTTCGGAGTGGGATACCACGGCGAAACGGGAGTCGGGCCGCGCTCCGATGGCCCACCGCTGATCAGTCGGCGAGCGTGAAGTCCTCGAACGAGAAGCCCGGCGACACCAGGCAGCTGAGCAGCACTTCGCCGTCGCCGGGCACGGTCCGCTGCCACACGCCCCCGCGGACGAACGCCTGCGCGTCGTTGACCCGGTCGCGCCCGGCGTCCGGCCCGAGGGTGATCGTGGCCCCGGGCTCCGGCGCGTCACCGGACCCACCGAGCTGCAGCTCGACGGTGTCCGGGCCGTGCCACATCCAGATCTCGTCGCTCGTCACCCGGTGCCAGGCGGACGCCTCGCCCGGGGGCAGCAGGAAGTGGATGAGGGTCGCCGCGGGGCGGTCCCCGGCGGGCGTCGACACCGTCGCGGGTGAGGTCCACGTGCGGACGTACCAGCCGCCCTCCGGGTGCGGTTCCATGCCGAGCGCGACGGCGCGCTTCGGGACGTCGAGCCACTCGACCAGGTCGCCGTCCACGGTGCGTCGGGCGACCATGCCGGGTCGGGGTGCGGTTTCGGTCATCGTTCCTCCTGGGACGGTGCGGTGCTGGGGGAGTCCGCGCGGGACGGTTCGGTGCTGGGGGTGTCCGCGCGGGACGGTTCGGTGACGACGCCCGACGATGCCCGGACCACCCCGCGGATGACGGTCGCGACCGCCCGGCCGGCACCGTCCTCGACGAGTTCGGCCAGGGCGTCCGGCACCGTGCGGGCGTCGACGTCGAACACGGCCAGGTCGGCGCGGGCACCGACGGCGAGGTGCCCGATGCGGTCCGGCCCGACCGCGAGACCCATCGCGTGCGCACCGCCGAGGGTCGCCGCGGCCAGGAGCCGTTCGTGCAGGTCGCGGTGGCCGTACCCCTGCGCGCGGGCGATGCGGTGCAGTGCGGTGACGTCGGCCATCAGGTCGAGCGACGGCGACGACGAGAGCGAGTCGGTGCCGATCGCGATCGGACTGCCCTCGCGCAGGTAGTCCGCGACGGGCGGCGGGTCGAGTCCGATGACGGCGTTGGACCGCGGGCAGAGCGCCACGGCGGTCCCTCGCGCCCGGAGCAGCGCTCGGTCGGCCGCGGTCATGTACACCCCGTGCGCGATGTGGCAGTCCGGACCGAGCACCCCGAGCCGGTCGACGAACGCCGTGGCACTCGCCCCGAACCCGAGCGCACGCATCGCCCGGAAGGACGGCACGTTCGCCAGGTGCCAGTCGCTGCCGTGTCCGACGCCGTCGACGCCGTCCAGGCCGGGCACCGGTCCGAGCGCGATGCGCTCCCCCTCGAACGCCGCCTCGCCGAGGTGCAGGTGCAGCCGGAGCCCCCGCTGGCGGACGATGTCGGGGAGCTCGAGCAGGGGCGCGACGTCGAGCGAGTACGGCGCGTGCGGCGAGAGCCCGGCGCCGGGTGTCGTCGGGACGCGTTCGAGTTCGGCGAGGACCTGGTCACGGCCGTGGGTCTGCCAGGCCTCGTTCTCCCAGTCCATCACCTCCCAGTAGGCGATGCCGCCGAGTCCGGCGTCGGCCAGCACGGTGGAGGCCTCGATGTCGGTGACGATGTCCGCGATGCTCGTCACGCCGGCGAGGATCGACGCCTCGGCGCCGGCCGCGGCCTCGGCTCGCCAGTCGTGGGGTTCGGCGTAGTCCTCGTTGAACGCGGCCGCCCACTCCTCGAATCCGTCGTACTGGCGGCGTCCGACACTGGCCATGCCGGTGTACTGCAGGTGCGAGTGCGCGTTCACGAGCCCCGGCAGGAGCGCCCCTCGCCACTGCCGCTCGGTGAACGGCGTGCCAGCGCTCGCCAGCTGGTCGACGACCCACGAGCGGTCGCCGACGTGCAGGATCCGGCCGTCCTGCACCGCCACCGCGCCGTCGGCGATCGGCGGCGCGGTCATCGGCACGACGACGCGCGCCGCGTGCACGGTGACGGGGTGTGCGGCGGTCATGCCGGGTCCCCGAACCGGTGCGTCCGGACGTCCGGCTCGCGGTCCGCCGGGTGCTCGGCGAGGGGGCCGGGAGGCGCGGCTCGGCTCCCGAACGCCGTCAGCGCCGTGCGGGCGGTCGCCTCGTCCACCGCGGGGTCGATCGGCACGACGGCGCGGTCGAGCTCGTCGCCGCGTTCGAGGAGCATCCGCACGGCGCCGAGCTGCGCGGCGAACGACAGGTCCATGATCTCGACCGGGTTGCCCTCGGCCGCGGTGATGTTGATGCACCCGCCGCCGTCGAGCACGAGCACGGCGTGCCCGTCCGGCCACGCGAACCGCTCGACCTTCCGGCTGACAGGCGACCGGACCGCCCCAGCGGCGACGGCGGCGTCGATCGCGATCTCCTGGTCCACCCCGCCGGCGACGGCGACCACGGCACCGTCCGCGCACGCGCGCAGCACGTCCAGCGTGACGGTGTCGGCGACACCGGTGGCGCTCACCACCAGGTCGGCGCTCCGCACGGCATCGGCGAGCGGGGCGACGGCGTGGCCGGCGAACAGCGCCTGCAGGGCGCGGACGGGGTCGGTCTCGGCGACCGTCACCCGGAAGCCGAGCGCGGCGAGCACCAGGGCGACCCCCTCGCCGACGTGCCCGAACCCGGCGACGACCGCCGTGCCTCCCGGCCGGACCCGGTGCGTGCCGGACGGCAGCCCGTCGACCAGGTCGAGCACCGCGAACACGGTGGACTGCCCGGTGCCGTACCGGTTGTCGAAGAACGTCTTGGTGCGGGCGTCGTTCACGGCGACGACGGGGATGCCGAGCTCGCCGCGGGCCGCCATCACCCGCAGGGGCCGGAGGCCGCTCGTCGTCTCCTCCGCCGCGCCGAGCATCGTCGGCAGCAGGTCGGGGCGCTCCTGGTGGGCAAGCCGGATCAGGTGCGAACCGTCGTCGAGCAGGATGTGCGGCCGGGAGTCGAGCATCGCCAGCGCGAGTGCCTGCTGTTCCGCGAGCGTGGCGGTGCTGCTCGCGTGCACCGGCAACCCGGCGTGCCGCAGCACGTCGGCGACGGCGTCGTCGGTCTCGTCGGCGTGGGCGTAGACGACCACCTCGGCGCCGGCGTCCCGGAGGAGCAGGCTCAGCACGGCGGTCTTCGGCTCGAGGAACATGGCCACGCCGATGCGCGTGCCCCGGAGCAGACCGCCGTCGCGGAGCTCGGCCGCGACGGCGCGGGACACCGGCATCGAACGGCGGGCCCAGCGCAGGCGGGCCTCGGCGGCGGGGTCGTCCTCGGGGTCGCGGCCGGTCGACACGAGGAACACGTCGTCGGAGAGCGCCGGCACGCCGAGCACCCCCGGGCGTGCGCTCGTCACCGGTCCGAACGCGTCCTCGTCGACGGCGGGCACGTGCCGTCCGGCGTCGATGACGACCAGGGTGGCGCCACGGGGACGGTCCGCCTCGCGCTCGACGACCGGCGTCGACTCCTCCGGCGAGCCGAGGCACCAGAGCTGGTCGACCGGCTCGTGGTCCGCTGCCGGACGGGCCCCCAGGCCGGTGAGCAGACCGTGCAGGGCCGCGGCGTCACGGGGGTCGCCGCCGACGACGCGGAACCGGCGTGCGGCGACGAGCAGGTTCGTGGCGGCGGCGAAGCGCCGGACGGCCGCGGACGCCCAGGAGCGGGTGTCGGCGTCGGGTCCGGGCAGCATGGTCCAATCGTATGGAATACGGGAGGTCCCTCGGACGTACTCTCTGGGCATGAGCGATGCATCCTTCGACAAGGTGACCATGTTCGGTGCGGACTGGTGCCGCGACTGCCGGCGTTCCAAGGCGCTGCTCGACACCCTCGGGGTCGACTACGAGTACGTGGACGTCGAGGCGGACCTGACCGCCGCCGACCGTGCCGAGGAGATCAGCGGGCGGAAGAACATCCCGGTCGTGGTGCTCCCGAACGGCAAGCACTTCGTCGAGCCGTCCGACGCGGAGCTGCGCTCGGAGCTCGAGGCCGCCGGCGTCGTCTGACGCGGGCCGGCGGCCGTTCCGCGCGTGGTGGGCCGTTTCGCGCGTGGTGGGCCGTTCCGCGCGTGGTGGGCCGTTTCGCGCGTGGTGGGTCGTTTCGCGCACAGGAGGCCGAATCTTCCGGCCACCTACGCGCGATTCCGCTTTCCAGGACGCGTGCGATGGGTCGGAACGCAACCAGGCCGGGAGGCGCGGTGTGCGCCCGACGTGCGCCGCGCCTCCCGGCCTGAGGTTGCGCTGCGCGCGGGGCGTGACGAGCGGCCGCGCGGACATCGGATGAATCGGGCATGATGGCCGCGTGATCATCGATGCTCACCACCACCTCTGGGACCCCGCAGCCCGGCCGTACCCCTGGATGGACGACTCCGTCGCCCCGATCCGACGCCGGTTCGACGTGGACGACCTGCGGGCCGCCACGCAGGACACCGACGTCACGCGGACGATCGTCGTGCAGGCGGTGCACGACCCCGGCGAGACCGCCTGGCTCCTCGCGCAGCCCGCTCCGGTCACCGGTGTCGTCGGCTGGGTCGACCTGACCGCGCCCGACGTCGCCGACCGGCTGTCGGCCCTCGCCCACCCGCGCCTGGTCGGCATCCGGCACCAGGCGCAGGACGAGCCCGACCCGTCCTGGCTCGCACGCCCCGACGTGGTTCGCGGCGTCCGTGCGCTCGCGGATGCCGGACTCGTGTTCGACCTGCTGGTCCGCGCTCGGGAGCACCACGCCGCACTCGCCCTGGTCGACGCCGTGCCGGACGGTTCGTTCGTGCTCGACCACGCGGGAAAGCCGACGATCGACACCGGCGATCCCGGCTGGGTGGGCCGGATGCGTGACCTCGCCGCCCGACCGAACGTCGTCTGCAAGGTCTCCGGGCTGCTCACCGAGGCGGGTGCGGACTGGCAGCACCGCCCGGTCGCCCGGTACGTCCGTGCTGCAGTGGAGACCTTCGGGCCGGACCGCTCGATGTTCGGCTCCGACTGGCCGGTGTCGACGCTCGCCGCGGACCACGGCACGGTCCTGTCGACGACCGAGCAGGCGCTCGCCGACCTGTCGGACGCCGAACGCGACGCCGTGTTCCACGACACCGCCGAGCGGGTGTACCTTGCCGGAGCGTCATCGCAGACATAGGATGTTTCCGCTGCAGTGGCGCAGCAGGAGAGCGAGGAACGATGCAGTTCGCACGACTCGGCCCCGTCGGGAGCGAGATCCCCGTGGCCATCGACACCGACGGCGAGGTCCTCGACCTCAGGAGCATCACGGGCGACGTCAGCGGGCCGTTCCTGGCGGCGGACCCGGTCGGCACCGTCCGGCGCGCCCGGAGCGCTGGCGACCTCCCGCCGATCCCGCGCCCCGACGCCGACGCGCTGCGCCGGGGAGCCCCGGTCGCCCGCCCGGGCAAGGTCGTCTGCATCGGGCTGAACTACCGCGACCACGCCGCCGAGACCGGTGCCGACATCCCCACCGAACCGATCGTCTTCATGAAGGACCCGATGACGGTGATCGGTCCCGACGACGAGGTCCTGGTCCCCCGCGGCAGCACGAAGACCGACTGGGAGATCGAACTCGCGGTCGTGATCGGCCGCACCGCCCGCTACTGCGCGAGCGACCAGGACGCCGAGGCCTGCATCGCCGGCTACGCGATCGCCAACGACGTCTCCGAGCGGGAGTTCCAGCTCGAGCGCGGCGGCCAGTGGGACAAGGGCAAGTCCTGCGAGACGTTCAACCCGCTCGGGCCGGTGCTCGCCACGCCGGAGTCGCTCGTCGACGCCGGCCTCGACCCCACCGCGCTCGGACTCCGTCTCAGCGTGAACGGCGAGGTCCGCCAGGACGGCTCCACCGCGGACATGGTCTTCCGCCCGGTGGAGATCGTCCGGTACCTCTCGCAGTTCATGGTCCTGTACCCGGGCGACGTGATCAGCACCGGCACCCCGGCAGGCGTCGCGCTCGGCAGCGGTGCACCGTACCTGCAGCCCGGTGACGTCGTCGAGCTGTCGGCCGACGGACTCGGTTCGCAGCGGCAGACGATCGGGGCGGCGTGATGGCCGGGATGGGGTCCCACGACGGCGTCCGGGCCGTCGTCACCGGTGGCGCGTCCGGCATCGGCGCCGCGATCGTCACCGCGCTGCAGGACCGCGGCGCGACCGTCGCCGTGCTCGACCTGCAGCCCTCCCCCGTGGCCGGGACGTTCTCGGCGACGTGCGACGTCGGCGACGACGCGTCGGTCCGGGCAGCGGTCGCCGCGGCCGTCGAGCACCTCGGCGGCCTGGACGTCCTGGTGAACAACGCCGGCATCGGCGCGCAGGGCACGGTGGAGGACAACTCGGACGACGAGTGGCGCCGGGTGTACGAGGTCAACGTCCTCGGCGCCGTGCGGCTGTCCCGTGCCGCACTGCCGTACCTGCGGGCGTCCGGCAACGCCAGCATCGTGAACACGTGCTCGATCGCGGCGACCGCCGGGCTCCCCCAGCGGGCGCTGTACTCCGCCACGAAGGGCGCGATCGCCGCACTCACCCGGGCGATGGCGGCGGACCACCTCCGCGAGGGCATCCGCGTCAACGCCGTCAACCCCGGCACGGCGGACACCCCGTGGGTCGGTCGGCTGCTCTCGTCGGCCGCCGACCCGGCGGCGGAGCGCTCCGCCCTGGAGGCGCGTCAGCCGCACGGCAGGCTCGTCGCCCCCGAGGAGGTCGCGGAGGCGGTCGCGTACCTGACGAGTCCGCTCGCGCGGTCGACGACGGGCGTCGACCTGGCGGTCGACGGCGGGATGCAGGCGCTGCGGCTCCGGCCCGCGTGATGGGCCGGGAGGCACGACTATCGTCGTCTTGTCCGCTCGCGTCCGCGACCGGGTCGAGCAGGAGGTGGTGACGTGGCTTCGCTGACCGACGACGCGATCGCGCGCATCCAGCAGATGATCGTGAGCGGCGAACTCCAGCCCGGGCAGCGCCTCCCGCCGGAGAAGGAGCTGAGCGAGTCCCTCGGCCTGTCCCGGAACAGCCTCCGCGAAGCGGTGAAGGCCCTCGAACTCATCCGCGTGCTCGACGTCCGCCGCGGTGACGGCACCTACGTGACCTCGCTCGAACCGGGGGTGCTGCTCGAAGCGGTGTCGTTCGTCGTGGACATGCACCACGACCGTTCCCTCGTGGACCTGCTCGAGGTCCGCCGCATCCTCGAGCCCGCGTCCGCCGTCCTCGCGACCGCCCGCGCCTCCGAGCAGCAGATCGACGACCTGGCGACCCTGATGCAGTCCGTCGGCGAGGACACCGGCGTCGAGGAGCTCGTCGCGCACGACCTGCTGTTCCACTCGACGATCGCGGGCATCGGCGGCAACCAGTACCTGTCCGGGCTGTTGGACGCCCTGTCCAGCAAGACGGTGCGGGTGCGGGTGTGGCGCGGCCTGACGCAGAACGGCTCGGTCCAGCGCACCCTCGACGAGCACGCGGCGATCGTCGACGCGATCCGCCGCCGGGACCCGCAGCTCGTGCAGGCGTTGGTCGTCTCGCACGTCGAGGGCGTCGAGCGCTGGCTCCGGCGTTCGCTCGACTGAGGACGCGCCCAGGCAGGGGCGTGTTGGGTCTGATGTCGGTCCTTGACTCCGGCAACCATGCCGCGGCAACCGCACCCACGAGGAGGAAACCGTGCTCGGTCTCATCATCAGCTTGATCATCATCGGACTCATCGCCGGCGCCATCGCGCGACTGGTCATCCCCGGCAAGCAGCACATCTCGATCCCGATGACCATCCTGCTCGGCATCATCGGTTCGTTCGTCGGGGGCTTCCTCGGCTTCCTGATCTTCCAGCACGACCCGATGGACGGCTTCTTCCAGCCGGCCGGCATCATCGGGTCGATCATCGGCGCGATCATCGTGCTGTTCGTCTACACGCGCTTCGCGGGTCGCTCGGCGAAGACCCGCTGAGCCGACCGGCGCCTCATCGCGCCCCCGTACGAACAACGCGCCCCGGAGACACGGGGCGCGTTGTTCGTACGGGGGCGCAGTCGCGTCAGCCGGCCAGCAGGCCCGCAGCGCGCAGGTCGTCCCAGAGCGCCTCGGGCACGTCCGCCGCGGCCCGTGCGGCGTTCTGCTGCACCTGGGACGCCGACTGGGCGCCGAGGGCGATGGCCCGGACCGCCGGAGCGCGACGGGGGAAGGCCAGCGCCGCCGCCGGCAGCGTGACCCCGTGCCGTTCGCAGACGTCCGCGATCGCGTTCGCCCGGTCGACCAGTACGGTCGAGGCCGTCGCGTAGTCGTACGTCGCCCCGGGCCCCGGCCGGTCGACGCCGAGCAGGCCCGAGTTGTAGACGCCGACGGCCACCACGGCGACGCCGAGCGCCTCGCACCGTGCGACGAGTGCCGCCGCCGGCTGCTCGAGCAGCGTGTACCGACCGGCGAGCATGACGACGTCGCACAGCCCGGTGGACACCGCGGCTTCGAGTGCGGCCACCGAGTTCGACCCGACGCCGACCGCCCGGACGACGCCCTCGTCCCGCAGCTCGGCGAGGGTCGGCAGCGCCTGGGTCAACCCGTCCCGCAACGAGTACACGTCGGGGTCGTGCAGGTAGGCGATGTCCACCCGGTCGAGGCTGAGCCGTCCGAGCGAGTCGTCGAGCGAGCGCCGCACGCCGGCCGGGGACGGGTCCCACTGCCGGACGAGGTCGTCCGGCACCGCGAAGCCGCCCGACTCCAGGTCGTCGCCGTCGCCCCGGCCGGGGACCAGTACCCGGCCGACCTTCGTCGACACCAGGTACTCGTCGCGCGGCCGTGCGGCGAGCGCCGCCCCCAGTCGGCGCTCGGACAGTCCGAGGCCGTAGTGCGGCGCGGTGTCGAACCCACGGACGCCGGCGTCCCACGCGGCGTCGACGGTCGCTCGGGCGTCGTCGTCGGACACCGGCCGGAGCAGGTTCCCGATGCCGGCGCCGCCGAACCAGAACGGGCCGCGGTCGAGGTCGAGGCGCTCCGTCACGAGCGCTGTCCGGCCAGGGACCAGACGAGCGGGACCCCGTCGTCGTTCCCCGAGTAGTCGTCGTCGGCCTCGAGCAACGGGTTGACGACCGCCTGCCACTCGGCGTTGACCGGGTCGTCGGCCAGCGCACGGCGCATCGCGCGGTAGTCGTCGACCTCGATGAGGTGGACCAGGTCCCGTCCGTCGCGCCAGATGCTCCAGTTCGACACCCCGGCGGCCCGGAGCCGTTCGGCGAGCGCGGGCGGGACGGCGGCGTGCACGCGTTCGTACTCCGCCTCCATCCCGCTCCGCAGCCGGGTCCGCGAGAGGATGCGCTGCATCAGTCGCGCAGGAAGAGCTCGACGACGGGCACGGCGACGTCCGGTCGGACGATCGGCAGGATGAGCGTCAGCGTGCCGGCAGGTTGCCCGCCCAGCCCGGTGTTCTGCGCCCGGGTCCCCGGCGGGATCTCGCGGAAGTGGATCTCGGACGCATCGTTCAGCAGCTGCGCGTACTCGACCTTCCCGGCGAGGTCGGGCAGGTGCACGTGCTCGAACGGCCAGGTGAACAGGTGCAGGTACAGGCGGTTGCCGCGCTGCGTGTACACGGTGCCGGCCGGCGCGGTGAACGAGGACGGTCCGGCGCCGTACACGGACCGGTCGTGCCGGCGCATCCAGTCGCCGATCCCGGCGAGCGCCGTGCGGGCGACCCCGTCGAACTCGCCGCGTCCGGTCGGTCCGACGTTGAGGAGCATGTTCCCGTTGTTCGACACCCCGTCGACGAGCATCCGGACGAGCAGGTCGGTGCTCTTCACGTTCAGGTTGTCGCGGTCGTAGCCCCACGATCCGTTGAGCGTCTGGCAGGCCTCCCACGGCACCTGGGCGCCGTCGACCTCCATCGGCTTGTCCGGCTGGTACTGCTCCGGGGTCACGATGTCGCCCGGCAGGTCGAGCCGGTCGTTGACGATGATGCCGGGCTGGAGCCGCCTGGTCAGTTCGAGCAGCTCCTCGGAGCCCCAGTCGTCGCGGCCCTTGCCGCCCCAGATGTCCTCGTGGTCGTTGTCGCGGTACGAGAAGTCGTAGAACAGGTAGTCGATCCGCCCGTAGTCGGACAACAGCTCCGTCACCTGACCGTGGAGGTACGAGCGGTACCGGGCCATGTCGCGGCCTTCGTTGAGCGCAGCGATCGCCGCGTCGCCGTCGTCCCGCCGCGGGTGCACCCCGTCGATGGTGAAGTCCGGGTGGTGCCAGTCGATGAGCGAGTGGTAGAAGCCGACCCGCAGCCCCTCGGCCCGGACGGCGTCGACGAACTCGCGGACGATGTCGCGGCCGAACGGGGTGTTCGTCGACTTGTAGTCGGTCAGCGCCGAGTCCCAGAGCGCGAAGCCCTCGTGGTGCTTCGTGGTGAGGACGACGTACTTCATCCCGGCCTCCCGCGCACGCCGAGCCCAGTCGGCGGCGTCGAACAGGTCCGGGTCGAAGTGGTCGAAGTACTTCTGGTAGTCCTCGTCGGTGATCCGCTCGCGGTTCTTCACCCACTCGTGCCGGGCCGGCAGGGCGTACAGCCCCCAGTGGATGAACATGCCGAACCGGTCGTGCGTGAACCAGGCGGGGATGCCGTCGGTGTCGTGGTCGACCTGCGGCGATGCGGGTGCGGTGATGGTCATGGTGGCCGGTGTTCCTTTCAGGAGTGCAGCACGTCACCGGCCGCCGAGGCCGGAGGTGACGATGCCCTTGACGAGGTGCTTCTGGAGCAGGATCAGCAGGATGACGGTGGGCAGCATCGAGATGACCGATGCTGCCATCACGAGGTTCCACTCGGAGCCCTGTTGCCCGAAGAACTGTTGGAGTCCGAGCGGGATGGTGCCGTGGGCCTCGACGTCGTTCACGACGACGAGCGGCCAGAGGAACGAGTTCCAGTACGAGATGAACGAGAAGACGGCGAGCACCGCCATGGTCGGCCGGGCGAGCGGCAGCATCACGGAGAAGAACGTCCGGATCGCTCCGGCGCCGTCCACGCGGGCCGCGTCGTCGAGCTCCTGCGGCACGGTGAGGAAGAACTGCCGGATGAGGAACGCGCCGAGCGCCGTGAACGCCCACGGGACGATGAGCGCCTGGAACGTGTCGACCCACCCGAAGCCCTGCATCATCACGTACATCGGGATGACGAGGACGTCCTGCGGGATCATCAGCGTGACGAGGAACAGCAGGAACACGGTGTTCCGTCCGCGCCAGCGCAGCCGTGAGAACGCGTAGCCGGAGAGCACCGCGACGGCGACGTTGATCGCGGTACCGGCCGCCGCGACGAGGATCCCGTTGAGGATGAACCGTGCGAACGGCAGGTAGGTGAACGCCTGGACGTAGTTGTCCCACTCGAGCGACCGGCCCCACAGCGTCGGCGGGGTGGTGAACACCTGGTCCGCCGGCTTCAGGCTCGTCGCGACCATGTAGATCAGCGGCGAGACGAACAGCAGGGCGACCAGGCAGAGCAGCGCGTAGCCGATGGCGTGCCGCAGCCGGCCTGGTCGTGGCGCGGACGTCGTCCGGGACACGGCGCGGGGGTTGACCGTCCGGTTCGACGTGGTGGCACCGAGGCGCCCGCGGACCGCTTCACTCATAGTGCACCCACCGCTTCTGTCCGAGGAACTGGACGGCCGTGATCCCGAGGATGATGACGAACAGCACCCAGGCGCCCGCCGATGCGAGGCCGAGCTGCTGGTTCTGGAAGCCCGTGTTGTAGATGTACTGCACGAGGGTCTCCGTGGCGGTGCCCGGTCCGCCCTTCGTGAGGACGAACGGCTGCACGAACACCTGGAACGAGGTGATCAGTGTCATCATCGTGGCGAAGAACACCGACGGCGAGATGAGCGGGAACTTGATCGCCCAGAAGGTCTGCCACGCGTTCGCCCCGTCGAGCTGCGACGCCTCGATCTGGTTCTCCGGCACGGCGTCGAGCGCCGCCGAGAAGATCAGCATGTTGTAGCCGAAGCCCTGCCACACGCTCATCGCGACGATGGCGAGCATCGCCCAGTGCTCGTCGGCGAGGAAGTTCGGCGCGTGCACCCCGACGGTGGACTGCAGCGACGCGTCGATCGCACCGCCGGGCTGGTAGAGCATCCGCCAGACCACGACGTTCGCGACGATCGGCGTGATGGTCGGGATGAAGAACAGGACGCGGAACACGTGCCGGCCGGCGATCCGCGGGGTCAGCCAGGCGGCGAGCCCGAGCGACACGACGAGGTTCAGCGGCACGTACAGCACCACGAACAGCGCCGTGTTGAGCGCGACCGTGCGGAAGACGGGATCGGCGAAGAGCCGGGCGTAGTTCTCGATGCCGGCCCAGCTGCGCTCGCCCAGCATCGGCCAGTTCATGAAGCTCACGACGAGCGACGCGATGATCGGGAACGCCGTGAAGACGACGAGTCCGATCGAGTGCGGTGCCGCGAACGCAGCGCCCCACCAGGAGCGGCGACCGAGCGCGCTCGTGTCCTCGCCGCCCTTCCGCCGCGGGGTGGCGGCACCGGCCGCAACCGCGGTCGCGACCGCGGGGACGGCCGCTTCGGCCGGTGGGTCCTGGATGGTGGTCATGCGACGACCTCCTCGTCGTTCGCGCGGTCCTGGGATGGGGCGGACGGGAGGCGCGGGGCGGGGTCGACCCGCGCCTCCAGTCCGATGACTGGTTCAGTCCGTCACTGCGTGCCGAGCTGGCCGGCGATGGAGGACATCGTCTCCTTGCCGGAGGTCTGCCCGTTCACCGCCTGCAGGGCGTACTGCGTGAACAGCTGTGAGAGCTGGTCGCTCTGCTTGTTGCCGAGGAGCGGCGAGGACTTCGCGAGTCCGGCCTTGAGCGCGGCCTCGGCCCCGTCGATGCCGGCGCTCGAGTACCAGGCCGACTGGGCGGCGGTGCGGCCCGGGAAGGCGCGTCCCTCTTCGGCGAGCGACGTCAGCACCTTCTCGCTGGTCATCGTCTGGACCGCCTTGAACGCCTGGTCCGGGTACTTGCACTGCTTCGAGACACCGAACCCGGAGCCGGCCGCGAAGGTCGAGGGGCCCGAGGTGCCGGCGGGCAGCGTCGTGACGCCGAGGTCGAACTTCACCTTCGCCTTCTGGCTGATGAGCGACCACGGACCGTCCGTGTACATCGCGACCTTGCCGGCGGCGAAGTCGTTGCCCGGCGTCGAGGAGTCGGACGACGCCTGCGTGGCGTAGCCCTTCTTCACGAGCGACGCGAGCCAGTCGAGACCGTCGGCGAACTTGGTGTCCGTCGCGTCGAGCTTGCCGGACTCCGTGATGACCCGGCCGCCGTTGTAGCCGTAGACCAGCGACTCCAGGTTGAGGTCGGACACCGTCGACCCGAACTCGGTGATGCCCTTCGCCTTGAGGGCAGCGCCGGCCGCCTCGAAGTCGTCGACCGTCCAGCCGGGCTTCGGCTCGTCCACACCGGCTTGCTTGAAGAGGTCGCGGTTGTAGAACATCATGATGGGCCCGGTGTCGTAGGGCAGTCCGTAGAGCTTCCCGTCGACCTTCATGCCGTCGAGTGCGGTGCTGTCGAACTCGGACAGGTCGACGCCCTGCTTCTTCGCGAGGTCGTCGAGCGGCAGCAGCGACGAGGTGTAGTTCGCGGCGCGGAGCGACTGCATGCTCACGACGCACTGGGCGCTGCCCGCGCTCAACTGCGTGCTGAGCTTCGTGAAGTAGTTCTCGAACGGGGCACCCTGGATCGTCAGGGTGATGCCGTCCTCGCTCTTCACGGTGTCGGCGACCTTCTGCCAGGCGGCCTTGTCCTCCTTCCCGGCGATCCACATGGACCAGGTCAGGGCGTCCTTCGACTGGCTCCCACCGGCACTGCTGCCGGAGGAACAGCCGGTGAGCACGAGGGCCGCGGCAGCTGCTGCCGCGAGCCCGGCGATCATTCGTCGTCGTTGCATCGGAGTCTCCACTTCGTCGTGGTGATCGGGTGAGGGGGGTCTGCTTGCTGATCGGGAGTACTGGCGTCAGGCGACGCGGACGGCGTCGGGGAGCGGCTCGGAGGCACCGGCCCAGACCGGGCCGTCCGGGAACTCGTACGTGTCGAGGGAGTCGGCGAGCATCTCGGTGCCGGCTCCCGGAGCGGTCGGCGGCCAGTAGCGACCGTCGTGCACGTCGACCGGGGTCACGAAGTGCTCGTGGAGGTGGTCGACGAACTCGATGCACCGGGTGTCGAGGTCACCGGTGAGGGCGACCGCGTCGAACATCGACAGGTGCTGGACGGCCTCACAGAGGCCGACCCCGCCGGCGTGCGGGCAGACCCGGACGCCGTACTTCGCGGCGAGGAGCAGGATCGCGAGGTTCTCGTTCACCCCGGCGACGCGGGTGGCGTCGATCTGCAGCACGCTCATCGCCCGGGCCTGGATCAGCTGCTTCGCGATCACCCGGTTCGCCATGTGCTCCCCCGTGGCGACCGGGATCGGTGCGATGTGGCGGGCGATCTCGGCGTGGGCGAGGACGTCGTCGGGGCTGGTCGGCTCCTCGACCCAGGCGATGTCGAACTCCCGCAGCCGGTCGATCCAGGCCACCGCCTCGTCGACGTCCCAGCGTTGGTTGGCGTCGATCGCGATGCGGACGTCCGGGCCGACCGTGGCGCGGGCGATGCCCATCCGTCGGATGTCCTCGTCGACGTCGCCGCCGACCTTGAGCTTGATCTGCGTGAAGCCCTCGTCGACGGCCTCGCGGCAGAGGCGTGCGAGCTTGTCGTCGTCGTAGCCGAGCCAGCCGGGGGTGGTCGTGTACGCCGGGTAGCCGGTCTGCTCCAGCCGCTGGCGACGCTCCGCGCGGAGGGGTTCGGCCGTCCGGAACAGCTCGATCGCCTCGGCCGGGGTGATCGCGTCGGTGAGGTACCGGAAGTCCACCAGGTCGACGAGCTCCTCGGGAGACATGTCGGCGAGGAGCGCCCAGAGCGGCTGCCCGGCGCGCTTCGCCCGGAGGTCCCAGAGCGCGTTCACCACGGCGCCGATCGCCATGTGCATGACGCCCTTCTCCGGGCCGAGCCACCGCAGCTGCGAGTCGTGCACGAGGGCGCGCCACGTGCTGCCCATGTCATCGAGGACCGTCTCGGCGTCCGCTCCGACGACGTGCTCGCGGAGGGCTGCGATCGCCGCCTCCTGCACCTCGTTGCCGCGGCCGATGGTGAAGACGAACGCTGCGCCGACGTGGCCGTCGAGGGCGTCGGTGGTGACCTCGACGTACGCGGCGGAGTAGTCGGGTGCCGGGTTCATCGCGTCGGACCCGTCGTGTTCCCGCGAGGTCGGGAACCGGATGTCGCGCACGCGCAGACCGGTGATGCGGCTCATCGTGTCTCCTGCCCGTCCGGTCGCCGTCGACCGAACGAGGCAATCGAAACATCCGATGTCTCTCGTGTCAAGAGTCGTTTCGGTTGCGTTTCAGCCACAGAGCGCGCCGAGTGGTCCGATGACTGCGCCGGGGTGCCGTTCCGCGCGTCGGAGGCTGTTCCGCGCATCGGAGGCAGTTCCGCGCGAGGGATGCCGTTCCGCGCATCGGAGGTCACCCGTTCCGACCTCCCATGCGCGAATCCGCCTTCCAGGACGGCTGCGATGGGTCGGAACGCGCCGACGGCCTGGAGGGACGGCGCGGGTCGGACCCGCACCTCGCCTCCAGTCCGTGGTCGCGTCGCGCCGGGGGCGACCCGCGGACCGAGTCTCGGGGCACGCGACGGATCGCGCGCACTGCGCCGCGAGACCGGTCGCGGAGCGCGAGTCTCGGGGCGGACTGACGGGCCGGCGGGCTCACGACTGGCGGGCTCGCGCCGCGTCAGGCGGTGGCGATCCGCGCCATCTCGGCGACCACCTCGCGGAGGCGGTGCGCCAGCTCGTCGCGTGAGGCGACCGTGAAGCGGTGCGCCGCCTCGATGACCGCGGCCATCACGAGCGTCACCGCGGTGCGGGCGGAGTCGGCGTCGGTGCGCTCGGCGGCGACCTCGACGATCGCGAGCCGCGCGTCCGCCATCCACTGCAGCATCGTCGGCACCATCTCCGGGCGCGCCTGGACGAGGGCCTTCATCCGCCGGCGGTCCTCAGGGAGGTTCACGGTCTGCGCGACGAGTTCGCAGAGGTCCGACACGAGCGGTCCCGCCGCGGCGAGGAACGCGGTGCGGGCGTCGTACGGGATCGTCGTCGCGGGCAGGCCGAGGGCGGCGTTCCCCTTCGACGGGAAGTAGTTGAAGAACGTGCGGGGTGAGATCCCGGCGGCGGCGCAGATCTCCTCGACCGTGACGCCCGAGAGCCCCCGCTCGGTGACGAGGTCGAGCGCGGCGAGGTGGATCGCGGCCCGGGTCTGCTGCTTCTTGCGCTCCCGCAGGCCGCTGTCGCCGGCGGTGGTGCGTGCTTCGGTGGTGGTCACGTGCTGCTCCTGGTGCGGTTCGGGGCCTCCCGCCTGCTGGCGGGAGGCCCCGTGCGGCCTAGCGGTCCGACGCGCCCCGCTGGACGGGGATCGATCCGGTGACCGGAGCGGTGGGCGAGCCCATCGTGTCCGCGGCCGTGACCGCCTGGACCTCGAGGTCGTCTGCCGTGCGGTCGTTGTCCGCCTGCTCCTGCAGTGCCGAGCTCTTGCGGAGCGGCGGCGCCTTGAAGAACCAGCTCAGGACGAAGGCGAGCAGGATGACCGCGAAGCCGACCCAGTAGACCGTGACGGCCGAGGAGTTGAACCCGGTCATGAACGGCTTCGTCAGGGCTGCGTCCGCACCGTTGAGGTACGACGTGTCGCTCGTTTCACTGGACGAGGAGCCCTTGTCGCTCGCTCCCTTGTCGATCTGCTTCGACAGGGTCGGGGCGAGGTCGTTCACCCAGTAGGTGCGCTGCCCCTGGTCGGACCAGTCCACGACGAGCTTGCCGTCCTGCACGCTGGCGTGCGCCTTGTCGGCAGCGGCGGTGAGCGCCTGCTGCTGGACCGCCTCGGGAGCGCCCGCCGTTGCCTGCGTCACCTGCGCCGTCGCGGCGTCGAGACCGGACTGCACCTGCTCCTTGATCGGCGTGACGATCGGGTTCCAGATCTGGTCCATGACGCCCTGGTTCGCCTTCGCCGAGGCGACCGTCGGGTTCAGGGCTGCGTCGAGCGCACCGGTCAGGTTCTTCTGGTCGGCCGTGGCGTGCAGGATGTTCGCCGGCATGATCGAGAACAGGACGCTCAGGAGCACCGCGGTGCCGAGCGTTCCACCGATCTGGCGGAAGAACGTCGCCGAGCTGGTCGCCACACCCATGTCACGCGGCTGCACCGAGTTCTGCGAGGCGAGGGTGATGCTCTGCATGAGCTGCCCGAGGCCGAGGCCGATCAGGAACATGCCGATCATCAGGAACCAGAGCGGCTTGTCGATCGTCATGAAGGTCAGGACGACGTAGCCGATCGAGACGAGCGCGGTGCCGATCACCGGGAAGATGCGGTACTTGCCGGTGCGGGCGACGATCTGACCGGACGCGATGGAGGCGATCATCAGACCACCGATCATCGGCAGGGTCGCGAAGCCGGACTCCGTCGGCGTCAGCCCGGTGACGATCTGCAGGTACAGCGGGATGGTCAGCATGGCGCCGAACATCGCGAAGCCCACCAGGAAGCCGAGGATCGTGGCCATCGAGAAGGTGCCCGAGCGGAACAGCTTCAGCGGGATGATCGCGTCGTCCTTCATGAGCGTCTCGATGACGAGGAAGGCGATCAGGCCGAGGGCACCGATGACGTAGCAGGCGATCGCGCCGGCCGAGCCCCAGCCCCAGGTGCGGCCCTGTTCGGCCACGAGCAGGAGCGGGACGAGGGTCACGATGACCGAGGTCGCACCCCACCAGTCGATGCGCGGCTTCGCCTTGGCGTCGCCGAACTTCGGCAGGTGCAGGAAGGCGATGACCATGAGCAGCGCTGCGACGCCGATCGGCACGTTGATCAGGAAGACCCAGCGCCAGCCGGTGACGCCGAGGATGCTCGTGGCGCCGGCGAACAGACCACCGATGAGCGGGCCGATCACGGACGAGATACCGAAGACGGCGAGGAAGTAGCCCTGGT
This sequence comes from Curtobacterium sp. SP.BCo, assembly GCF_051903265.1. Taxonomy (GTDB): domain Bacteria; phylum Actinomycetota; class Actinomycetes; order Actinomycetales; family Microbacteriaceae; genus Curtobacterium. The sequence goes on from NZ_CP194337.1 coordinate 101,919, forward strand.
ACTTGGCGCGCTCCCGGGGCGCGAGGATGTCGCCCATGATCGCGAGCGGCAGCGACATCAGCGCGCCGGCACCGATGCCCTGGAAGGCGCGGAACGCCGCGAGCATGATCATCGACGTCGACATCGTCGAGAGCAGCGAGCCGAGGATGAACACCGCGATGCCGAAGATGTAGAGCGGGCGGCGCCCGAAGACGTCGGAGAGCTTGCCGTAGATCGGCGTGGTGATGGTGCTGGCGATGAGGTACGCGGTCGTGACCCAGGCCTGCTGGTCGAGGCCGTGCAGGTCGTCGCCGATGGTGCGGATCGCCGTGCCGACGATCGTCTGGTCGAGCGACGACAGGAACATGCCGGCCATGAGGCCGTAGATGACGAGGAGGATCTGGCGGTGCGACATGATCGGCTTCCCCGGCGCGCTGGCCGGTGAGCTCTGTCGTCCGCGCTGGACCTCGACGGGTGCGGTGGCAGTGGACAATGCGGATCCTTCAGGGATGCGTGTGGTGGTTGGAGCGTGGTCGCGAGGGACGCCGGAGCGTGTGGCGGGCCGATGACGGCGGGTCAACCTTGCAGACGCTGCAACTTTACACCATGAGCACCTTTGCTGCCAACGCAAACTTTCCCATTGCTCACGTTTGGTGAACGACCGCTCAGCTACCGTGGACCGACATGGGGCGGACGACGTGGACCGAGGTACCGGCGACCGTGCGCGCGCAGGTCGAGGACACCCTCGGCGGCCGGATCGTGCGGGCCGACTCGCAGGCGAGCGGGTTCTCGCCGGGTGGCGCCGACCGCGTCGTGACCGCGGACGGTCGACGTGCCTTCGTGAAGACGCTCGCCCGGTCGCGCAACGCCGACGGCTTCCGACTGCACGAACAGGAGGCGCGGGTGATGGCGCACCTGCCGTCGAGCGTGCAGGCACCTCGGCTGCTCGCCACCCCGCGCGAGACCGTCGACGGCGACGACTGGATCGCGCTGGTCCTCGAGGACGTCGACGGCCGGCACCCCGGAGGCACCCCCGATGGGTCGGACGTCGCCGCGGTGCTCGACGCGCTCCACACGCTGCCCCTCGCCACCGGTGACCTCGCGACGCTGCCGCGGCTGGCCGACGAGCTCGCGGAGGAGTTCGGTGCGTGGGACCGGATGCTCGCCGACGGCCTGCCCGAGGTGGTCCCGCGACACGTGGCCGCCAGCGCTCCGGCGTTCGCACGAGCAGCCGGGTCGGCCACCGCGTCCGTCGACGGCGGGCACCTCGCCCACGTCGACTGTCGTGCCGACAACCTGCTCGTCGACGCCGCGGGGCACGTGTGGGTGGTCGACTGGCCCTGGGCGTCCGTCGGCGCGCACTGGTTCGACCCGCTGACGTACCTGCTCGACGTGCTCGTCCGTGGCGAGGACACCGACGTCGAGCGGCACCTCGCCACCCACCCGGTGTTCGCCGGGCTGCCGTCGCCGACCGTGGACGCCGTGCTCGCCGGACTCGCCGGGACCTTCTTCGAGAAGGCCTCGCGGCCGGCCGTCCCGAACATGCCGACCCTCCGCGACTTCCAGCGTCGCGAAGGCCTGGCCGCCGCGGAGTGGCTGATCCGCCGGTGGGCGGTACCCCGGTGATCCAGGAAGCGCGACACCGCGGAGCGTACGGTCCCGCTCATGACTGACGAGCACGAAGCCCAGCGTCCGGAAGACGATGCTGCGCGGCTCGGACTCGTCGTCGTCGGCGAGGCAGCAGCGCTGCACTCGGGCGACGAGGCGGCCCTGGACGCGAGCGAACAGAACATCCGCGACACCGTCGACGAGATGATCGACGAACCCCTGACCGCACGACAGGAACAGGTGGTCGAACGACTCGCCTCGGCAGGCGGGACCCTCACCGCCGGCCTCAGTGGAGCGCTCGCGGCCCAGACCGGCCGCAGCGTCGACGACGTGCTCGAGGGCGCCGCGCGGAGCGTGGTCTGGCAGCAGCGGTGGGCCGACCAGCGGGAGGACGCCGGCGGGCAGCAGCGCGACCACCAGGACGACGACGGGCGCGACGAGGGCTGATCCCCGCCGCCCCCGTCGGGCGGACGCCTACTCGGCCGTGGCCGGTTCGGCCGCGTGCTCGCGGACGACGGCGCGGGCCGCAGCCTGGCCGGTCGTCGTGCTCTTCACGATGTCGCTGAGGGTGAACCCCGCGGTCGTGCCGAGCAGGGCGTCGACCTCGCTGAACTGGCTCACGACGCTCTTCGACAGCGCACCGGCACCGTCCGACGACACGACGGTGAGCTTGTCGATGTTGCCCATCGGCGCTGCGAGTTCGCGGGCGATGCTCGGCAGGGTCTCGATGGCCTTGACCCGCAGGACCGCCTCGGAGTGCTGGGCGAGGGCGTCCGCCTGGGCCTTCGTGGCGTCGGCCTCCGCCTGACCCTTGGCGCGGATCGCATCGGCCGCGGCCTCGCCCTCGGCGCGGGAGGCATCGGCGGCGAGCTTGCGTGCCTCGGCTTCGGCCTGGGCCTCGACGGCGATCGCCTCGGCCGAGATCCGACGGGCCTCGGCCTGGGCGCGGGCCGTCTCGACCTGGGCGGCAGCAGCAGCCTCGGCCTCGACCCGGGTCTTGCGCGCCTGCGCCTCGGCGACGGCGGACACCTCGGACTCGAGCTCGGCACGACGGAGTTCGGCGCGCTTCTGCGCGGTGAGCTGTTCCTGCTCGACGACGCCCTGCGCCGCCCGGGCCTGGGCGAGCGGTCCGGCTGCCGCGGCCTCTGCCGAGGCACGATCGGCGTCCAGCTGCAGCGCGGCACGACGGATGGCGAGGGTGTTCTCCGCCTCGGCGATCGCCTGGTCGGCGGTGGCACGGGCTTCGCGCGCTTCGCGGTCGGCCTGGGCCTCGGCGTTCTCGGCCTCGAGCCGGACGCGGGCGCGTTCGGCACGACCGAGGTCGCTGATGTACTCGTTGCGGTCCGAGATGCCCTTGATCTCGAACGAGTCGACGTCGAGACCCTGGCTGTGCAGCGCGTCCTTCGCGACGTCGAGCACCGCGACCGTGAGCTGGTCGCGGTTGCGGATGATCGTCGACACGTCGGTCGCACCGATCGACGCGCGGAGCGAGCCCGACAGGACCTCGCGCGCGAAGTCGTCGATCTTCTTCTCCTGCCCGAGGAAGCGCTGCGCCGCCGCCCGGATGGAGGCGTCGGCCTCGCCCACCTTGACGAGCGCGACCGCTTCGACGTCGATCGTCACGCCGCGGGAGTCCTGCGCGTTGACGTTGATGTCGATCGCCCGCGAGCTGAGCGAGAGCTTCGCGACCTTCTCGAAGAACGGCCGGACGAGCACCCCGGCGCCGAGGACGACCTTGATGCCGGACTCGACGGTCTCGGTGCCGTCGGAGTTCTTCACCTTGCGGGACCGCTTGCCCGTGATGATGAGCGCTTCGTCCGCCCCGGCGTTGCGGTAGACGAGCTTGGCGTAGACCAGCGCGACGACCGCGAGGACGATGACCCCCACGACGATCAGCGGGACGGCTCCGAGCGCGAACAGGACTTCCATGGCTCCCCCTCCGGACCAGGCCGCAACCTGGATTCCGCATCTGTTGTTCCGTTGCCTTCCATCCTAGGAGCGGACGGCAGCCGGCGTCAGCCCCACGGACCGGGGTGTGGAGAACGGACCGGAGGCGCGGCGCGGGTCGGACCCGCACCGCGCCTCCAGGACGGTGTTGCGTCGTCGTCTACGCGCCCGCACGCCACCAGTCGTCGAAGGGCGTCGCCGGGACCTGGCGCTTGTGCTCCGTCGCGCGGTAGCGCGACTCGATCGCCTCGGCGACCTCGATCGGCACGTCGTGCCCCTGCAGGTACGCGTCGATCTCGGCGTAGCTGAGGCCGAGGTTCGCCTCGTCGGTCTGCCCGGGGGTCTCGTCGAGCAGGTCCGCCGTCGGGGCCTTCTCGTAGAGGCGGGCGGGGGCACCGAGGTGCTCGAGGAGCTGACGTCCCTGGCTCTTCGACAGGCCGGTGAGGGGGGTGAGGTCGACGCCGCCGTCGCCGTACTTCGTGAAGAAGCCGGTCACGGCCTCGGCCGCGTGGTCGGTCCCGACGACGAGCAGGCCGCGCTGCCCGGCCACGGCGTACTGGGCGACCATCCGCATCCGGGCCTTGACGTTGCCCTTCACGAAGTCGCTCAGGTCGACGCCGGAGGCCGCCGTGTCCTGGACGACCCCGTCGACGCCGTGCTCGATGTTCACGGTGATGCCCGGGTCCGCCGCGATGAACTGCAGGGCGAGCTGCGCGTCGTCCTCGTCGGCCTGGACCCGGTACGGCATGCGGACGGTCGTGAACTCGGCAGGGTGCCCCTCGGCGCGGAGGGACTCGACGGCGAGCTGCGTCAGGCGGCCCGCGAGCGTGGAGTCCTGCCCGCCGCTGATCGCGAGGAGGTAGCCCTTGGCGCCCGTGGTGCGCAGGTAGTCGCGGAGGAACCCGACGCGACGGGCGACCTCCTGCTCGGGGTCGATGGTCGGCTGGACGTTGAGGTCCGCGGCGATGGCGGCTTGGAGTTCACGCACCACCCCAGTATCCCGCTGCGACGGCCCGGTGCACAGGGGTCAGCGCACGGGTTCTGCGCCGACCGGGCGGATGGTGTTGTCGTGGTCGGCGCCGATGGCACACGTGCAGACGACCGAGATCGTCCCCTGCTCCTTCGTCAGCACGAACCGCTCGACGTGCGGCGGACCGACGTGACGGTCGAGCGGGTGGGTGTCGTGGTCGTGCACGGTGGTCCTCGCTTCGCTGGCGGGTCGGACGGGGACGGACGGAGCCGGAGCGGTGGCGCCCCGGACCTCCGCCCGGTGCGGTGGTGGCCCGAACCACCACCGCACCGGCGGACCCGCGACGACCCGGAGGCGCCGCGGGTCCTGCAGACGGGCGCCGGTACCCAGCCGACGCCCGTCCGGGTCAGGCGCGACGCAGGCGTCGCGCCACGAGGGTGCTGCCGCCGGCCGCGAGGAGCAGCCCGGCGAGGAGCAGCAGCGGCAGGACCTCGGCACCGGTGAAGGCGAGCGAACCCGTCCCCGCTCCGGAGCCGCTGCCCGCACCGCCCGCACCGGCGTTGCCGTTGCCGTTGCCACCGGTCCCGCCGCCGGCACCGGGGGTGCCGGGCGTTCCGGGGGTCCCCGGGTCGGTCGGGTCGACCGGCGCCGCCGCGACCGCGAAGGTCACCGCGGCGGGGTCGCTGACGAGCGTGCCGATCGTCTCCACCCCGACGGCCTCGTGGTCGCCGACCGGGACGCCCGGGAACGTGACGGTCCAGGTGCCGTCCTCGTCCGCGACCGTCGACTGCACGCCGTCGTCGTCGCCGTCGAGCGTGACGTCGACGTCGGCGCCCGGCTCCGCGGTGCCGGTCACCGGGACGTCGGTCGTGTCGTCGTCGGTCCCGACCGCGTAGTCGGTGCCGTCCTCCGGCGAGGTGATCGTGATGCCGGCGTACGGATCCGCCTGCACCGTCGCGGTCGCCAGGTCGACGGTCGCCAGGTCGGTCGCCGGCAGGAGCTGCACGCGGACGGCCCGGACCGTGGTGGCTCCGGTGGCGTCGGCGGTCGGCTCGGTGAACGCCGGGGCGGTCTGCGAGTTGATCGTGATCGAGACGAGCTGGTTGACGATGTCGAGCAGCGGGTCCAGCGCCGTGACGGTGGCGGTCACGGTGGTGAGCAGGGTCTGCACGGTGTCGGCGACGAAGTCCCCACCGAGCACGTCGCCGACGATGCCGGTGAGCGCCGGCACGATCGTCGAGCCGAGCAGTGGCTGCAGCGCCGTGTCCAACGCGCCGAGCACCGGTGCGAGGATCCCGGTGCCCTCGACGGTGAGCGTCGCGCCGTCACCGGTGCCGAGCAGGTCGCCGACGGTGGTGTCGACCGTGAGCGTGAGCCCCGCCGCGTTCGCGCCGAGGAGGTCGACGCCGGTGTCGACGACGAGCTGCACGTCGGCGACGTCGAGCGCGTTCGTCAACGCCGTCGTGAGGAGCGTCGGCAGCTGCTCGGTGAGGATGTCCGAGATCGCGCCGGTGATCTGCGCGTTGACCGTGTCGCTCGCGAGCAGCTTCGTGTTCGCGGGCAGGTCGTTCAGCGTGTACAGCTGTGCGAGGTCGACGGTCACGACGCCGGTGGACAGGTCGATCGCGACCGGCCCGTCGGTGAGCGGCTGCTCCGTCACGGTGGCGAGGGCACCCTGCAGGTCGACGTCGGCGGTGAGCTCCGCCGTGGTGCCGTCGAGCGCGAGCACCCCGAGGCCGAGCGTGTTGAGCGCCGAGGTCACCGGTCCGGTCAGCGACGCGGTGAGGTCCGTGGTGAGACCGTCACCGCCGAGTGCGCCGTTGACCCGGTCGTCGGTCGCGCCGAGCGTGGTGTCGAGCGACGTCACGAGCTGCTGCACGGCCGGGCTGACCAGCCGCACCTGGGCACCGGCCACCTGGTAGTCGGTGGTGACGTCGGCGCCGTCGAAGGTCCGGGTGGCCTCGGCCCGGGCGGACAGCGCGCCGAGCCCGACCGAGAGCTGGCTCACCACGTCGTCGACGTCAAGGTCGGCGAGGAGCGGCGTGAGGTTCACGGTCGCCCCGGCGCCGGGGGTGCCCGGTCCGACCTGGATCGCGCCGTCGGCACCGACCGCCCCCGCAGCGGCGACCGCCGAGCCGGTGTCGGTCGCGGCGACCTGGCCGGCGACGCCGACGTTCACCAGACCGTTCTGCCCGAGCAGCTGGATGCCGCCGGGGACGTTGATCCCGATGCTGCCGAGCACCGAGAGGTCGAGCGGGTCCGACTGTCCGGCGGCGGTGCCGCCCGGAGCCGTGGCCCCGAACGACCCGGCGAGCGCCGCGACGTCGTCGAGGTCGACGGTGCCGCTGCCGGCGATGAGCCGACCCTCGGCCTGCGTCGCGTCGGACGCGGCGGCGTGGGCGGGGAGCGCGGCTCCGCCGATGATGACCGCCGCGACGGTGGCCGTGGCGCCCGCGCGGAGCGCGAAGCGTGTTGCAGTGCGTGGCATGGTGCCTCTTCCTCCGGCGGAGGGGTGCTCCGCCGCTGATCCATCCCCCGGCGGTGAGACGAGGGATCCGACGGGCTCGCTGGTTGGGCGGGCCCGGAGTCACGTGTGCGCGTCGTGCTGCGCGCGGGCGCGGCTATCCGGGTCGATCACCCCCGGTGCGACGGGGCCGGGCACCGGCAGCGACGGACGGGCGCATCGAGCGTGCGCGCATCGTTCGTCCTCGTGCCATGTCCTGATCCCCTCGGATTGGGCCCGGCAGCGTCGCCGGGCTGAGGATGGGCGGCTGGTGAGACCGCGTTCCTGAGCAATCTACAAGCCAGGGACCCCGGACTGGCGATACCCCCGTTCGGGGTGCGCGCGGCGAATCAGTTCGAGTGTTGACAGTTAGAGATCAAACAGTTAGCGTTCTGATCATGACGCAGCAGGCACCCCGGTTCGACTCGCCCCTCCAGCAGATGCGCTGGATCGGGTGGGCGCAGCGCAAGGCAGCCGAGGAGTGGGTCCGCGAACGCGGCCTCACCCAGGAGCAGAGCTTCGTGCTCGGGTACCTGCAGCACACCCCCGGGGCCATTCAGCGCGACATCGCCGAGATCACCCGGACCAGTGCAGCCAGCGTCTCGAGCCTCCTGCAGGGACTCGAGCGTCGCGGGCTCGTCGAACGACGCGCGGACGCCGAGAACGCCCGGACGAAGCGCGTCCACGCCACCGAGGCCGGCATCGCCCTGATCGCCGGGTTCGAGGACGCCATGATCGCCCTCGACGACGTCCTGCTCGCCCCGCTCGATCCCGACGAGCGAGCCACCCTGCAGGCACTCCTGCAGAAGGTGACCGCCGAACTGCCCGAGCCCACCCGCTAGCGCACCCCGCGCCTCCCGGCCGCCCGCCGGAGGCCCCACCCACGCGACGGCACACGCCGACCGCGCGCACCGCCCTGCCCGGAACCGGGCAGCGGAGCCCTGCCCTGGAGGAGGCAGCCATGACCACCACACCCAGCACCACGTCCCCGACCGGGGACACCGCCGCCGCGAAGAACCGCTGGTACCTGTCCGCCGCCCCGATCGCCCGCGCCCTCGTGCACCTCTGCGTGCCGATGGCCGCCGCGATGGTCGTCAGCGCCCTGTACAACGTCATCAACGCCGGGTTCATCGGCTCGCAGCACGACACCTCGCTGCTCGCCGCGATCACCTTCGGCACCCCGCTCCTCGGCCTGATCATGGCGGTCGGCGGCGTCTTCGGCGTCGGCGGCAGCGCACTCATGTCCCGCATGCTCGGCGCCTCGGAGCACGACCCCGCCACGGCGCAGGACATCAAGCACGTCGCGTCGTTCGCCCTCTGGGGAGCCGTCGTCACCGGAGCCGTCCTCGCCGTGGTCGGCCTCGTGTTCCTGCAGCCGCTCGTCGCCGTGCTCGGTGCGGACGCCGCCGCGGTGCCCGCCACCAGTGCGTACGTCGCCGTGATGCTCGCGTTCGTGCCGGTGCTCGCCGCGTCGTTCGCCCTCGAGCAGATCGTCCGCTCCGAGGGCGCCGCCCGCCAGGCCATGATCGGCCTCGTCCTGTCGACCGTCGGCAACCTGGTGTTCGACGTGCTCTTCATCCTCGTGCTGCACTGGGGCGTCGCCGGCGCTGCGCTCGCCGTCGGCCTCGGGAACGTCGTCGCGATCGGCTACTGGATCCACTGGCTGCAGCGGAACAGCGAGAACGTCAGCTTCGCGCCGAAGTGGTTCACGCTCCGGGCCGACATCCTCAAGGGCGTGTTCGGCATCGGGTCGAGCGAACTCCTGCAGGCCTCGTTCCTCATCGTCACGACCCTCGTGCTGAACAACCTCGCTGCCGCGTACGGCGACGACCCCCTCGCCGCGATGGGCGTGGCGGTCCGCATCGCCCAGGTCCCGGAGTTCCTCGTGATGGGCGTCACGATCGGCGTCCTGCCGCTGCTCGCCTACGCCTTCGGCAAGGGCGACGCCGCCCGGCTGCGTGCCGCACTGCGCGGTGCCGCGTGCACCGTCGGGACCATCGTCCTGGTGTTCTCCGGCACGGTGTTCGTCTTCCGCGAGCAGGTCTTCACGATCTTCTCCGGCGACCACTCGGTGCTCGCGATCGGCCTGACCATCCTCACCGCGCAGCTCGTCGCGACGATCGTCAACGGGTTCACCGGACTGCTCACCTCGCTGTTCCAGGCGACCGGCATGGTGCTGCCCGCGATGGTGCTCTCGATGGCACAGGGGGTGCTGTTCATCCCGATCGTGGTGGTCGGCAACCTGTGGTTCGGGCTCGCCGGGATCATCTGGGCACTCACCGTCACGGAGGTGCTCGTGTTCGTCGCGGCCCTGGCGCTCTGGGCGGTGTCCCGGGGGCGGATCGCCCGAGGCCTCGCCGATGGCTCGCCGGAGCGGGCGGACGCGACCCTGGAGGAAGCGGCCGCCTGACGGTCAGGACGCGCGCACGAGCGGACGGGAGGCGCGGTGTCGGCTGGCTCCGCGCCTCCCGTCCGTCACACGGTCGCGAAGCGGGCCGCTACGACAGGACGAGCTCGAGCAGGGAGCCGGCCACGGGCGTCACCGGCGTACGGGTCGAACTGACGAACAGCTCGACGATCGGAGCGAACGGGACGGTGGTGACGGCGGTCATGCGACCAGCCCTTCGTCGAGGTGTCGCGCACCTCGGATACGACCGGGCCGTCCCGCTGCGCCAGACCCCGCCACGTGCGGGGAGCATCAAGACCACGGGACCCTGAGTGACCCGGTCCGCTCAGGCTACGGCGTGTAGAGGGGATCGGGGACGATCCTCCGGTTCCCGCACTCCCCCGCGACCTCGCACGTGCGGGACGGCCCCGGACCCGGATGCTGGCGCCCCGGTACGGTGGGCGGGCACACCCGTACCCCGAGGAGCCCCATGCCCCTGTTCGGCAGTCCAGCCAGCCCCACCAGCCGCCCCGAGCCGCCATCGGACCTGGCGCGCAAGTGGTCCGACTCGTTCGGCGGCATCGCCACCCGGTGCCTGCAGGTCATCATCGTGCTGGTCATCGCGATCGGCGTCGTCTACGCCGCTGCGACCCTCAGCGTCGTCACGATCCCGGTGCTGCTGGCGCTCATCATCGCCTCGGCCATGCACCCGGTGGTCTCGTGGCTCCGACGGCACAAGGTGCCCTCGGTGCTGGCGACCCTCGCGGTCCTCATCGGGGTGCTCGTCGTGCTCGGTCTGGTCGGCTGGCTCATCGTCGTCGCGGTGATCTCGCAGTGGCCCGACCTGCAGAAGTCCGCCGTGCGCGGGTTCGAGCAGCTGCAGGACTTCGCGTCGACGCTGCCGATCTCGATTTCCGACTCGCAGATCGACGACGTCGTGAAGAGCGTCGAGGAGTTCCTGACGAGCTCGCAGTTCGGCTCCGGAGCACTCGCGGGCGCCTCGGCGACGGCGAACTTCCTCACCGGCCTCGTGCTGATGATCGTCGTCCTGTTCTTCTTCCTCAAGGACGGCCCGAAGATCTGGGAGTTCCTGCTCCGCCCGTTCTCCGGCGAGCGCTACGCACGCGCCCGTCGGGTCGGTGACCGCGTCGTGCAGACGCTCGGCGGCTACGTCCGCGGCACCGCCACCGTCGCCGCGGTCGACGCGATCGGCATCGGCGTCGGCATCGCGATCGTCGGCGTCCCGCTCGCACTGCCCCTCGCGGTCGTCGTGTTCATCACGGCGTTCATCCCGATCGTCGGTGCGACCGCCGCCGGCATCCTCGCCGCGCTGGTGGCACTCGTCGCGCTCGGCCCGGTCCAGGCGCTGGTGGTCGTCGGCATCGTCGTGCTCGTGAACCAGCTCGAGGGCAACCTGCTGCAGCCGGTCCTGATGGGCAAGACGCTCAAGCTGCACGGGCTCGTCATCCTGATCGGCCTCACCGCCGGCACCGTGCTCGCGGGGATCACGGGCGCGATCATCTCGGTGCCGCTGCTCGCCGCCGCGTGGGGCGCGATCCAGGTCTGGGACGGGCCGGACCAGCCGGCGCGTGCGTGGCGGCAGAAGCGGCCGGAGACCGCCGAGGCGCGCTGACGCGACCGCAGACGGACGGGAGGCGCGGTGCCAGCTGGCACCGCGCCTCCCGTCCGTCTGCGGGCCCGGCCGCGGCGGGACTGCCCGTTGCCTGCGCGCTGGAGCGACGACGTCGACGTCGTACGACAACGCCGATGTCGTACGACAGCGGAGATGTCGCTCGACCGCGGACGCAACCGTTGCACGCGCCCCGGAGCGACAGCGTCGACGTCGTACGACAGCGGAGATGTCGCACCACGCCCACGCCACACGACGAAGGGGACCTCCGCACGATGCGGAGACCCCCTTCGTGTGGACAGCGGTCAGTCGGTCCCGGAGTCGAACGCGGCACCCTCGGACGCGGCGTCCGTCGCGCGGCCGAGCGCGTCGTCGGCGTCCGAGGTCACGACGGCGCCACCGAGGATCTCCTCGGACTCGCCCGCTTCGAGCCGACCGACCAGGTCACCGGTCGCCCCGCCGATGAGCCCGGCGGCGGCGTACTGCTCGAGCCGCGCACGGGAGTCCGCGATGTCGAGGTTCCGCATCGTGAGCTGGCCGATCCGGTCGTCCGGGCCGAACGCCGCGTCGCCGACCCGCTCCATCGAGAGCTTGTCCGGGTGGTACGAGAGCGCCGGACCCGTGGTGTCGAGGATCGTGTAGTCGTCACCACGGCGCAGCCGCAGCGTGACCTCACCCGTGACGGCGGAGGCGACCCAGCGCTGCAGGGACTCGCGGAGCATGAGGGACTGCGGGTCCAGCCAGCGGCCCTCGTACATCAGGCGACCGAGGCGGCGGCCCTCGTTGTGGTACGACGCGACGGTGTCCTCGTTGTGGATCGCGTTGAGCAGGCGCTCGTAGGCGATGTGCAGCAACGCCATGCCCGGCGCCTCGTAGATGCCGCGGCTCTTCGCCTCGATGATGCGGTTCTCGATCTGGTCGGACGCACCGAGACCGTGGCGGCCACCGATCGCGTTCGCCTCGTAGACGAGCGCGACCGCGTCGGCGTACTCGACGCCGTTGATCGCGACCGGACGGCCGGCCTCGAAGCGGACGGTGACGACCTCGGTCGCGACCTCCACGTCGTCACGCCAGGCGGCGACACCCATGATCGGCTCGACGATGTCCAGGCCGCTCGAGAGCTCTTCGAGGCTCTTCGCCTCGTGCGTGGCACCCCAGATGTTCGCGTCCGTGGAGTACGCCTTCTCGGTGGAGTCGCGGTACGGGAAGCCACGGGCGACGAGCCACTCGCTCATCTCCTTGCGGCCGCCGAGCTCCTCGACGAACTCCGAGTCGAGCCACGGCTTGTAGACGCGCAGCCGCGGGTTCGCCATCAGGCCGTAGCGGTAGAACCGCTCGATGTCGTTGCCCTTGTAGGTGGAGCCGTCGCCCCAGATGTCGACGCCGTCCTCCTTCATCGCGCGGACGAGCATCGTGCCCGTCACCGCACGACCGAGGGGCGTCGTGTTGAAGTACGTCTTGCCGCCGGAGCGGATGTGGAAGGCGCCGGTCTGCAGGGCGACGAGGCCCTCCTCCACGAGGGCGCTCTTCGCGTCGACCAGGCGGGCGATCTCCGCGCCGTACTCGTGGGCGCGACTCGGGACGGCGTCGATGTCCGGCTCGTCGTACTGGCCGATGTCGGCCGTGTACGTGCAGGGCACCGCTCCCTTCTCGCGCATCCAGGCAACGGCGCAGGAGGTGTCGAGACCCCCCGAGAACGCGATGCCGACTCGTTCGCCGACGGGGAGACTGCTCAGGACCTTGGACACACAGTCAATCGTACGGGGCGCGCGGCCTCGACAACCGTCCAGGCCGACTGTTGCGGAACCGGCCGCTCGGCTTGCCCATCGTTGAAGGACGCAGTTGGGCACGGACCCGTCAGCGACGACGCGCCGCTTCGAGCGCTCGGGTCATGTATTTGAGCGCGAGCTCACGCGTTTCGTCATCGACGACGAGAGTCCTAGAGAAGTTTCCAGCCCGCCCACCCGTCGCGACTGTAAACGACTGTTCATCGTCGGCATCGATCCTCATCGAGTTGGGGAAGAAAAGCCGGACGCCGATCCGCGCGTACCCGTCGACGCGCAGGAACGCACGTGTTCCGTACTTGAACGCAATGTACTGCTGGCGTGGCGCGAGGACCGCACCCCGGCTCTCCAGCTCCTGACACACCCATTGGTACCACGACGCATGAACTGCTGCGATGTCGTGCTGGTACTCGTTCGCAGACCCCTGAATGCTGCCGTCGAGCTCGTCGTCGAGAGACTGCTGAGCCGAAGCGGATGCAGTCGTTTGGGAATACTTCATCGCTGCCAGGACCTGATCGCGAGCGAGGTTACCCGGAAGTACGGCGTCCATGTACTCGGACAGACCCCGCACGTCGACGAAGTCCTCTAGATCCGCGTCGAAGTCCCCGAGGTTCTCGTTGTCTGGATTGGCAGCGAGCGCGAAGTGCAGTTGCTTGAATTGTGCGGGCCAGCGCAGCTGCATGCCGATCACCGCGAGCAGGATCGACTTATCAGTGGCCTTCTCCGCCGAGTCACCGAGTATGTGCTGCGCCACGAGCATCGAGTTCACCAGCCGCTTCACCTGCCGAGGGTTCGTTCTGAGGGCGAGATGAACCACGCTCTCGAGCGTGTCCGATTCCGTTCCACTCAGTCCGAGGAGACGCTTCCACTCGGGCACGACCTGGCCGATGACCGATGAACTTCGGTCCACTTCAGGAATCCAGAAGGGGATCTGAATGATCTTCTCGATGAAGAGGGCGGCGTCGACAGATGGGTACTGTTCGCGGATTGCCTCGACGAGAACGTCATAGTCCAGGGCGAGCACGAAGACGAAGCCCTGGACATCGGTAAGGACATGGATGGCTTCGAGGACGTTGACGATCTTGTCCGGCGGGCAACGGTCCAAGTCGTCGACGAGCACGACGATACGCTTCTCCTCTTTAGTGAGGTCATCGCCGATCTCCTTCAATCCCGACAGCGGGACCTCCGCGCGTCGACGTTCTATTGGCTCCTTCCACGCTTGGGTCGCACCGGCGACGGCGTTACCGATCGCTGCGCCGGAGATGGACCCGATCGGTGTCGGGAACGTCAACTCCGCCGTGGCTGCCCGCAGCCCACGACCAATCGACTTCCAGAACGGGCTACCCTGCACAGGCACCGCATCATTGATCTCGTGCATTAACGGGATGAGAACGTCCGGGTTGCGCGCATACCGCCAGGCATCGAATGTCACGACCGGCATCTCGTCAGACTTTAGGGCCTTCCTCAGAGCGCTCAGAATCGACGACTTACCGACTCCCCAAGCACCATAGATCCCGACCGTGTACCTAGCGGGCGAACCGTTTTCCACAACGGAGGCAAGGGCATCGACATACTTGTCGTAACCCAACCCAAGCTCATCTGTGGGTTGATCAACGACAATCTCGAGCTTGGAAGGGTCTGAGTTTCGACTTTGACGAGAGGACATCAGGCCCACAATGACAGGACTCTCAGCCGCCGTCAACGAAAAGCTCCCCGGACGAACTCAATTCCTCGCTGCAGTCGCACGATCACGACGGAGTCCAGCCGACACATCGACCCGACGGTGTCCGCAGCGCCGACCCCACGGTGTCCGCAGCGCCCCGGTCCCCCGAGGTGCCCCTGGAGGGACTCGAACCCCCAACCGTTTCCTTAGGACGGAACTGCTCTTCCATTGAGCTACAGAGGCTGGCCCGACCACTCTACCGGCGGAACGGCTCCAGGAAGGTCCGGAGCTCGTCGACGAACAGCGCCGGCTGCTCGAACGGGGCGAAGTGCCCACCGCGGTCGAGTTCGTGGTGGTACACGAGGTTCGTGGTCCGCTCGAGCCACTCCGCCGGCGCCCGGACGAGGTCACCAGGGAAGATCGAGAACCCGGACGGCACCTCGACCCGACGAGCCATCTGGTCCGCCGGGATCGCCGCGTTCGCGTGGTACATCCGCATCGCGGAGCCGATCGTCGCGGTGGCCCAGTACTCGGTGAGCAGCGCCAGCACCTCGTCCCGCGTGTACACGGACCAGAGGTCCCCGTCGCAGTCGCTCCACGACCGGAGCTTCTCGACGATCCACGCCGCGAGCCCGGCCGGGGAGTCGTTCAGCCCGACCGCTGCGGTCTGTGGCTTCGTGCGGTGCAGCATCGCGTAGGCCCCCTCGGCCGTGCGCCACCGATCGGTCGCGGCGACGAACTCCTGCTCGGCGGCGGTCAACGTGGTCGCGTCCAGCCCGGGCCAGGCGAGTCCGCCGTCGATGCGGTGCACGGCGACGACCCGGTCGGGGTGGTCGAGCGCGAGGTACCGGGCGACGTGCGTGCCGATGTCGCCGCCGGACACCGCGAACCGCTCGTACCCGAGGTCGGTCATGAGCGTCGCCCACATGCCCGCGACCTGGCGGGCGTCGAGCACCCGGGGTGGCGCGGCCGAGAAGCCGTAGCCGGGCATGTCCGGGACGACGACGTCGAAGCCGGCGTCGACGAGCATCGGGAGCACCTTGCGGTACCGCCACCCGGAGTCCGGCCAGCCGTGCGCGAGCAGGACCGGCAGTGCACCGTCGGTCGCAGCGCGGGCGTGCAGCACGTGGATGCCGATGCCGTCCACGACGACCCGGCGCGAGGGCAGCGCGGCGAGCTGTGCCCGGTGCGCGTCGAAGTCGAAGCCGTCCGCCCAGTACTCGACGAGCGGTCGGAGCTCCTCGACGTCGACGCCGAGCGACCACCCGGTGCCGGCGGGGACGTCGGGCCACCGGGTTGCACGCAGCCGTGCCCGGAGGTTCGCGATGGTGTCGTCGTCGATCCACGGGGTCTCGCTCACACGACGCACGCTACGCCCGCGCGTTCCTTCCCATCACGCGCGCAATCGGAAGCGCTTCCGCGCAAGGATGACCAGAAGATCCGGCACCCCATGCGCGAATCGGCACACCATGCGCGAATCGGCACACCATGCGCGAATCGGCACACCATGCGCGAATCGGCACACCATGCGCGGATCGGCACGCGGGGCGACCAGGCGACGGACGGGAGGCACAGGGCGGTCCCGCCCCGCGCCTCCCGTCCGGCCGTGGTCGGGTCGTCGGCCGCTACGCGGCCACCAGGTACTCGTCCCACTCGGTCTGCGGGCGCTCGATCCCGCGCACGACCCACGAGGCACCGTGCGGCGCCTTCGGCCGGAACCGGAGCCGCCACCCCATCTCCTGCGGGGTGCGGTCGCCCTTCGTGTTGTTGCACGCCAGGCAGCAGGCGACGAGGTTCTCCCAGGAGTCCTCGCCCCCGCGCGACCGCGGCTGCACGTGGTCGATGGTCGTCGCGTGCCGGTCGCAGTACGCGCACCGGTTCGCGTCCCGGCGGAGCACACCACGCCGGGACACCGGAACGAGCCGCGAGTGCGGGATGCGGACGTACCGGGTGAGGATGATGACGGACGGACGGTCGTAGGTGGACGTCGAGCCCGTGACCGGGTGCTCGAGGTCTGCGGCGACGATGGCGGCCTTCTGGTTCATGACGAGCACGAGGGCCCGTCGGAACGAGATCACCGCGAGGGGCTCGTAACCGGCGTTGAGGACGAGAGTGCGCATGGGTTCCCTTCCGACGTGCCTGGACGGCTTCCAGGCGCTGCGGGTGCGTCGGACCGGGGTACCGCGCAGGTGACCGTCGCTCGCGCACACGTCCCCTGAACCACGAAGAGCACCACCCGGCTGGGCAGTGCTCTCGTCATGCAGGGGCGTGCTCGTGCACGCAGGCGGTGGTCGACCATATGTCGACGTGCGCGCGCCGACCCATGGTGCGGGTCGTGCGGAACGCTGACATGGGGTCTCCCTGCTCGGGGCCGTTCGGACCGGTGCAGCGTCAGGGTACGTCAGAAACCGGCCCGGCACGAGGGTGCACGGGCCGGTTCCGGCGATGTTCACGGGTTCGACGCCGCAGCGTCGGGCGTCCCGCTCGTCAGATGCCGAAGCGGACGATGTGGTAGTCGCTGGTCCAGATCGGACGGATCGACACGGAGCCACCGGGCTTCGGGGCGTCCATGATCATGCCGTTGCCCATGTAGAAGCCGTCGTGCGCCTCGTTGTTGAAGATGACGACGTCACCGGGCTGCGCCTCGGACTCGGGGATCGTGGTGCCGGCCTGGTCCTGCAGCGGCACCGAGTGCGCGAGGTTGATGCCGTACTGCGCGTACACGAACATCACGTAGCCCGAGCAGTCGAAGCCCGACGGGTCCGCGCCGCCGAAGACGTAGGGCGTGCCGATGTACTGCTTGGCGGTGGCGACCACGGCCGGCAGCGAGAACGGGGTGTTGGCGGCGGTGGCGGTCGCGACGTAGTCGGAGGCGCTCGGGCCGGAGTACGACGCGTACTGCGAGGCGGTCTGCGCGCGGGCGGCCTGCGTCGCGGCGGCCTGCTTCGCGGCGGCGGCAGCGGCCTTCTTCGCGGCTTCGGCGTCGAGCGTGGACTGTGCGGTGGCGCCGTAACCGTCACGGCTGGTGCCGGCGAGGGCGACGGCGTCGGACACCGAGAAGTTCTGGGCCTGGGTCGTGCGGACCTGGCGCTGTGCCTCGGCGGCGTCGGTGGCGGAGGACTGCTGCGTCGACGCGAAGGCCGGGGCGACCGCGACGGTGCCGAACATGCCCGCGGCGACGGTCAGCACGACCGGCGCGAGGAAGCGGCGCTTGCGGGCGGAGGAGCTGGCCTTCGCGGTCGCGGCGGTCCGGGCTGCCTGTGCGGCACGACGACCGCCGGGGAGCGGGGCGTCGCGGACCGGGGTGACGCGCCGGGTGGGCTCCGCTGCGCGCACGGCTCGACGGGTGAGGGGGGCGTCGGTGGCGTTCTCGGTGTTCGTCGGGTTCGCGGGCGTCTGGTCGTCCGCGGCGGAACCGGTCTGCGTCAAGGGATGTCTCCGGCGTCTCGTCACCACTGCCAGCGGGGGTGATCGCCGACCGTGCAACCCCATCCGTTCGTCATCGTTTCCGATCGAGACAGGAGACGGGTTCGAGACGTCCTGTCACGGGTCCTGGGCCTCGTGGGTGGCCGGCGGACTCGGACGAGTGTACGTGGGCACCGTTACCTTGTCGAGATGAAAACGCCGGTTTGTAACGGAACGGTAAAGAATCCCTGATCAGACCGGGAAAATCCGGTCATCCCCAATTCTGGGTCAGGCGCGCTCGATGTAGACGTGCTGCGCGACCTCGGCGGGCAGCTCGATGCCCGAATCCTCGCCCTCGACACGGACCGCGACGTACGCCCCGGCGCGCTGCACACTGGCGAGCCGACCGGGCATGACGCCGGCGGACCGCAGCTGGTGGAGGAGCTCCGGCTCGAACTGGACCGGCTCGCCCAGACGACGGATGACCCCGGTCGCGACGGCGTCGGTGCCCTCGGTCGCGGCGACGATGTTCTGCACGCCGTCCAGGAAGCCCGGGGCCGCCGGTCCGCCGATCTCGGCGAGGCCGGGGATGGGGTTGCCGTACGGCGACTCGGTCGGGTTGCCGAGCATCTCGAGCAAGCGGACCTCCACCTGCTCGCTCATCACGTGCTCCCAGCGGCAGGCCTCGTCGTGGACGAACGCCCAGTCGAGCCCGATGACGTCGGAGAGCAGGCGCTCGGCCAGCCGGTGCTTCCGCATGACGTGCGTGGCGCGCGAGCGGCCCTCGGTCGTGAGCTCCAGGTGCCGGTCGCCCGAGACGACGACGAGCCCGTCGCGCTCCATGCGGGCGATCGTCTGCGAGACCGTGGGACCCGAGTGTCCGAGGCGCTCCGAGATGCGAGCGCGCAGCGGCACGATCGCCTCCTCCTCCAAGTCGAGGATGGTGCGCAGGTACATCTCCGTGGTGTCGACGAGATCGGTCACGGTCCGCCTCTCATGTCTGGGCCCAGCGCGCCCCACCCTACTTGTTCGCGGTGACAGGGAACGACCAACACTTGCACGGCGCAAGGAACACCGGCCCGTCCGGTCGGTGCACGGTCACGAGCGCTGGGATACCGCTCGGTAGGATCGGTGCATGGCAGACATCGTCATCCCCGCCGAACTCCTCCCCACCGACGGCCGCTTCGGCTGTGGACCGTCCAAGATCCGTGGCGCACAGCTCGAGTCCCTCGTGACCCGCGGGGCGACGATCCTCGGGACCTCCCACCGCCAGAAGCCCGTCAAGGACCTGGTCGGCAGCGTCCGGCAGGGCCTCGCCGACCTGTTCGACGTGCCGGAGGGCTACGAGGTCGTCCTCGGCAACGGCGGGTCGACGGCGTTCTGGGACGCAGCGGCGTTCGGGCTGATCGAGCGCCGGGCCGAGAACCTGTCCTTCGGCGAGTTCGGCTCGAAGTTCGCCAAGGCCGCCGGCGCTCCCTGGCTCGAGGCCCCGCACGTCGTCGAGGCACCCGGCGGATCGCTCGCCGCGCTCGAGCAGGTCGAGGGCGTCGACGTCTACGCGTACCCGCACAACGAGACCTCGACGGGCGTCATGGCCCCGGTCGTCCGCGCCGCCGGCGACCCCGGCGCCCTGACCGTCGTGGACGCCACGAGCGCGGCCGGCGGCGCCGCGTTCGACGTCAGCGCGACGGACGTCTACTACTTCGCGCCGCAGAAGAACTTCGCCTCGGACGGCGGCCTCTGGCTCGCGCTGTTCTCCCCCGCTGCGATCGAGCGCGTCGAGCGGATCGCCGCCAGCGGCCGGTACATCCCGGAGTTCCTGTCGCTCAAGAACGCCGTCGACAACTCGCGGCTCGACCAGACCCTGAACACCCCGGCCCTCGCCACGCTGATCCTGCTCGACGACCAGGTCCGCTGGATCAACGAGTCCGGCGGCATCGGCTGGGCGGACACCCGCACGAAGACCTCCTCGTCGACGCTCTACGACTGGGCGGAGTCGGTCGACTACGCGACGCCGTTCGTGACCGACCCGGCCGCCCGCTCGCAGGTCGTCGCCACGATCGACCTCGACGACACCATCGACGCGAAGGCCGTCGCCGCGACCCTGCGCCAGAACGGCATCGTCGACACGGAGCCGTACCGGAAGCTCGGTCGCAACCAGCTGCGCATCGCGACGTTCACGGCGATCGACCCGGACGACGTCGCGAAGCTCGTGCAGGCCATCGACTTCACGGTGGACGCCCTGCGCTGACGCGCGAGCAGCCGACGGACAGGAGGCGCGGTGCCAGCTGGCACCGCGCCTCCTGGCCGTGACGGGTCGGGTCTACGACCGGTGGTGCTCCGGGTCGACCTCGCCGGGGTCGAGCCGGTCGGTGTCGAGGTCCTCGTCGGGGTCGACCGGGCGCACGCGGCGCGAGCGGCGGCGCGCACCGCGGGACCGGACCGGCTCCTCGTCCTCGTCCTCGTCCTCGTCTGCCTCGTCGTCGTCCGCGGCGGTCTCGTCGAGCTCGTCGACGTCGACCCCCTCGATGTCGTCGTCGTCCGACTCGTCGAGGTCGTCCTCGTCGGCGTCGAAGTCGTCCTCGTCGTCGGACTCGTCGTCGTCGGACTCGTCGTCGTCGGTGTCGTCGTAGTCGGCGTCCTCGTCGGCGTCCTCGGCGTCCTCGTCGTCGTCCGACTCGTCGCCCTCGTGCTCGTCGGAGGCGTCGTCCTGCCCGGCGCGGTACTCGGCGAGCCGCTCGGACCACGGCACCCAGTCCGGCGCGACGAGCGAACCATCACCCGGCATGAGCTCGACCTCGAGCACGGTCGGCTCGTCCCCCTCGACCTGCGCGATCGAGACGGTCCAGCGCCACCCCGGGTAGCCCGGCATGCGGTTGGCGAAGAGGACGGAGACGACCCCGTCGCCCTCGTCCACGGTGCCCGCGGGCCCGCCGACGGTCGACTCGGGGGTCACCTCGAGCAGGGCCGTGCGCGCGAGCGCGGTGAGGTCCTCGGAAGGGGCCGGGGCAACGGGGAAGGTCTCGGTCATCACGCGTCCAACTGGTCAGCGACGTGCCGCAGGATCGCGGCGATACGGGTGCCGTTCTTCGGGTACCGGCCGTGCCGGAAGTCGCCGCTGATCCGGTCGAGCTCCTTCACGAGGTCCTCGACGATCACGGCCATGTCGTCCGCGGAACGGCGGGACATCTTCGCGAGGGACGGCTGCGGGTCGAGGAGCCGGACGGACAGCGCCTGCGACCCCTTCTTCCCCTGGACGACGCCGTACTCGAGCCGCGATCCGGCCTTCACCGACGTGACGCCGTCGGGCAGCGAGGACGCGTGCAGGAAGACGGGTTCGCCGTCGTCGCCGGTGATGAACCCGAACCCCTTCTGGTCGTCGTAGAACTTGACCTTGCCGGTGGGCATTCGTCGGTCTCCTCGTGATCGTGGAACGGCCGTGGTGCGTCGGATATCCTGGGTCGATGGCCAACCCGACCCGATCGACCGGGAACTCGCAGGAGACTGCAGAACCCCCGGTGACGTTCAATCGTACCGAACGCGCCCTCGCGTTCATGGTCGGCGGGATCTTCATCGCCGCGTTCCTCTGCATGGCCGCGATGATCGTGATGTGGCTGACCGTCCCGAGCGCGCAGGGATCGATGCCCTGGCCCGTGATCATGGCGATCCCGCTCATCGGCTTCCCGATCGGCATGGTGTTGGTGTTCACCCTGCTGGGCATCACCTGGACGCGCAGGGCGCGAGCGAACCGGACGGCGCGCTGAGGCCCGCGCCGGACGATCGCGGCGGACGATGACGACCACCGCAGACCTGGCCGCCCGGCTCCGGGCGATGCCCGACGACGCCCTCGAGCGGCTCGTCGTCGCGCGGCGACTCCCCACGGCGGTCTTCGCCGACGCGGGTCCGCTGCGCATCTCGGACTTCTTCGACCTCGCCGAGGCACTCCGCACCGACGACGCGGTGGACGCCGCGATCGAGCACCTGCCGCGCGCGACGCTGCTCGCGCTCCGCGACGGCTCGGGCTCGGTCGGTGACCTCGCACCGGCGGTCGCGCTCGGCCTCGCCGACGAGGACGGCGGCGTCGACGACGCGGTGTCGGCCCGGCTGACCGCCCACCCCGACATCGTGGACCTGACGGGAGGAGCGGATCGCCCCGGCACCGTCGGCTCGGCTCCGGAGCCGGCCGACGACGCGCGCGCCCGGACCGTCGGCGCGGAACACGCCTTCGCGACGATGACCGTGCTCGCCGAACTCCTGCGCGCCGTCACCGAGGGTGCGGTGCGCGAACTCGTGAAGGGCGGCATCGGCAGTCCGCTCGCGAAGACGCTCGGCGAACGCGCCGGAGCAGAGCCCGAGGTCGTCCCCGACCGGCTGGCGCTGCTCGGACGCACCGGCTTCGCGGACCCCTCGGACGGCACCTGGACGACCACCGCCGACGGGGACGCCTGGCTGGTGGCGAGCTGGCCGGACCGCTGGTCGACGCTCGTCGCCAGCTGGCGGGACGCACTCGACCCGGCGACGCGCGAGGTCCTCGCCGCGGCGGGGGACGACCTCCGTGACCTCGTGTCCGTCGGCAGGTGGGCGTACCCCGCCGGTGCCCGCTGGCTCGACGCCGTCCTGCTCGACGTCGCCGGCACCGCGGCCGCCCTGGGCGTGACGGTCGACGGCCGCGTGACGAGCACCGGTCGGGCCCTGCTCGACGGGGACGGAGCCCAGGCCGCCGAAGACCTCCCCCGCACGGTCGACGGCGTGTACCTCCAGCACGACCTCACCGTGATCGCCCCGGGTCCCCTCGCACCCGTCGACGACGCCGCGCTGCGGAGCGTGGCCGTGCTCGAGGCGCCGGGCCTCGCGGCGCGCTACCGGATCTCGGAGGACTCGCTCCGCCGCGCGTTCCGTGCCGGCCTGACCCGCGACGAGGTCGTGGCGCTGCTCGAGCGGCTCTCGTCGACCGGCCTCCCGCAGCCGCTCGCCTACCTGGTCGACCAGGTCTCCTCGCGGGACGGCAGCATCGTCGTCGACCTCGGTGCCGAGGGCGTCGGCACCCGGGTGCACGGCACCGCCGACCAGCTCGACCTGATCGGCGTGGACGCCGAACTCCGGCAGCTCGCGTGGGAGCGCAGCGACCTCACGACACTGCTCACCCGCTACCCGCCGCACGTCGTGCACACGGCGCTGGAGGACCAGCGCTACCCGGCCGTCCTGACGGCCGCAGCCCGCCCGGTGACGGGATCCGTGCCTCCCGGCCGACGACGCGGTGGCGGACGCAACCCGGAGCAGGCGGCGCACGCACTCGTGGAGCGGCTCCGACTGACCACCGAGCGCGGCGACGCCGAACCCGAGCAGGAGTGGCTCGGACGCCAGATCGACCTCGCCGTGCGCGGACGCACGCCGATCCGGCTGACGGTCCGCATGCCGGACGGCACGGAACGGCCGTTCTCGATCGTGCCGACGTCCGTCGCCGCCGGCCGCGTCCGTGGCCGGGACACCGCCGTCGACGTCGAGCGCACCCTGCCGCTCTCCCTCGTCGTGGCCGTGGAGAGCGACGCCTGATCCCACCGGCGCGACGGGCCGCGCCGGTTCGCAGCCACGAGGCCTAGGCTGATCCGTCATGAACGGACCGCTGATCGTGCAGAGCGACCGCACCGTGCTCCTCGAGGTCGCGCACCCCGACGCCGAGGACGCGCGGCACGACCTCGCGGTGTTCGCCGAGCTCGAACGCGCCCCGGAGCACGTGCACACCTACCGCGTCACCCGGCTCGGACTGTGGAACGCCCGGGCAGCCGGGCACGACGCGGAATCGATGATCGGGACGCTCGAGCGCTTCGCCAAGTTCCCCGTCCCGCAGAGCGTCACCGTCGACATCCGCGACACCGTGGCCCGGTACGGTCGGCTGGTCATCCGGCGTGAGGAACGCCCCGACGCCCCGGTCGTCGCGAACTCCCCCACCGAGGAACTCGAGCGCCAGCCGGTGCTCCTGCTCACGGCCTCCGAGCCGTCGATCCTCGCCGAGGTCATCCGGTCGAAGCGGATCAAGCCGCTCCTCGGCGACATGCGTTCCCCGGAAGAGGTCGAGCTGCTCCCGTGGGCACGCGGGCAGATCAAGCAGGAGCTCGTGAAGCTCGGCTGGCCGGCGGAGGACCTTGCCGGCTACACGCCCGGTCAGCCCCACGCCATCGACCTGGACACGTCGGAGTGGAGTCTCCGGCCGTACCAGGAGCAGGCGGTCGACACCTTCTTCGCGCAGGGTTCCGGCGTCGTCGTGCTGCCCTGCGGCGCCGGCAAGACGCTCGTCGGTGCCGGCGCGATGGCGACCGTCAAGGCCACGACGCTCATCCTCGTCACGAACACCGTCTCGGCCCGGCAGTGGCGCTCGGAACTGCTGCGCCGCACCACCCTGACCGAGGACGAGATCGGCGAGTACTCCGGCAGCGTCAAGGAGATCCGGCCCGTCACCATCGCGACCTACCAGATCCTCACCGCCCGTCGGAAGGGCGAGTACACGCACCTGTCCCTGCTCGACGCCCTCGACTGGGGCCTCATCGTCTACGACGAGGTGCACCTGCTGCCCGCGCCGGTCTTCAAGCTGACCGCCGACCTGCAGGCCAGACGACGGCTCGGACTGACCGCGACGCTGGTGCGCGAGGACGGCCGGGAGGGCGACGTGTTCTCCCTCATCGGACCGAAGCGCTACGACGCCCCGTGGAAGGAGATCGAGGCGCAGGGGTACATCTCCCCCGCCGAGTGCTTCGAGGTGCGCATCGACCTGCCGCACCAGGACCGACTCGAGTACGCCGCGTCGAGCGACGACGAGCGGTACCGGCTGGCGGCGACCTCGCCCGCGAAGACCCCGGTGGTGCGGGAACTCATCGCGAAGCACCGCGGGGAGCAGATCCTCGTCATCGGGCAGTACATCGACCAGCTCGACGCGCTGGCGGAGTCCCTGGACGCAGCGGAGATCACCGGTGCCACGCCCGTCGACGAGCGCGAGCGGCTCTACCAAGCCTTCCGCGAGGGCACGATCGACGTCCTCGTCGTCTCGAAGGTCGCGAACTTCTCGGTCGACCTGCCCGACGCGACGGTGGCGATCCAGGTGTCCGGGTCGTTCGGCTCTCGGCAGGAAGAGGCCCAGCGCCTCGGCCGACTCCTGCGCCCGAACAAGGACGGGCTGCCCGCGTCGTTCTACACGCTCGTGACCCGCGACACCGTGGACCAGGACTTCGCGCAGAACCGGCAGCGGTTCCTCGCCGAGCAGGGCTACTCGTACACGATCCTCGACGCCGACCAGATCCAGACTCTGGTTGGCTGACGCACCAAGCGCTCCCAGGAAACCACTAGGGAACGGTCAGAAGATAGGACCATGAGCGATGGCCCCAAGATCCTGATCGTCGACGACGAACCGAACATCCGCGACCTCCTGACGACCTCGTTGCGCTTCGCCGGCTTCGCCGTGCGCGCGGTGGGCAACGGCGCGCAGGCTATCTCCGCCGTGCTCGAGGAAGAGCCGGACCTCATCATCCTCGACGTCATGCTCCCGGACATGAACGGCTTCGGCGTCACCAAGCGCCTCCGTTCCTCGGGCTACACGTCGCCGATCCTGTTCCTCACCGCGAAGGACGACACCGAGGACAAGATCACCGGCCTCACCGTCGGCGGCGACGACTACGTCACCAAGCCGTTTTCGCTGGACGAGATCGTCGCACGCATCAAGGCCATCCTCCGTCGCACCATGAACGACGAAGAAGACGCGATCATCCGCGCCGGCGAACTCACGATGGATCAGGACACGCACGAGGTGACCATCGGTGACGCGCAGATCGAGCTGTCCCCGACGGAGTTCAAGCTGCTCCGCTACCTCATGCTCAACCCGAACCGGGTGCTGTCGAAGGCGCAGATCCTCGACCACGTGTGGGAGTACGACTTCAACGGGGACGCCGGCATCGTCGAGTCGTACATCTCGTACCTCCGCCGCAAGCTCGACCAGTACTCGGCCGAGCCGATCATCCAGACGAAGCGCGGCTTCGGCTACATGCTCAAGGCGTCGAAGGCCTCGTAGCCTCCGGGCCCGTCAGGGTCCGGGCCCGTGGTCCGGGCCCGTGGTCCGGGCCCGTCGGGGTCCGTCTTCACGGCGGCCGTCCGGTTTCACCGGGCGGCCGCTGTCTATCGTTGGGGCAGCATGCACACGCGAATGAGCCGCTGGTGGGACGGGATCTCCCTCCGCACCAAGATCACCGGGATCACGGTCCTCCTGGTGGCGCTCGGCCTGCTCGTCGCCGGGCTCGGCACCATGACGGTGCTGTCGACCTACCTCATGTCGCAGCTCGACACCAGTGTGAAGAACACGACCGAGCAGCTCGAGGGGCAGAACATCAGCGACGGCGAGCAGTACTGCAAGCTCTCCGTGGTGCTCTCGCAGAGCGCCTACGTCGCCGCGTACAACTCCGACAGCGACCGGATCTGCCAGACGAAGGCGTCCAGCCGACCGGACATCCGCCAGCTCGACTTCCCCGCCGCGGCGCAGAGCGGTGTGCGGTTCTCGCTCTACGACAGCCAGCACAACCACGAGTGGCGCGCGCAGGTCATCCCCGCCTCGCTGCAGGACCAGACCAACGGCACCACCGAGACCGGCTACGTCCTCGTCGCGGTGTCCAGCGCCGACACCGACCAGACGATCGCACGGTTCACCGTCATCTTCCTCGGGTTCGGCATCTCGGTGATCCTGCTCGGCGCCATGCTCACCCGACTCCTCGTCACCGCGACCTTCGACCCGTTGCGCGACGTCGAGGACACCGCAGCCCGGTTCGCGGCCGGCGACTTCAACCAGCGGCTCGAGGCCGACACCCCGAACACCGAGGTCGGTCGCCTCAACCGCTCCCTGAACTCCATGCTCGAGCGCATCGACTCCGCCTTCGAGGACCGGCAGCGCACGATCGACCAGATGCGCCGCTTCGTCGGGGACGCCTCCCACGAGCTCCGGACGCCGCTCGTGTCGCTCCGCGGGTACGCCGAGCTCTACCGGATGGGCGCTCTCCGCAAGGAAGAGGACGTCGCGCAGGCGATGGAGCGCATCGAGAAGGAGGCCCAGCGCATGGGGCTCCTCGTGCAGGACCTCCTGCAGCTCGCCCGCATCGACGAGTCCAAGCCGCTCGAACTCGGCCCCGTCGACCTCGTCGCCATCGCCCGCGACTCGGCGCTCGACACCATGGCGTCGAACCCCGACCGCGAGATCCAGGTGCTCGTCGAGGACTCCGTGACCGGCGAGAGCGTCCCCCACGCGGTGCGTCCGGCCGCACCGTCGGCCGGATCCGTCTCGGGCTCCGACGATGCTCCCCCGTCCTCCCCCTCCTCCGCGAACACCACCGGGCCGATCGCGTTCTCCCGGCAGACGATCGCACGACTCCGAGCCCGCCGAACCCGGGCGATGGGCGTCGACGGCGACATCGCTCCCACCGACGAGACCACCCCGCTCCCCACGGTCGTGCTGCCGAAGCGCCCGCCGATCGTCCTGGCGGAGGAGAACAAGATCCGCCAGATCGTGACGAACCTGATGGGCAACGCCATGCGGTTCACGGCGCACGACGACCCGATCGAGATCGGCATCGGCGTGGATGACGAGCGCGGCATGGCCCACATCGACGTCATCGACCACGGTGAGGGCATCCCGCCGCAGCTGCGCGACAAGATCTTCCAGCGCTTCTGGCGTGCGGACACCTCGCGCGCGCGGGACACCGGCGGGTCGGGCCTCGGGCTCGCGATCGTGTCGGGCATCGTCGCGGCGCACCACGGCTCCGTCGAGGTCTTCGACACCGAGGGCGGCGGCGCGACCTTCCGCGTCTGGCTACCCCTGCTCCCCCGCGACTACGCCCCGGCCCCCACCACGCCCACCCCCGCCGCCTGACGCGCGCGGCCCCCGCGCCTCGCCGTCCACGGTGGTCGCAGAACATGCCGCTCAACTCCGAGCCACCCGACATGTTTCGCGACCAGGCCGTGCTGCGAACGGCACGTCCTGCGACCAACATCGGCACAGCTCACGCCCGACGAACGCGCGCCGCGGCACGGATCAGACCGACCGACGAGCGTGCTGCCGTGTGGCGAACGCCTGCCGGAGCCGCTCGAAGAGCACCGCAGGGCGCACCGCATCGGCCCGCGTTGCATGGATGACCAGCCAGTCGTTCACTGTGAGCCCGTTGTCGCGCCGTTGGTCGCGCTCGAACCGCTCACGTTCCAGGTGGTGGGCACCGTCGTACTCGAGCGCGATGCGGTGCTCCGGCCAGGCCATGTCCACGCGCCCGAGGAAGTTCCCACCCGGATCGACGACCTCGACCTGGAGCTGCGGTTCGGGAAACCCGGCGCCGACGACCGCGAGCCGCAGCCACGTCTCCATCGGCGATTCCGCTCCGACCCGCACCAGGTCGAGGACGTCCCGTGCGACGGCTGCCCCGTGGCTCCCGGGCACGATCGCCGCGGCGAGCTCGTCGACCGTGGTGGGGCCGCCCGGGCGCACCATGTGGTCACCTACCGCGACGGACTGCTGCACCGTGAGGAGACCGATGCTCTCGCGCCACGCCTGCGCGGGGCAGCTGACGCGGATGCCCTCGTGGTCCACCACTCGGGCGCCACGGCGGCGCCGGTGACCAGTGACGTCCCGTCGGCGCATCAACGACCCGGTCCCCGCGGTCGAGACGTGCACAGTCCCGCCGTCCGCACCGCGAGGGAGAGGAGCACCCCACACCGCGAGCGCGGAGGTGTGACTGATGTACTGGCTCGCCCGCAGGACCATCGCGACCGCACGGACCGGGGACAGGGTCGGTCGCGTGGTCCGGACGCCGTGGGTCGGGCGGAAGAGGTCCCCGCGGCGGAGTCTGTTCGCTCCGACGCCGTGGTCGCGAGCATCACGGACGAGGAAG
This sequence comes from Curtobacterium sp. SP.BCo, assembly GCF_051903265.1. GTDB lineage: Bacteria > Actinomycetota > Actinomycetes > Actinomycetales > Microbacteriaceae > Curtobacterium. The sequence continues at coordinate 130,701 of NZ_CP194337.1, forward strand.
GCCGCGGGATCGAGCGCGAGAGGCAGCGGGCGGGGCTGGATCATCCCAGGAGTCTGGCGGAACGGTGCGGTCGTTCGCGTGCTCGGAACGCGACCTGTGGAGAACGCGGCGATCCGTGCCTCCAGTGCGTCAGCCAGTGGTCGCAAGACCTGCCGTCCGCGCGTCGCCGTGGTCGCGCAAGCTGTCGCCCGCACGCGACCGGAGCGACACTTTCCGCGACCAACGCGCCGACACGCGCCGACACGCGCGCACGCACCCGCGCACGCGGAAGGGCCCCGCACGCGCAGCGTGCGGGGCCTTCCGGCTACCGGGACTAGAAGTCCATGCCACCCGTCGGGTCGCCGGCCGGGGCAGCAGGGGTGCGCTCCGGCTTGTCGGCGACGACGGCCTCGGTCGTGAGGAACAGACCGGCGATCGACGCAGCGTTCTGCAGCGCCGAGCGCGTGACCTTGGCCGGGTCGATGATGCCCGCGGCGACCAGGTCGACGTACTCGCCGGTCGCGGCGTTGAGGCCGTGACCCGACTCGAGCTCGCGGACCTTGGCGGCGACGACGCCCGGCTCGAGACCGGCGTTCAGCGCGATCTGCTTGAGCGGCGCGTCGATCGCGACGCGGACGATGTTCGCACCGGTCGCCTCGTCACCCTCGAGCTCGAGGGAGTCGAGCACGATGGACGCCTGGATGAGCGCGACGCCACCACCGGCGACGATGCCCTCCTCGACGGCGGCCTTCGCGTTGCGGACGGCGTCCTCGATGCGGTGCTTGCGCTCCTTGAGCTCGACCTCGGTCGCGGCACCGGCCTTGATGACGGCCACGCCACCGGCGAGCTTCGCGAGGCGCTCCTGGAGCTTCTCGCGGTCGTAGTCGGAGTCGGTCGCCTCGATCTCGGAGCGGATCTGACGGACGCGGCCCGCGATCTGCTCCTCGTCGCCGGCACCCTCGACGATGGTCGTCTCGTCCTTGGTGATGATGACCTTGCGGGCCTTGCCGAGCAGGTCGAGGGTCGCGTTCTCGAGCTTGAGGCCGACCTCTTCCGAGATGACCTGGCCGCCGGTGAGGATCGCGATGTCCTGCAGCATGGCCTTGCGGCGGTCGCCGAAGCCCGGGGCCTTGACGGCGACGGACTTGAAGATGCCGCGGATCTTGTTCACGACGAGCGTGGCCAGGGCCTCACCGTCGACGTCCTCGGCGATGATCAGGAGCTGCTTGCCGGCCTGGATCACCTTGTCGACGACCGGCAGGAGGTCCTTGATGTTCGAGATCTTCGAGTTGACGATCAGGATGTAGGCGTCCTCGAAGACGGCTTCCTGACGCTCGGGGTCGGTGACGAAGTACTGCGACAGGTAGCCCTTGTCGAAGCGCATGCCCTCGGTGAGCTCGAGCTCGGTGCCGAAGGTGTTCGACTCCTCGACGGTGACGACGCCTTCCTTGCCCACCTTGTCGATGGCCTCGGCGATGAGCGCGCCGATGGTCGGGTCCGCGGCGGAGATCGACGCGGTGGCGGCGATCTGGTCCTTGGTCTCGATGTCCTTGGCGTTGAGGAGCAGCTGGTCGGAGACGGCGGCGACGGCCTTCTCGATGCCGCGCTTGAGCGACACGGGGTCGGCACCGGCGGCGACGTTGCGGAGGCCCTCGCGGACGAGCGCCTGGGCGAGGACGGTCGCGGTGGTCGTACCGTCACCGGCGACGTCGTCGGTCTTCTTGGCGACCTCCTTGACGAGCTCCGCACCGATCTTCTCGTACGGGTCGTCGAGCTCGATCTCCTTGGCGATGGAGACACCGTCGTTCGTGATCGTGGGGGCGCCCCACTTCTTCTCGAGGACGACGTTGCGGCCGCGCGGGCCGAGCGTCACCTTCACGGCGTCGGCCAGGATGTTGAGGCCGCGCTCGAGGCCGCGACGGGCCTCTTCGTCGAAAGCAATGATCTTTGCCATGTGAGTTTCTCGTCCCTCCCGGACGTCGTCATGGGGGTCGTGCTGGCACTCAGCGTGAGCGAGTGCCAACGCCGATTCTGGCACTCGCAGGGGTCGAGTGCAACACGCGACGGGAGGCGCGGGCCGAGTTCCCAGGACACGGGCCGGACTCGGACACCCAACACAGCAGAACGCGCCGCCCCCGGCGGGGCGACGCGTTCGTCAGTGGTGCTGCCGCGGACGGTCAGGCGGGGCGGACGGACTCGGCCTGCGGCCCCTTCGCCCCGGTGCCGACGTCGAACGTCACTGCCTGGCCCTCCTCGAGGACCTTGTAGCCCGACATGTCGATTGCCGAGTAGTGCACGAACACGTCCTGGCCCCCTCCATCGACGGTGATGAAGCCGAAGCCCTTCTCGGCGTTGAACCACTTCACGGTTCCGTTGGCCATGTTTCTTGCTCCCTGCGGTGGTGCTGTTGCGGACGGCGCTGCGCCGCCTTGGCACGACTCTTACCGAACAATGTCGGCAGGGCAAGAGGTGTGACGTTGTTTCACGCTGATTCCGTCAAGAATCAACGTGCCGGAAACACGGCTGTCACAAATGCGCACACGACCACCGGGAATCGTGCCGGAGGGAATGCGTCAGCCGGTGTAGTCGGCGCCGAGCACGACACTGATGTCGGCGTTGGGGAACGCCGCCGACTGCTGCACGGCGGTGACGCCGAGCGACTTCGCGATGCCCTGCGCCACGGCGGCCTGGGACGCCTGCTGGTAGTAGACGATCGTCGCGGTCGTGCCGGTGGTGCCCGCGTCGCCGGTCGAGGTCACCTTCCAACCGGCCGAGGTCAGCGCCGTGCTGGCCTTCGCCGCGAGGCCGGTCGTCGTGGTCCCGTTCAGCACGACGACGCTCGTCGCACCCTGGTCCGCCGGGGTCGCTGCCGTCGGTTCCTGCGACGCCGGCGCGGACGAGGACGAGGACGCCGAGGGGGTCGAGGACGCCGATGCCGAGGGTGTGGCGGACGCCGAGGACGTCGGAGCGGTCGACCCGGGGAAGGAGTAGCTGTCGTTCAGCAGGGCGAGCGCGAGGACGCCGAGGCCCACGATGACGCCGGTCGCGAGCGCTGCCCACGCGAACGCGATCCAACCACGGCCACGGCGCTGGGCACCGCGGTGCGCACCGACCCGGGGGCCGTCGGCGACGTCGTCGAACCGGTCTCGGGGGTATCTCGTCGTCATCGTTCCTCTTCACGTCCTTCGGGTGCTGCGCCGGGCGCGACGAAGCTGCGTGCCGCTCGGGCGCTGGTGCGCGCGGTCCGGAGCCGCTGCAGCCGGGTGACCAGCTGCGGGTCGTACGCGAGCGCCGCGGGCGAGTCGATCACACGGTTCAGCACCTGGTAGTACCGCGCCGGCGACATCTCGAACTCGACCCGGATCTCCGCTTCCTTCGTGCGGTCGTGCCGCGGCCGCTCGTGCTCGAACGCGAGGACACGCAGCGCGAGCGCGCCGAGCTCGCCAGCACTGCGCTGCTCGGCAGCACTGCGCTGCTCGTCAACGCTGCGCTGCTCGGCAGCACTGCGCTGCTCCTCAGCACTGCGCTGCTCGACGGGTGTGGCGGTCACTGCGGTTCCGATCACGGTCAGGGAACGGGTCTCGCACATCGTAGGGGCGCTGGGCATCCGGACCCTGGCACACCGCTGGACTGTCGCGAAGACCGGTCACAGGTTCGGATCACGCAGCCACCGCACCCGCACGCCGAACGGATCGGACACGGCCATCGCCGTGCCGTCGAGCGAGGCCGTCGCGAACGCGTCCGGGTCGGCCGGGTCCACCGCCTCCGGCAGCGTCGCCGCGACACCGGTGAGGATGCCCGTGCGCTCCAGGGCGATCCAGTGCACCCCGCGGTCACGCACGCGGTCGACGAACCGTTGCCGGTCCGCGCCGGGCACGTAGACGAGGGTCCCGGTGGTGAGGACCACGGGCTCCACGCCGTCCGGCAGGGCGTCGAGTGCACGGTCGAGGTCGCCCGGCAGCGTGCCCCGGATCCGGACGGGAGGCACGGCGAGCGCCGCGCGCGCCGCCTCGCGCATCAGCGCGGTGCGGTCCGTCGCCTCGGGCGGGACGGCCTCGACGAGCCGGTCGAACGCGTGCGGTGCGGCGAGGTCGATCGGGTTCGGGTCGAGGGTGACGCGCGCTGCGATCCGGATCGGTGTCGGGGTCGGCGCCGGGACCGCACCCGAGGCCTCGGTGACGAGCCGGACGGACGGCTCCGAGGGCGCGGTGTGCATCCGGGCGGTGTCCGTGCCGACCCGGTAGTCGAGCGTCACCCGGTCCGGGATCGAGCACAGCCCCGCCGCGGCGCCGGCGTCGACCAGGCCGAGCGGCCGGTCCACCCGCACGGCGAGCGCCGCGAACAGCGGGACGACGGGGCCGAGCCGCCGCGGGTCGTTGGCCTGCACCGTGGCGGAGGTGAGGGCTGCGACCAGGGCGGGGCGGGCCTCCAGGCCGAGCGCGCGCAGCGCACCGGGGTCCGTCGGGTCCGCGCCCAGCCTCCGCGCGACCGCGAACACCAGCTCCGGCTGCCGCTGCGACTCCGGGACCTCGTCGAGGAGCCCCACCAGGACGTCGTCGAGCGACCGTGCCCACGCGGCGTAGGTCGGCGAGACGGCCTCGATGCGGTCCGCGTACGCGGTGTACCGGTCGAGCGTGGTCATCCGCGGTGCATGCCGACGTGGCGGATGCCGGCCTCGTCGTAGGGTTCGCCGAACCGGACGAACCCGTGGCGCTCGTACAGGCCGGCGACGTACTCCTGGGCGTGCAGCACGACGGGGTCGTGGCCGTGCGCCGCGAGCACCGCTGCCACCAGGCGCCCGGCGATGCCGCGTCCCCGGTGCGCCGGGTCGGTGGCGACGCGGCCGATCACCCAGGCCGGCGGTGCCGAGCCGTCGGGGTGCTCCTCGTCGGTCGCCGGACGGATCAGGCGCAGGTACCCAACCGCTGCGGTGTCCGTGCCGAACCACCAGTGCTCGGTCTCGGGTTCGCGGTCGCGGCCGTCGAAGTCCTCGGCCGTGACGCGTTGTTCGAGCGCGAAGACGCGGTTCCGCAGCACCACGATGCCGTACAGTTCGTCCGTCGTCAGACGGTCCCAACGAGCGTGGTGCACGGAATGTTCGGACATCGGCGCGAGTTTACTGGAGGTGGCCGTCCACCAGCGGCCGGAAGCAGGAGGAACCAATGACGTACAACGTCGACAAGTCCGACGCCCAGTGGCGCGAGGAGCTCTCCCCGGACCAGTACGCCGTCCTCCGTCAGGCGGGCACCGAACGCCCCTGGACCGGTGAACTCCTCGACGAGGAGCGCGCCGGCGTCTACACGTGTGCGGCCTGCGGTGCGGAGTTGTTCAAGAGCGGCACGAAGTTCGACTCCGGCTGCGGCTGGCCGTCGTTCTACGAGTCGGTGAACCCCGACGCGGTGCAGCTGATCGAGGACAACTCCCTCGGCATGGCCCGCACCGAGGTCCGCTGCGCGAACTGCGGCTCGCACCTCGGGCACGTGTTCCCCGACGGGTTCGGCACCCCCACGGGCGACCGCTACTGCATGAACTCGATCTCGCTGAACTTCAGCGAAGCGGCCGAGTGATCTCCGGACGCGCCCGCCGCTAGGATGGGGCGCGTCAGCCGGCATGGCGCAATTGGTAGCGCACCGTACTTGTAATACGGGGGTTGCGGGTTCAAGTCCCGCTGCCGGCCCTGCGCAGTGCGAGAGCAGTGCATGCGAAGGCCCCGGGTGGGGAACCACCCGGGGCCTTCGGCGCGAGGAACACGGATCAGGATGCGTTCCGAGCGCTCGACGCGGTAACCAGCCGGTCGTGCAGAGATCGTGACACCGCACCGAGCGGCATGTCCAGACGTCCGGACAACTCCGCGGGAACCCGCAGACGTCCGCCCCGCCGCAGCGGTCAGCGTCCGCCGGTGATCTTCCGCTCCCGCTGGGCGACGCCGGCCGTGCCGTAGGGGTAGTCGTCGATCCGAGGCGCACTGACCTCGGTGAGCGTCCGCAGTTCGGCGTCGTCGAGCACGAGGTCCGCCGCACCGAGGTTGTCCTCGAGCTGCGAGACCGTGCGGGCGCCGAGGATGACGCTCGTCACCGCGGGTCGGGCGAGCAGCCAGGCGAGGGCGACCTGCGACCGCGAGGCACCGTGCGCGTCGGCGATCGCGGAGACCGCGTCGAGGACGGCCCAGGTGCGCTCGTCGGAGTTGCGGGCCTCCCACGCCTCCATGCCGCGCTGCGGGTTCTCGCCGAGCCGGGTGCTGCCCGTCGGGGCTTCGTCGCGCTGGTACTTGCCGGACAGCCAGCCGCCGGCGAGGGGCGACCACGGCAGCAGGCCGATGCCGGCGTCGAGGCAGGCGGGGACGATCTCGTGCTCGATGTCGCGGACGAGCAGGTTGTACTGCGGCTGCAGCGTCACCGGGGGCGCGAAGTGGTGCGCCTTCGCCTCGTACACGGCCTTGGTGATCTGGTAGCCGAGGTAGTTGGAGAAGCCGTAGGTGCCGATCTTGCCGGCGGACACGGCGTCGTCGAGGAAGCGCAGGGTCTCCTCGATCGGCGTGAGGGCGTCCCAGGCGTGCATCTGGTACAGGTCGATGTGCTCCACGCCGAGCCGGTCGAGTGACGCGTCGAGCGCCGTCCGGAGGTGCCGGCGGGAGAGCCCGACGTCGTTCGGACCGTCGCCCTGCGGGAAGCGACCCTTGGTGGCGAGCACGACCTGCTGCGCCTCGGTGGGGTGTGCGGCGAGCCAGCGGCCGATGATCCGCTCGGACTCGTTGCCCGAGTAGACGTCGGCCGTGTCGATCAGGGTGCCGCCCGCTGCGACGAACGTGTCGAGGATCGTGTGGGAGGTGGGTTCGTCGGCTTCGCTGCCGAACGTCATGGTGCCGAGGGTCAGCGTCGACACCGATGTCCCGCTGTTGCCGAGGAGTCTGTAGTCCATGGCCGGGACGGTACGCGCGGTGCCGCCCGACCGAGGGGACCCACGAGTACCCCTCAGCGTCCCGCGGACAAGAACTGCAGCGCTGCCTCGCGGAAGGCGCGGGACGTCGGCGCGTTGAAGTGGTTCCGCCCGGGGATCTCGAAGAACGCCGCGTCCGGGGCGGCCTGCGCCAGCCGGACGGCGCTGTCGCGGATGCCGTCCTCGCTGCCGGCCGCCATCAGGATCGGCTGCGTCGGCGCGTTCTGCGGCGTCGGCTCGATGCTGTCCCGCATGCCCTCGACCATCGCGACGAGCGCCCCGAGGTCGTTCCCCTCGACGTTCCCGGCCATCGTCAGGTACCCGTTCGTCACGCGGTCCTCGATCGGGGTGCCGTCGGCGAGGAAGGCCTTCGCCTGGTCGACCCGCACGCGGCGCATCGGGTCGGCGTCCGGGATTCCACCGAACACGGCGCGGGTGACCCGGTCCGGGATCCGCTCGGCGGTGTGCCACCCGACGCGGGCGCCGAGCGAGTACCCGAGGTACGCGACGTCGTCGAGCAGGTACGTGTCGATGACCGCCGTGACGTCGGCGACGAGCAGGTCCATCGAGTACGCGCCGGGGTCGCGCGGCTTCGAGCTGGCGCCGTGTCCGCGCTGGTCCAGGGCGACGACCCGGTAGCCGGCGCGGACGAGGTCGCGGGTCCACCCGGAGGCGTGCCAGTTGAGCAGGGCGCCGGAGGCGAACCCGTGGACGGCGACGACGGCCGGCGCCTCGGGGTCGCCGAAGTCGTAGGTGGCGATCTTCAGGCCGTCCGGGGACATCACGGCACGGGGACGGGGCGCTTCGGGGACGAGTGACATGTCCCCTCCAGGGTATCCGGGCACTGTGGTCGCCATGGACGGCTACGGCGGCGATCAGATCCGGGCGGCGGAGCGGCCGCACCTCGACGCGGACGAACCCCTCATGCAGCGCGCGGCCGACGGCCTGGCGCGGATCGTCGGCGACCTGCTCGACGACCCGGCCGTCCGGCCGGGCGACGGACCGGGGTCGGTCCTGCTGCTGGTCGGCAGCGGCGACAACGGCGGTGACGCCCTGTTCGCAGGTGCTCGCCTGGCAGCGGCCGGGAGGCACGTGACGGTCCTGCGCGTCGGCTCCCGCATCCACGAGGCAGGTCTGGCAGCGGCGCTGGACGCCGGGGCGCGCCTGCTGGACGACCCCACCGGGCCAGCTGGGTCGGCCGGGCCGGCCGCCGTCGCGACGGCGGCTGCGCTCGAGGCCGACCTGGTCCTCGACGGGATCCTCGGCATCGGCGTCCGCGGTGCCGCCGCGCTGCGCTCCCCCGCGCGCGAGGTCGTCGACGCGATCCGCGAACTCGCCCGTGACCAGCGCGCACCGTTCGTCGTGGCGGTCGACGTCCCGAGCGGCATCGACGTGGACACCGGCGGCATCGCGGACGACCACGTCCTGCACGCGGACGTCACCGTGACGTTCGGCGGCGTGAAGGCCGGACTGCTCGCCGGTCCCGGCGCGACGCTCGCCGGCCGGATCGAGCTCGTCGACGTGGGGATCGGCGACGAGCTCGCGGCCGTCGAACCGCTCATCCGGACGTGACGTCCGGCCGGACCTGCCGTCCGTCCGGACCCGATCGTCAGACGGCGCCGGCGTCCACCCCGTGCTCGATGCCCGGACGGGCTTCGAGCCAGGTGTCGACGAAGTGGCGGTAGTTCGCCGCGATGAGCTGCTCGGCCGCCTCGGTGTCGAGGTGCTCGCGGACGACGTCCTCGAGGGGCTCCTCCCAGTTGCTCCGGCCGATCGCGAACCCGACGAACCCGTCGACGCCCGCCGCCGTCCGCAGCCAGTGGTCGAGCTGCGCTGCCGGGGCGTCACGCCCGAGGACGATGCACTGCACACCGTCCCGTCCGTCCCGTCGCGCGGCCGCCACGACCCGCTCGGCGTCCTCGGTCCTGTCGAGTCCCTCGAGCTTCCACACGTCCGCCTCGACCCCGTGGTCCTGCAGGAACGCGATGACCTGCACGACGAGGTCGGGCCGGAGGTCGCGGTCGTAGTCGTCGACGGCGGCCTGCTGCTCGTCGGTCGCCGGGACGAGCAGTTCGACCAGGAACGGTCGCCCGGCGTCGTGCAACGCGCGGGACACCGCGGCCAGGTCGGCGGCCTGCTCCGCTCGGCGGTCGGCGTCGAAGTCGGGGTTGTCGCGGACGAGGACCTTCACGAAGTCCGGGTCGAACGCGTCGACGTGCGCCATCCAGTCGTCGCCGTACTCGAGCTCGAACCACTCGCGCCCCGAACGCTCCACGGGCATCGCGAGCTGCAGACCGGCCTCCTTGACGAGCCGGGCGACGTCGGCGCCGTACCGCTCGTCCACCAGCACGCCGGTGCGCTCCCGGGACGCCCCGGCGGCGAGCGCCGTGAGGACGCCGCGGTAGACGAGTTGCTTGCCGGCCCGGACGCGCTCGGCCTCGCCCTCGTCGACGGGTTCGCCGCCGGACTCGTCGTAGGTGTGCTCGAGCAGCGACGACCGCTGGTCCATCGCGAAGAGGAAGAGGGGGTGGGCTTCGTCGAGGTTCGCCATGCCTCCGGTGTACTCGCTGCGCCGGGCGAGACGTCCCGCGGATCCGTACAGTTCGGGGCATGACGTTCAACGAGGACTCGCAGCTCAGGGGCGGCAAGGTGAAGCGCCGGGGGCGGACCGCCGCGGTCGCAGGCGGCGGCGTGGTCGGGATCGGCGCGATCGTCGTCCTGCTCCTCAACGTCTTCACCGGCGGCGACGTCGATCTCGGTTCGTTCCTGGGCGACGGCGGCGGCACCACCCAGATCCAGCAGCAAGGGGAGAGCGTCGACGCATCGGCGGAGTGCCGGACCGGGCGCGACGCCAACCTGAAGATCGACTGCCGCATGGAGGGCGCAGCCGAGTCCCTCGACGGCTACTGGACGACCGAGGCCCCGAAGCTCGGCATCAGCTACCGATCCCCCGACTTCTTCCTGTTCGACGGCACGACGAGCACCTCGTGCGGGACCGCATCGGCGGCGACCGGGCCGTTCTACTGCCCGCCGGACCGTGCGATCTACCTCGACACCGCGTTCTACGACGACCTGCAGTCGAAGTACGGCTCGTCCGGCGGACCGCTCGCGCAGATGTACGTCGTCGCGCACGAGTGGGGCCACCACATCCAGCAGCTCCAGGGCGCCTTCGCGAACACCGACCGCTCGGGCACCGGTGCCTCCTCCGGCAGCGTGCGCGTGGAGCTGCAGGCGGACTGCTACGCCGGGGCATGGGTCGGCGACGCCGCGACCACGAAGGACGCGAACGGCGAGACCTTCTTCGAGCCGATCACCCGGACCGAGATCCAGGACGCACTGTCCGCCGCGAGCGCCGTCGGCGACGACAGCATCCAGCAGCGCTCCAGCGGCCGCGTCGACCCGGACTCGTTCACGCACGGCTCGAGCGAGCAGCGTCAGAACTGGTTCCTGCGCGGGTACCAGCGGGGCGCGACGGCCTGCGACACGTTCAGCATCCCGGGTTCGTCGCTCTAGCCCCGCAGTCTGCGTCGACTACTCCGACGGGGTCGCGCTCGGGGTCGTCGACCCCGTGGAAGACGGCGTCGGGGTGGGCGTCGCCTCGGTCGCCCCGGCCGCCGTCACCACGAAGGTGCGGAAGTCGTCGTTGGTGATCGGCGACGTGAGTTCGTAGCGCTGGCCGTTCACGAGCACGAGCGGCACCCCGGGGAACTCCCGGAGCGACGAGCCGGGGATGTCCCCGTCGGTCACCGCGGTGGTGCGCTCGTCGACCCACTTGCTGTAGGTCTGCTCCTGGATGCACTTCGTGATCGCGGAGCGCTGCTCGAGACCGCTGACCCCGGTCACCGCCCGGGTGATCTGGGCGTCGGTGAGGCCGGCCGTGCCCTGCTCGGGCTGCTTCGCGAACAGCGCGGCGTTCACGGCGAAGAACTGGTTCGGCGAGTGGTCGGCGACGCAGGCGGCGGCGTTCGCGGCGCGGAGCGAGTACTTCGTGCCCTGCGACCGGTTCGACAGGGTCGCCACCGGGTGGATGTCCACCGTCGCGGCGCCGGAGTCCACCAGGCTCTCGATGTAGTCACCGTTCGCCTGCTCGAACTCGCCGCACGTCGGGCAGAAGTAGTCGACGTACATCGTGATGCGGACCGCACCCGAACCGTCGGTGGCCGTCGGTGCCGGGGATCCCGACGCGGTCACGGCCTTCAGGTCCTGCCCGATCGTGATGCCGCCCTGCGCCATGTTCGACGGGCCGGGGCCGGCGGGCTTCACGGAGTCGACGAGCACGAGCGTGACGATCGTCGCCGCTGCGAGCAGGACGACGCCGAGGCCGATCTGCAGACCGAGCCGGAGACCGCGCTGGCGTCGCTTCTGCTGGGTCCGGGCTCGCTGCGCGCGCTGCCGTGCGGCTTCGCGTCGTTCGTTCCGCGCGGCGCGGGAGTCACCCTCGGGGCGGTTGGTCATGCGTCGTCGTCCTCACGTTGATCGTCGTCCGCACGGCCTTCCCCCGCTCAGCGGACGGACCCGCCGATCGTAGCGGGGCCCGGTGTGAACCACCCAACCAGGTGGGAACACTGGCGCACCCGGGCGAGATCGTGTTGTATGAACCTCGATGGTCGACGGCGACCATCCGGGGCCCGCACGGGCAACCGCTTCACTCGGATCGTCCGGCACGTACCTGCCGGTGAAGGAAGGACCGAACGCTCATGGCGTCCGTCACCTATGACAAGGCAACCCGTCTCTACCCCGGAGGCAACCGTCCCGCGGTCGACTCCCTCGACCTGGACGTCGCCGACGGCGAGTTCCTCGTCCTCGTCGGCCCCTCGGGTTGTGGCAAGTCCACCTCGCTGCGCATGCTGGCCGGCCTCGAAGAGGTCAACTCCGGCGCGATCCGCATCGGCGACCGCGACGTCACCGACGTCCCGCCGAAGGACCGCGACATCGCGATGGTGTTCCAGAACTACGCGCTCTACCCGCACATGACCGTCGCCGAGAACATGGGCTTCGCGCTCAAGATCGCCGGCGTCGGCAAGGAAGAGCGTGCCACCCGCGTGCAGGAGGCAGCGAAGCTCCTCGACCTCGAGCAGTACCTCGGCCGCAAGCCGAAGGCCCTCTCCGGTGGTCAGCGTCAGCGCGTCGCGATGGGCCGCGCGATCGTCCGTCAGCCGCAGGTGTTCCTCATGGACGAACCGCTGTCGAACCTCGACGCCAAGCTCCGCGTCCAGACCCGTACCCAGATCGCCTCGCTGCAGCGTCGTCTCGGCGTCACCACGGTCTACGTCACGCACGACCAGACCGAGGCGCTGACCATGGGCGACCGCATCGCGGTGCTCAAGGACGGCATCCTGCAGCAGGTCGGTTCGCCGCGTGACCTGTACGAGAAGCCGAACAACGTCTTCGTCGCGGGCTTCATCGGCTCGCCGGCGATGAACCTGCTCCCGGCCGACGTGGTCGAGGGCGGCATCAAGTTCGGCACGCTGAACCACGCGATCGACCGCGACACGCTCTCCAACGCCCGCGCCGCGCAGATCACGGTCGGCGTCCGCCCCGAGGACATCGTCGTCTCCCAGTCGGGCGAGGGCCTGCCCGTCACGGTGGACGTCGTCGAGGAGCTCGGCGCCGACGGCTACCTCTACGGTCACGCCGACGTCAGCGGCTCCCGCGTCGACATCGTCGCGCGCGTCGACGGTCGTGCACACCCCTCGATCGGTGACACCATCGTGGTCACGCCGAAGCAGGGCCACGTGCACGCCTTCGACACCGAGTCGGGCGAGCGCCTGGACGACAAGGCCGTGATCAGCGCGTAACGCTGGAAGTCACGAAACAGGAGGCGCGGTGCCAGCTGGCACCGCGCCTCCCGTCCGTCCCACCGTCACCACGCACCCAGAGGAACCGATCGTGCCCGACTCGATGTCCATCACCGCAGCCTCCGTCGATCCCGGCCTCCTCGACCTACCCTGGGACCTGCCGCTCGCGGACTGGCCGGACGACGCGATCGTCGCGCTGCCGAAGGGCATCTCGCGGCACCTCGTGCGCTTCGTGCACCTGAGCGGCTACGTCGCCGCCGTGAAGGAGACCGGCGAGGAGATCGCCCGCTCCGAGTACGAGATGCTCAAGACGCTGCAGCGCATGGACGTGCCCTGCGTGGACCCCGTCGCGGTCATCACCGGCCGGGTCTCCGCGGACGGCGAGCCGCTGCACCCGGTGCTCGTGACCCGCCACCTCCGCTTCTCCCTGCCGTACCGCGCGCTGTACTCCCAGACGCTCCGTCCGGAGACCGCCACGCGCCTCGTCGATGCCCTGGCGCTGCTGCTCGTCCGGCTGCACGTGATCGGCTTCTACTGGGGTGACGTCTCACTGTCGAACACCCTGTTCCGGCGCGACGCGGGCTCGTTCGCCGCTTACCTGGTCGACGCCGAGACCGGCAAGCTCTACCCGGGTGGGCTGTCGAACGGCCAGCGCGAGAACGACCTCGAGGTGGCCCGCGTGAACATCGCCGGCGAGCTCCTCGACCTGGAGGCCGGCGGCCGTCTCGACGAGAACGCCGACCCCGTGGACGTCTCGAACCGGATCGTGGCGCAGTACCGGACGCTCTGGAAGGAACTCACCGGCACCGAGCAGTTCGACATCAAGGAGCGCTGGCGGATCAACGACCGCGTCGAACGCCTCAACGCACTCGGGTTCGACATCGAGGAGCTCTCGATCCACACGACCGAGGGTGGTTCGCAGGTGCGGATCCAGCCGAAGGTCGTCGATGCCGGTCACCACCAGCGGCGGCTGCTGCGGTTGACCGGGCTGGACGCCGGCGAGAACCAGGCCCGGCGGCTGCTCAACGACCTCGACTCGTACCGCGCACGCAACGGCCGCGACCAGCTCGACGAGGAGATGGTCGCGCACGAGTGGGTGTCGCGGGTCTTCGAACCGGTCATCCGGTCCATCCCGCGGGACCTCCGGGGACGGCTCGAACCGGCGGAGGTGTTCCACGAGCTGCTCGAGCACCGCTGGTTCATGTCGCAGGAGGAAGAGCGCTCGGTGTCGCTCCCCGAGGCCACCACCGCCTACATCAACGACGTGCTCCGGCACCGTCGGGACGAGCGGCTGCTGATCAACCCGCCGACCTCGTCGATGACCCTGCCGATCCCCGTGGTCGACGACGCGGTCCCCGCCTCCCCCGACGACGTCGAGGACTGGCGCGCGAACGTCTGACGGGGGTCGCGCCCCGCGTCCAGCGCCCGCGGGCTACTCGGCGCGACGGCGCCGGGCGACCTCCCACAGGGTGACGCTCGCGGCGATGCCCGCGTTGAGGGACTCCGTCGCGCTCGAGATCGGGATCGACACGATCGCGTCGCAGGTCTCGGTGACGAGACGCGACAGGCCCTTGCCCTCGGAACCGACGACGATCACGATCGGCCGGTCGGCGAGCTCGAGCCCGTCGAGCTCCACGTCGCCGTCACCGTCGAGGCCGAGCACGAAGAGGCCCATCGACTTCAGGGACTTCAGCGTCTGCGTCAGGTTCGGCGCCATCGCGACCGGGGTGCGGGCGGCCGCACCGGCACTCGTCTTCCACGCGGACGCCGTCACACCGACCGAGCGGCGCTGCGGGACGATGACGCCGTGTCCGCCGAACGCCGCCGTGGAGCGGATGATCGCCCCGAGGTTGCGCGGATCGGTGATGCCGTCGAGGGCGACGACGAGCGGGACCTCGTCCTTCGCGAACGCACGCTCGACGATGTCCTCGGCGACGGCGTACTCGTACGCCGGCACCTTGAGCGCGACACCCTGGTGCACACTGTCGTGCCCCGTGATGCGGTCGAGCTCCGGACGCATGATCTCCATGATCGGCACGCCACGGTGGTTCGCGAGCGCCAGGATCTCCTTGACGCGGTCGTCGACCTCGATGCGGGCGGCGATGTACAGCGTCGTGGACGGGGTCTTCGTGCGCAGGGCCTCGAGCACCGAGTTGCGACCGGTCACGAGCTCGGAGTCGTCGGTCTTGCGCTGCGGCGGACGTCCGGTCCGCTGCTGCGGCGAGCTCGACGCCCCGTGCCGCCCGCGAGCGTTCTCGTAGCGCTCCTTGGCCGCCTTGCGCTTGCCGGCCGGGTGGTACGGACGGTCCTCGGCCTTCGGGGTCGGCTTGCGACCCTCGAGCGCCTGCGCGCCCTGCCCGCCGGAACCGACCTGCTTGTTGCCCTTGCGGCCGGAGCGGACGGCGCCGGGCCGACCCTTCTTGCTCCCCGAGACGTTCTTCATTGCTCTCTCCTGTCCGGCACTGCCGTTGTCAGGCGATGCTCCAGCGTGTACCAGCTGCGGTGTCTTCGATGGTGATCCCCGCGGATGCGAGGTCGTCACGCACGCGGTCGGCCGTGGCGAAGTCGCGTGCTGCCCGGGCGTCGGAACGCTCCTGCACGAGGCGTTCGACGAGGGCTGCGAGTGGTGCGGCCGATGCGTCGTGGCCGCCGCCGGCCCAGTGGGCGGCCCGCGGGTCGATGCCGAGCACCTCGACCATCGCGGCCACCTGATGGTACGCGGTTCCGAGCGCTTCCGCATCGTCGGTGTCCAGGGCGGCGTTCCCGGCGCGCACGGTGTCGTGCAGCACGGCGAGCGCCTGGGGCACCGCGAGGTCGTCGTCCATGGCCGCTGCGAAGGCGTCGGGCACGCCCGGGGCGTCGGCGAGCGAGACCCCTTCGAGCCGGGTCTCGGCACGCGTGAGGAAGCCGCTGATCCGGTCGAGCGCCGCCTCGGCCTCGGCGAGCGAGCCGTCGTGGTGGTCGATGGTGGAGCGGTAGTGCGCGGCGCCGAGCGCGTAGCGGACGACGATCGGCCGGGCCGACCCGAGCATGTCCGCGGCGAAGACCGAGTTGCCGAGCGACTTCGACATCTTCTGGCCGTCCACCGAGACCAGGCCGTTGTGCAGCCAGTACGACGCGAACGGGTCGCCCGCCGCCGTCGACTGCGCGAGCTCGTTCTCGTGGTGCGGGAACCGCAGGTCGAGGCCGCCGCCGTGGATGTCGAACGCGGGGCCGAGGTAGCGCCGGGACATCGCCGAGCACTCGATGTGCCAGCCCGGTCGCCCGGGTCCCCACGGGGAGTCCCAGTTCGCGGTCGTGGGCTCACCGGGCTTCGCGCCCTTCCAGAGTGCGAAGTCGCGGGGGTCGCGCTTGCCGCGGGGGTCGGCGTCGGCGGCCTCGACCATGTCCTCACGCCGCTGGTGGGTCAACGCGCCGTACGACTCCCAGCTGCCCGTGTCGAAGTAGACGTCGCCGGAGCCGTCCGCGGCCGCGTACGCGTGGCCGCGCTCGATCAGTCGCTCGATGATGTCGTGCATCTGCGGCACGCTCGCGGTGGCCCGGGGCTCGTACGTCGGGGGCAGGATGCCGAGGGCGTTGTACGCCGCCGTGAACTCGAGCTCGACGCGGTACGCGCGCGCGAACCACTCCTCGTCGGTTCCGGCGGCGAGGTCGAGCACCTTGTCGTCGATGTCGGTGACGTTCCGGACGAGGGTGACCCGGTGTCCGCGGTGGCTCAGCCAGCGACGCCAGATGTCGTAGACGAGTGCGGAGCGGAGGTGACCGATGTGCGGCGACGACTGCACCGTCGGCCCGCAGACGTACATGCTCACGTGTCCGTCGACCAGCGGGACGAGGTCGACGACGGCAGCGGCGCGGGAGTCGTAGAGGCGAACGGTCACGCCACAAGCCTAGGACGTCAGGACGCTCTGACGACGGCTGTCGCGATCGCGGCGAGCCCTTCGCCGCGTCCGGTGAACCCGAGGCCGTCCGTGGTCGTGCCGGACACCGCGACGGGGGCTCCGACGACCGCCGCGAGCGCGTCCTGCATCTCCGTTCGGCGGGCACCGATGCGCGGACGGTTGCCGATCACCTGGACCGTGACGGACACCGGCACCATCCCTGCGGCTGCCAGCATCGCGACCGCGCCCCGGACGAAGACGTCGCCCGCCGCGCCCGCGTAGGCGGGGTCGGACGTCCCGAAGGTCCCACCGATGTCGCCGAGCCCACCCGCCGACAGCAGTGCGTCGCACACCGCGTGCGCGACCGCGTCGCCGTCGCTGTGGCCGGACAGTCCGACCTCACCCGGGAAGTCGAGGAGCCCGACCCGGCACGGGGACGCCGCGTCGAACGCGTGCACGTCGACGCCCAACCCGACCCGGGGAACCGGCACGGCAGCGGACGCCCGAACGATCGACTCCGCTCGCCCGAGGTCCCACGGGGTGGTGATCTTGAAGGCGTCGGCGTCGCCCGGGACGAACCGCACCGTGCCACCGGCCGCCTGGAACACCCCGGCGTCGTCGGTCTCGGCCTGCTGCGACACCGCGTACGCCTGCCGGAGCGCGGCGAGCGGGAAGCCCTGCGGCGTCTGCACCCCGACGAGCGCCGCTCGGTCGACGGTCTCGACGACGACGTCCGCGTCGACGCGCTTGATCGTGTCCGTCACCGGCAGCGCGGGCACGAACCCGGCACCACCACCCGCGGCCACGGCGTCGAACACCCGCTCGAACTGCGCGGCCGGCGTGAGGCACCGCGCCGCGTCGTGCACCAGCACCGCGGTGACGGTGTCCGGCAGGACTGCCAGGCCGGCCTCGACCGAGCCGTGGCGATCCGTGCCTCCCGGCACGACGGCCGTGTACGCGACCGCGGGGCCGGCGACCGACGCGACCAGCTCGCGACAG
Source organism: Curtobacterium sp. SP.BCo (assembly GCF_051903265.1). Taxonomy (GTDB): domain Bacteria; phylum Actinomycetota; class Actinomycetes; order Actinomycetales; family Microbacteriaceae; genus Curtobacterium. The sequence continues at coordinate 148,294 of NZ_CP194337.1, forward strand.
TCGTCGACCAGCGCGGACGGCGCGACGACGACCACGAGCGTCGGCGACGCGAGCGTGACGAGTGGCTCGAGCGCCCGTGCGAGCATCAGTCGCCCGGCGACCGGCACGAACGCCTTCGCCGTGCCGATGCCCAACCGGGTGCCGGACCCGGCCGCAACGACGACGACCGCCCTGTCCACCCCTTCGGGGAACAGAACGGTCGAGGACGTGTTCAGGGTGCTGGTGTCCGGCTCAGGACGCGAGGACCTCGTCGAGGACGGTCGATGCCTTGTCCTCGTCGGTCTTCTCGGCCAGTGCCAATTCGGAGATGAGGATCTGCCGCGCCTTCGCGAGCATCCGCTTCTCCCCCGCGGAGAGCCCGCGGTCCTGGTCGCGGCGCCAGAGGTCGCGGACGACCTCGGACACCTTGATGACGTCACCGGAAGCAAGCTTCTCGAGGTTCGCCTTGTACCGGCGCGACCAGTTCGTGGGCTCCTCGGTGAACGGGGCACGCAGGACCTCGAACACCTTGTCGAGGCCTTCCTTGCCGATCACGTCACGGACACCGACCAGGTCGACGTTGTCCGCCGGCACCTCGATCGTCAGGTCACCCTGGGTGACCCGCAACTTCAGGTAGACCTTTTCCTCGCCCTTGATGACGCGCGTCTTCACTTCAGAGATGGTTGCCGCCCCGTGATGGGGGTAGACCACGGTCTCGCCGACCTCGAATTGCATGTATCAGGCTCCGTTCCGAGACACCCAGTTTACCACAAGCGAAATTGGGGTAAGGGGCACCTAACCACAGCCACTCGCGGCTGATCGCTAGGATGGGGTGCGGACCGTCCGGTCCACATCGTGATCTTCCGGAGGAATCTCTTGCGAGCTCGGGTACTCGTGTCCGTCGCCGTTGCGGCAACCATCGCGCTCGGCGCCACCGGCTGCGAGTTCATGTCGCCCGCCCAGACGACGGAGATCAAGCAGATCACCGACGGCGTCAACGTGACGACGGGCAAGATCGACGTCCGCAACGCGCTGCTCATCTCCGACGGCGGCGACGACGCGCGCTTCATCGGCACGCTCGTGAACAACGACGAGACCGACGACATCACCGTCTCCGTCGAGATCGGTGGCGACACCGAGACCGTCGAGGTGCCGGCCAGCTCGCACGTCGACCTCGCGAACGACGCGCAGCACGACACCCTGGACTTCGCCGGCGCGGACGCCAAGCCGGGCTCGCTCGTCAAGGTCTACTTCTCGTACTCCGGCGCCGAGGGCGTCTCCGCGAGCGTCCCCGTCCTGACCAGCGCGCAGGAGGAGTACCAGACGCTCGCGCCGACCTCGACGCCGACGTCGGAGATCACCCTCCCCGTCGAGACGCCGTCCGCGACGCCGACGGACACCCCGATCAACCCGTAGCAGCGACGGACACCCCGATCACCCCGTAGCAGCACCGACGCCTGGAGGCCCGGTGCCGATCCGTCGGACCGGCACCGGGCCTCCAGGCGTCCGTGCCGGCGTCAGCCCTCGATGCGGTACCCGAGCCCGCGGACGGTCACGAGGATCTCCGGAGCGCTCGGGACGCGCTCGATCTTCGACCGGATGCGCTTGATGTGCACGTCGAGGGTCTTCGTGTCCCCGAAGTAGTCCGACCCCCAGACCCGGTCGATGAGCTGCCCACGGGTGAGCACGCGTCCGGCGTTCCGGAGCAGCAGCTCGAGCAGCTCGAACTCCTTCAGCGGCATCGGCGTCTCCGAGCCGTCCACCTGCACGGTGTGCCGCTCGACGTCCATCCGGATGCCGCCGACCTGCAGGATCCCGCTGTCCGCCGGGTCGTCCTCGGTCCGACGACGGAGCACGGCGCGGATGCGCGCGAGGAGCTCCCGGGTCGAGTACGGCTTCGTCACGTAGTCGTCGGCGCCGAGCTCCAGCCCGACGACGATGTCCACCTCGGAGTCCTTCGCCGTCAGCATGATGATCGGGATGTTCGAGCGGGTGCGGATCTGACGGCAGACCTCGGTGCCGGAGAGCCCCGGCAGCATCAGGTCGAGCAGCACCAGGTCGGGGTTCTCCGCGTCGAACTTCGACAGCGCGGTCACGCCGTCCGCAGCGACGGAGGTCTCGTACCCCTCGCGCTGCAGCAGGAACTCCAGGGGCTCGCTCAGGGCCGGCTCGTCGTCGACGATGAGGATCTTGGTCACGATTGCTGCTCTTCCAGTTGCTCTTCGAGTGCGGTGGTCAGTTCGGTGTCCGCCTCGGGCAGGCGGATGGTGAAGGTCGAGCCCTTCCCGGGCTGCGACCAGACGCGGACGTCGCCGCCGTGGTTCCCGACGACGTGCTTCACGATCGCCAGGCCCAGGCCGGTGCCGCCGGTGGCACGGGAGCGTGCGGGGTCAACGCGGTAGAACCGTTCGAACACCCGGTCGAGGTCGGCCTCGGGGATGCCGACGCCCTGGTCGGTCACGGCGATCTCGACGAAGCCCTTGGTCGACCGGACGCCCACGCCGACGCGGGTGCCGTCCGGGGAGTACTTCACCGCGTTCGCGATGAGGTTCGAGACGGCGATCTGCAGCAGGCCGGGGTCGCCCATCACCCGCAGCTTCGACTTCTTCGCGCGCACCAGCTCGATGTCCCGGGCCCGGGCGACGATCTCGTTCGCGTCCGCCGCGGCCTGCACGATGCGGTCGATCGACGTCTCCTCGCTGTTCTCCAGCGCGTCCACGGACTGCAGGCGGGAGAGCTCGATGATGTCCTTCGTCAGGGCGGCCAGCCGCTCGGACTCGGTGACGAGCTGCGCCGCGAACTTCCGCACGTGCTGGGGTTCGTCCGCCGCGGCCACGAGGGTCTCGGAGAGCAGGCCGATCGCGCCGATCGGGGTCTTCAGCTCGTGGGAGATGTTCGCCACGAAGTCCCGTCGGACCTCGTCGATGCGCTTGCTCTCGGTGAGGTCGTCCGCGGTGACGAGCACGTACCGGTTGCCGAGCTGCGCCGCGCGGAAGCTCAGGTAGCCGATCTGGTCGCTGCCCCGGCCGCGCGGGAGCTCCAGGTCCTCCGCACCCATCTCCCCGCTCTTGCGCACGCGGTCGACCAGGTCGGCGAGCTCGCGGTGCACGAGCTTCCGGCGCACCACCAGCCCCACGGTCAGGGCCTGCGGCGACGCGGCGACGACCGTGTTCGACGGGTCGACCACCACGGCCGGGTTGTGCATCGTGGCGATGACCGCGGCCACGCCGTCCGGCAGGGTGCGCTCGGCCACGTCTGCTGCACGAGCCGTGCGCTCGGCGGTGATGATCAGCACCACGACGCCCGCGCCGAAGACCCCGCCGAGGAGCATCGACAGTGGCACGAGCCACGCGTTGTCCATGCCGTCAGTGTAGGGATGGTCACACGGGGTTCGGACCCCGTTCACCCCTGTCCGGGGCCGTTGCGGCTCCGGATCGCGAAGCGTTCAACCGCACGTCACCGTTCGTTCACCTGACCTGACGACACTCGACCGGTACGCAGAGAGAGGTACTCCCCCATGCGCGAAGTCTTCCAGCAGGAACTCCAGGACGTCCAGGAGCGACTGACCGAGATCGCCGGGCTCGTCGAGTCCGCCATCACCCGGGCCACGCAGGCCTTCAGCGACTCCGACGTCGCCCTCGCCGAGGAGGTGATCGCCGACGACGCCAAGATCGACGAGGCCGCCAACAGCCTCGACGAGATCGCCATCGACATCCTCGCCCGTCAGGCACCGGTCGCCCGTGACCTCCGGGTCGTCGTCACCGCCCTGCGCGTCAGCTCCTCGCTCGAGCGGATGGGCGACATGGCCGAGCACATCGCCCAGCTCGCCCGCCAGCGCTTCCCGGAGAAGGTGGTGCCGAAGGGCATCCGCGGCACGTTCAAGAAGATGGGCGCGCACGACGTCGCGATGGCGCAGAAGCTCACGCGCCTCCTCGCCACCGAGGACATCACGCTCGCGGCGGAGATCCGCGACGAGGACGACGCCGTCGACGAACTGCACGCCAGCGTGTTCGACTTCGTGCTCGGCGAGACCTGGAAGGGCAACCCGATCGACACGGTCGACGCCACCCTCGCTTCGCGGTACCACGAGCGCTTCGCGGACCACGCCGTGTCGATCGCCAAGAAGGTCGAGTACCTGGCGACGGGCGACTGGACCGGCGCCTCGACCGCGACCGCGGCGGTCTGACCCCGGCGGTCCCCTCCGGCACCCCGCGGTCTGGGAGGACCCCGCCGTCTGGGAGGATCGGGGCATGGCCCAGGTCGCGATCATCGTCAACGGCATGCCCGGTTCCGGCAAGAGCACCATCGGTGCCGCCCTCGCCGAGGTGCTCGGCTGCCCGTTCCTCTCGAAGGACCGGATCAAGGAGCCGCTGGCGGACCTCGTCGGTCCGATGATCGCCTCGCGGCAGCTCGGCGGCATCGCGATGGAGACCATGTGGTCGATGGCGCGGGCCGTCGAGAACGGGGTCGTCCTCGACGCCGTCTGGCTGCCGTCGCGTGACCGCGCCTTCCTGGAGGCAGGGCTCGCCTCCGCCGGGTCGCCCCGCGCCGTCGAGGTGTGGTGCCACGTCGACCGCGCGACCGCCGAGGAGCGGCTGCGCGACCGGTACGAGCCCGGCACCGTGCCGGTGCGGCATGAGGTCCACGGGGACCTCGCCGACATCCTGTCGTTCTGGGACGAGCACGAGGCCACCGCGGAGCCGGTCGGGTTGCCGAGCACCGCGGTCGTCCGGGTCGACACCACGAAGCCCTACGACGTCGGCGCCCTGGTGCAGGAGATCGCCTCCCACTTCGTCTGAACGCACGGACGCCCCGCCCGGTGACCGGGCGGGGCGTCCGCCGCAGGGCGCGGTTGCTACTTCTTGGCGCCCTGGGCGGCCACGGCGGCAGCGCCGGCAGCGGCGGCCTCGGGGTCGAGGTAGTACGCGGGCTTCGTCGGGCGGAACTCGTCGTCGAGCTCGTACACGAGCGGGATGCCCGTCGGGATGTTCAGCCCGGCGATGTCGTCGTCGGAGATCCCGTCGAGGTGCTTCACGAGCGCCCGCAGCGAGTTGCCGTGCGCCGTGACGAGGACGGTCTTGCCCGCGCCGAGGTCCTTCGTGATGTCGGACTCCCAGTACGGCAGCAGCCGGTCGATGACGAGCTTCAGCGACTCGGTGCGGGGCAGCTGGTCGCCGAGGTCGGCGTAGCGGCGGTCCCCGGCCTGCGACCACTCGGCGTCGTCGGCGATGGGGGGCGGCGGCACGTCGAACGAACGACGCCACTCCATGAACTGCTGCTCGCCGTACTGCTCGAGCGTCTGCGCCTTGTCCTTGCCCTGCAGGTCGCCGTAGTGGCGCTCGTTGAGGCGCCAGTCGCGCTTCACCGGCAGCCAGGCGAGGTCTGCCTCGAGCAGGGCGATGTCCGCCGTCTGGATCGCACGGGTGAGCAGCGAGGTGTACAGGACGTCCGGGACGATGCCCGACTCGCTGATGAGCTCGCCGGCGCGCTTCGCCTCCTTCTCGCCCACTTCACTGAGTCGGACGTCCACCCAACCGGTGAACAGGTTCTTCTGGTTCCAGTCACTGTTGCCGTGACGGAGCAGGACGAGCGTGGAGGTCATGCCCCGAGTCTACCGAGCGCGCTCCACGCCGTAGCCTGGTCCCATGCCCATCGGGAACGTCACGCGCGGGACGACCGGGTACAACCGGCTCCGTCGTGTCGACCGGTGGATCGCCACGCTCCCGGTGCTCCGGCACACCGACGACCCGCTCGTGGCCGACGTCGGGTACGGGGCGTCCCCGACCACGACGCTCGAGCTCCGGGACCGTCTGGCCCGGGTCCGCCCGGACGTCGAGGTCACCGGCATCGAGATCGAACCGGCGCGGGTGGCGCTCGCGAACGCCGGCGCCCGCGACGGCGTGACGTTCCGCCTCGGTGGGTTCGAGACCCCGACCCCGGGGAACCGCCGACCGGCCGTGATCCGGGCCTTCAACGTGCTCCGGCAGTACGACGAGTCGGCGGTCGTGGAGTCGTGGCGGATCATGCAGGACCGGCTGCAGCCCGGCGGCGCGCTGGTCGAGGGGACCTGCAACGAGGTCGGCAGGGTGGCCTCGTGGGTGACGCTCGACGAGCTCGCTCCCCGGTCCTTCACGGTGTCGCTGCGGCTCGCCGGACTGGACGTGCCGAGCATCGTCGCGGAGCGCCTGCCGAAGGCCCTCATCCACCGGAACGTCCCCGGTGAGCGGGTGCACGCGTTCCTGCGGGACCTCGACCTGGCGTGGGCCGTCGCTGCGCCGCTCGGGACGTACGGGCCGCGGCAACGGTGGATCGCGACGGTGCACGGCATGCGCGACCGGGGATGGCCGGTGCTGCACGGGGTGACGCGCTGGCGGCTCGGCGAGCTCAGCGTGCCGTGGCGTGCGGTCGCGCCCGCCTGACCGGTCGCCCGGCCCGCGCACGGCCGCGCCCGGCCGCGCCCGGCCGCCGAAGCTCGGCTGGGTGGACAGTCTTGCGGTCCGAGACGCACGAAACTGTCCGCGGAGCCGAAGCTCGGCACCGCCGTTCGGGCGCAGGGGCGGGCGCGGGGTCGGGCGGCGGTCGGGCGGACGGCTAGGAGCGCTTGACGGCGCCGAGCCGCGGCAGGCGCGGGACGTTCGCGGTCGCACCGGCGCCGGGCGGCACGATGGTCTCCTGCGCCGCGGTCACGACCACGTCGTCGGCGACCACCGTCAGCGTCGCACCCGGGTCGAGGGAACGCTTCACGATCGCGAGACCGATCGGGCCGAGCTCGTGGTGGACGGCGGAGGCGGTGAGGCGGCCGACCTCCTTGTCGTCGAGCGCGACCGGGGTCCCGGGGGCGGGGAGCACGGCGTCCGACCCGTCGAGGTGCAGCAGCACGACCCGGCGCGGCGGGTGCCCGAGGTTGTGGACCTTTGCGACCGTCTCCTGCCCGCGGTAGCAGCCCTTCGAAAGGTGCACGGCGGAGCGGAGCCAGTCGAGTTCGTGCGGGATCGTCCGCTCGTCGACGTCGGCGAGCGAGGGACGCCAGGCGGCGATCCGCAGTGCCTCGTACGCGAGGAGTCCCGCGGCGGGTTCGTCCGACGCGGCGATCGCTGCCGCGGTGCCGGGCGTGACCACGGCGATGCGGAGGGTCCAGTCGGAGCCGGGGTGGGCCTCCAGGTCGGCGTAGCCCCACCCGCCGGGCGTGACGGACGACCACGGGTCAACCCACTCGGCGACCACGTCGTCGGCGGGCACCGCCGCGCCGAACCGACCGAGCGTGACGAAGTCCGCGGAACGGTCTGACGCCTCGACCCGCAGCATGAACCGCATCGACGTCAGCCACGCGGCCAGCGATGCAGCGTCGTCCGGTTCGGTGAGCAGCCACGTGGTCGTGCCGTCGTCGACCACGCGGGCGGCGTGCTCGACGCGGCCGGACTGGTCGAGCACGAGCGTCTCGGTGCCGACGCCGGGCTCGAGCCCGAGCAGCAGCTGCGACGTGATCGAGTTGAGCCACGACAGGCGGTCCGGGCCGGAGACCGTCACGACGCCGAGGCCGAGCTCGACGACCGCGCGACCGTCCGCCAACCGGCGCTGCTCCCCGAGGGGGTTGCCGAAGTGCGCCGCGGGACCCGACCCGGAGGCGACGAACCCGGCGCGGCCGGCGAACACCGACATCAGTCGACCTTCGCGAGCTGCCCCGAGGCGTGCGAGGTGAGCTCCTTGCCGAGCGCGGCGATGTCCCACGCCCAGAAGAGCTTGCCCTCGACCAGGCCGTACAGCCGGGTCGCGGCGGAGTAGTCCTTCGCGTTCGGCGAGCGCATCACGGCGTCGGTCGCGAGGTCGATGCGGCCCTTGCGGACCCGCCCGACGTAGAGCTCGTTGACGCCCGTCGGGTGGATGATCGCCGCCTCGACGTCGAAGCCGTCCGTGGTGTTGCGCAGCGCCTCGACGCTCTCCACCGTGGTGAAGGGCGTCGGCCCCTCGCCGAGGAGCATCGCCGGGCCGCGGTCACCGGGCTCGGACGGACGGTCGATCCGCCAGTACCCCATCTCGGCCGCGAGCGGGGTGTGCTCGTCGTCGAGCAGCCACGTCGAGGACGAGTAGTTGAGGTAGGGCAGGCCGTCGTGGCTGAAGCTCACCCGCTGGCCGAACTCGTACTTCCGGGGCTCCGCTTCGTCGCCGACGGGGTACTCGACCACGCCGGTGCCCTCCCAGACGCCGACCAGCCACGACAGCGGGACGAGTTCGGGCGCGAGACCCTCGGGCAGTTCGATCAACGCTGACCCTTGAACAGCTTCACGACGACGGTCACCGAGACGAACGCGATCGCGAGCGACGCCAGACCGAGGAGGCCCACGTAGAAGAGCTCGAGCGCAAGCAGCGAATCCATGGTGCGAGTCTACGCGGCACGCCTGACGGCGCCAGCGTCACCGCGCCAGGAGCACCACCGCGGTGACGAGCACCACCACGAACGCCCCGGACGACGCGATGCTGATCCGTTCGACGAGGCCGTCCTTCGTCGCCGTGATGAGCTGCAGCACGAAGCTGACGAGCACGCAGAGCACGAAGACGAGCAGCAGCCAGGCGAAGGAGTCCTTCTGCGTCAGGGCGAGGACGAGCACGGCGCCGACGATCGCGAGCAGCCAGACCGGCAGCACGGACGTCAGCCGGAGGCGACGCTGGTCGGTGGGCGGCACGGGCTCGGTCACGCGCTCCATCATGACAGCACGGCCACCGGAACGCCTGTCCCGACCGTCCGGTCGGGAGGGACGCTTCCCGAGCATCACTAGGATGTGTGCACGACTCCCCCACGCCCTGGAGGTCCTGTGGCCCAGCTCCTGGTACTCACCTCAGCCGCGCCCGGCGACGTCCTGCCGAGCCTCGGGCTGCTGAGCCACCGGATCCGCCACGTCCCGGCCGAGGCCGCGCAGCTGGTCAACGCACCGCAGAGCGACCTGATGTTCGTGGACGCCCGCACCGACCTCGCGAGCGCGAAGGCCCTGTGCAAGATCCTCGCGACCAGCGGCTCGACGACGCCGATCATCCTCGTGGTCACCGAGGGCGGACTGACCGCGGTGAACAGCGAGTGGAACGTCGACGACGTCGTGCTCGAGACCGCCGGTCCCGCCGAGGTCGACGCCCGCATCCGTCTCACCGCGGGCCGCGCGTCGAAGAACCAGACCGGGTCGAAGATCCAGGCGTCCGGTGTCGTCATCGACGAGGCCAGCTACTCGGCGAAGGTCCGCGGCCGGCCGCTCGATCTCACCTTCAAGGAGTTCGAGCTGCTCCGCTTCTTCGCCACGCACCCGTCGCGGGTGTTCACCCGCGAGCAGCTCCTCAGCGAGGTCTGGGGCTACGACTACTTCGGCGGCACCCGGACCGTCGACGTGCACGTCCGACGCCTGCGCGCCAAGCTCGGCGACCTCGAGTCCCTCATCGGCACCGTCCGCAACGTCGGCTACCGCTTCAACGTCTACGACGACGAGGCCGAACGGCTCTCGGCGCAGTAGTGGTCGACCTCGCCCGCTTCGTCGTCCCGGGCGAAGCCCCGCCGTTCTCGGACCAGACGCTCGTCGACGTGCGCGCCGGTCGCGCGACCGTCGTCGGCGACGAGCGCGGGGTCGCCGTGGTCCGCGACGGTGAGCTCGAAGTCGCGGTCGGCCTGGAGGAACGGGGCCGCGGGCTCGGGACGGCCCTCGTCACGCAGGTGCTCGACCCGGACGCCGGGGGCGCCCCCGCAGGCACGTCCGCCGCGTCGCCCCGGCTCGCGTGGGCGCACGGGGACCACCCCGCTGCGCGGGCGCTCGCGGCGCGGTTCGGCTGGACCGCCGTGCGAACCCTGTTGCAGCTCCGCGCCCCGATCGCCGCCGTCGCGCCGGACCCCGCCGTGCCGGACGGGTACACCCTGTCGGCGTTCCGCACCGGGAACCCCGACGACGAGGCCGCCTGGCTGGCCCTCAACGCCGCAGCGTTCGCCCACCACCCGGAGCAGGGCCGGATGACGCTCGACGACCTCCGTGCCCGCGAGGCCGACGACTGGTTCTCCGGCGACGACCTGCTCCTGCTCCGTGACGCGTCCGGTGCCCTGGCCGGGTCGTGCTGGCTCAAGGTCGAGGGCGGCATCGGGGAGTTCTACGCCGTCGCCGTGCGCCCGGACCTGCAGGGACAGCGCCTCGGCGGGGTGCTGATGCGCGCGGGGACGGCACGGCTGACCGGGCGCGGGCTCGAGGCCGCGGCGCTCTACGTCGAGGGCGACAACGAGCCGGCGCTGGCGCTCTACCGGCGGTCCGGGTTCGAGCAGGACGCGATCGACGTGCAGTACGCCGCGCCGGAGTCCGGCCGGTAACATGGTGCGGTCGGCGAGGGGCCGACCACATCGGAGTCGGGGGAGCTGTGGCGCAGTACGGTCAAGGGGAGCCGCTCGGTGCGTCCTACCGCCTCGTCGAGCTCCTCGGCAGCGGCGCGACGGGTGAGGTCTGGCGCGTCGACCACACCGCCACGGGCGAGCGGTTCGCAGCGAAGCTCCTCCGCGCGGAACTCGCCGCCGACCCGGAGATCGTCGAACGGTTCGTCCGGGAACGCTCGGTGCTCCTCGCACTGCAGCACCCGTCGATCGTGCGCGTACGCGACCTGGTCGTCGAGGGCGACCGGCTGGCCATCGTCATGGACCTGGTCGGTGGCGGCTCGGTCCGCGACCTGCTCGAGGCTTCGGGCACGCTGGCCCCGCGCGACGCGGTGGCCCTCACCGCCGAGACGCTCGACGCCCTCGCCGCGGCGCACGGACGGGACGTCACCCACCGGGACGTGAAGCCCGACAACGTCCTGCTCGCCGAGCCCTTCGTGTCCGGCACGACCGGCGTCGTCCGGGTCACGGACTTCGGCATCGCGAGCGTCGTCGCCGAGCGGGAGCGGAAGACCACGGGTCTGCTCGGGACGCCGCAGTACATGGCCCCGGAGTCGATCAGCCACGGGCGCTCCGGTCCGGCCGCCGACGTCTACGGCGCCGGCGTCATGCTGTACGAGCTCCTCGCCGGGCGCACCCCGTTCGCGGGTACCGGCACGGACTTCGCGGTCGCCTACCGGCACGTGACCTCCACACCGCCGCGCATCGACGTCCCCGATGCCCTCTGGTCGCAGCTCGAACGGTTCCTCGCGAAGGACCCTGCCGCACGCCCGACGGCGGCCGAGGGATCCGTGGCGCTCCGTCGCCTGGTGCGCTCGCTCGCGGACGCGCCCGCCCTCGCCCCGGTCGCCGATCCGGACGCCTTCGACGAGGTCGCCCGCCCCGCGACGGTCGTGCGCGGGTCCCTCGCCGCCGACACCGCGTCCCCCGTGACCCCCGGACCAGCGGAGGACACCGCCGGGCCGGCACCGGAGCTCGGCGCCGCGTCCTCGAGCACGGTCATCCGTCCGATGGCACGGCCCGCAGCACTCCCCCAGGCAGCACCCGAGACACCGCCGTCCGGCCGGCTGCGCCGACCGGAGTGGCTGACCAACCGGGCGCTGGCGTTCGGGGCCCTCGGGGTCGTCCTGGTCGCCGCACTCGTCGTCGGCGGCGTCGTGTGGCTGCCCGGCGCCCTCCGGAAGTCACCCGGGCAGCAGGCGACCGCGCAGGCAGCGAGCGCCTACCAGCAGGACCGGCCGCTGCCGACCGGCCTCACGACGACGCGCAAGGCCACGATCGACCCGGAGTCGGGCGCGGTCGACCTCACGATCACCTACGCCGCCCAGGGGGCCACGCTGTCCGGCCCCCTGCTCGAGGTGCTGCCGGGCGCGGGCACGGGCGCGGCGTGCCCGACCGTCCGGTGGCAGGACGGCACCGTGACGGCAGCGCGGAACCAGCCGTCGCTGACCGGCGTCGACACCGCGTGCTCGTGGACGTTGACCGGCGCGCGGATCGACGCCGGCGCGGACGTCACCGTCGAGGCCCGTGTCCGGGTCGCCTCCGTGACCGACAGCGCCGCGCTCCAGCAGTGGTTGGACGCCGCCGGCGCCGCGACGACCGCCGCCGTGACCGACCAGTCCGTCACCGGCACCGCGTTCCCGGTGCAGCGCCTGCAGGGCGTCGAGGTCCGGACGCCGGACCGCACCGTCAGCCAGACGACGCTGCCGGTCACCGTGATCCCGGTGTGGCCGAGCGGTGCGGACGAGCTGAACCCGCTCTACCGCAGCCCGGCGTCCGGGTCGCCGTCGCAGATGCTCCAGGACGTCGCCGGCGGCGAGTCCGGGGTGCGGTTCTCGGACGGCTGTTCCGGGGCGCTGGCGGTGTCGTCGGACGGTCTCGTCGTCACCGCACTGTCCGTGGCACCGTCCTGCACGGTCCGAGCCACCGTCGGCGCCTTCACCGACCTCGAGAGCACACCCTTCAGCATCACGACGCGGGACTGACGGGCCGGGCGGCACCAGGCGGGGCCGCCACGTGCCTCCAGGCCCGCACGGCGGAGTCGGTCAGGAGCCGGCGGTGGCGGTCTGCACGAGTCGGACACGTCCGCCGGAAGCGGCGTAGCCGCGCCCGACCGTCATCGCGACCGGCGAGCGGCGCGGCACCTGCACGCCGAGCAGCTCACCGTCGTAGTCGACGTCCGGCTGGAGCAGGATGCCGCACCGCGACTTCCGCAGCGCCTTCGTCCAGTGGCTGTAGAGCCCACGGAGGTCCACCGAGCGTCCGGCCGCCACGACGCACAGCCCCGGACGCTCGGACGCGACGAGCCCGGCCAGGGCCTGGTCGGCGTCGTCGAACCGTTCCGCGTCGTCGACGAGCAACAGCACGGGGCCACGTTCCAGCCGGAGCGCGGCGATCAGCGTCGGGACCTCGTCCGCGCCGACGGCGACCCGGTCCAGGTCCGCCGACGCCAGCGGCGACCGTCGGTCGCAGACACCCCACACCGCGGGGCGCGTCCCCTCGGTGGACCGTGCGGTCGCGGCGATCGCGAGCAGGACCGACGACTTGCCCGAACGGGCCGGGCCCGCCACCAGGACGTGCTCGCCGTCGTAGACCTCGAGCGCCGCGGTGCCGAGGTCGTCCTCGGCGACGCCGACCGGGATGCGCCAGGGGTCCGTGTCGAAGCTCGCGGTGCCGGACAGGTCCGCCACCGACACGGCGTCCGGGAGCCTCCCGACGGCGCTCGCCTTCCGCGGCGCGTCCGACCAGCGTTCGGCGATCCCGGCCACGGCGGCCTCGAGCGGCAGGTCCGGTGTCGCGACGTGCGACTGCAGCCGGGCGGTCGAGTCGACGAACCGGCCCGGCACCGCGGGCGGGGCGTCCTTCGGGCGGACGCCGATCGACGAGTAGTCGTACGGGTCGGCGAGCCGGAAGAGCCACTTCTGGGTGGTGACCTCGTCCATCGCGCTCGGGACCGCCTTGGCGCGCGTCGTCGACACCGCGAACGAGATGCCGAGCGCGGGGCCCTCGGCGTACACGCGGTACAGGGCGTCGAGCAGCTGCTGCCCCTCGAAGTCCTGGTACTCGTCGCGCAGTGCCGCCAGCCCGTCGAGCAGCACGACCGCGCGCCGGCCGCCCGGCGATGCCCGTCGGCGATCCAGGTCGACACGCAGGTGCCGGAGGAACCGCGCCTGCAGCTCTCCCGCACCCGGGCCGGACCCGACGTACGCCGTGGTGTGCGGCAGGTGCTGCAACGGCGCGAGGTCGCCTGCGCCCAGGTCCAGGACGAGGAGGTCGAGGTCAGCGGGGTCCGTCGACTCGGCGAGCTGGAGGGCGATCGCAGCGAGTGCGGTGCTCGTCCCGCTGCCCGGGATGCCCATGAGCATGAGGTTCCCCTGCTCGGTGTCCCAACCGGTCGTGACCTGACGCTGGTGGTCCGGGTCGTCGGCGAGCGCGACGGGCACGACGCCGGACCGGACCGAGGCGGGATCGAGCGCGGTCCGGTCGACGCGGTCGCCGAGGGCCTCCGGCCAGATCGGTCGCGGTGTCGCGTGGCCGGCGTCGGCGTTCGCCTGGCGGATCGCGTCGATCAGGCGGTCGAGGTCCGTCTCGTCGGAGGCGGACGGAGCAGGCGCCGACGCGGGCGCCGGGACGCCGAACACGTCCGTCGGGCGGACGGCCACCGCCTCCTGTGCTCCGGCCTGCCGCGCGAGCCCGGTCACCAGCGCGGTCTGCACGGGGGTGATGTCGTCCTGCCCGAGCTTCACGTAGGCGCGGCCGGTCTGCTGCCGACTGATCGCCGAGGCGGAGGGGACACCGATCACGTTGACGGAGTCCTCGCGGCTCTGGACCCGGAGGGCGACGCGCATGTTGGTGTTCGCGAGGATGTCCTCGCTGACGACGCCGGCCGGCCGCTGGGTGGCGAGGATCATGTGCACGCCCAGCGTGCGGCCGACCGCGGCGATGCTCACGAGCGAGGTCAGGACGTCCGGGAAGTCCTTGGCGAGCATGGCGAACTCGTCCACGACGAGCAGCAGCCTGGGCATCGGTTCCGCGGGCCGGGTCGCGAGGTAGGCGTCGAGGTTGTCGATGTCCGCTCCGGCCTGGGCGAAGACGCGCTGCCGGCGCTCCAGTTCGGCCTCGAGCGCGCGCAGCGCACGGTCCGCGAGCTGCTCGTCCAGGTTGCTGATCGTCCCGATCGTGTGGGGCAGTCGCTCGCACGCGGCGAAGGCGGCGCCGCCCTTGAAGTCGACGAGCAGGAAGTTCAGCTCGGTCGGGGCGTTGCGGGCAGCGAGACCGGCGACGAGCGACCGCAGGAACTCGCTCTTGCCGGACCCGGTCGTCCCGCCGACGAGGCCGTGCGGCCCGTCGCGCACGAGGTCGATCTCGAGCGGACCGGACTCCGACGAGCCGACCGGTGTGGAGACGCCGGTCCGGGCGTCCCACGCGGCCCGCACCGCAGCGGGGCCGTCGATGCGCACGAGGTCCGGGAACCGGACGAGCGACGGCAGCGACGCTCCGGGCACCGTCAGCTCCGGATCGTCGAAGTGCGCGACGTCCCGCGCGCACCGTTCCGCCGTCGCGACGGAGAGGCCGGCCAGCACGACGTCCTCGACGCGGGTGCGGTCCTCCGGGCGGTACACCGTGGCAGCAGCATCGGGGCCGACGGTGATGATCGTGGTGCACGTTGCGGGGAGCTGCTGCTCGCTCGACGCGATCACGATCCCGCTCACCCGCCGCGGCCGCTCCCCCGGACGCAGCGACCGTCCGGGCACGGAGCGGCCCTGCCCGAGCAGTGCACGTGCCGGCGCGTCCCGCCCCTCGGTGAGGACCTCGGAGTCGACGACCACGAGCAGGTTCGGCGTCGGCAGGTCGTCGACGGTGTCCCGGAGGCCACGGAGCACCGCGGCGCTCTGGTCCCGCTGCGCCGACATCCACCGCTCGCCCGTGCTGCTGCCGGCGACACGGGTGTGCGGCAGCCAGGACGCCCACGCCCAGTCGCCCTCGCGCCCGCGGTCACAGAACACACCGACGGTGAGGTCGGCCGGGCCGCAGTGCACCGCCGCCTGCGCGAGGAGACCCCGGGCGAGGGCGAGCGCGCCGTCCCGGTCGCCGACGATGCCGACGACGCCGGCGTCGGAGAGGTCGGCCACGACCGGCGCCGCGGTCAGCCGGCTGTCCTCGATCGCGGCCTTCGCCTCGTCCTCGAGCTTCGTCTGGCTGCTGCGCCGGTCGACCTCGGGACGCCAGGGTGCGTCGCCGGTGCCGGCGTGCAGGCTCAGGAAGTCATCGTCGTCGGAGCGGCGCTGCCAGAGCGTCGTGGTCGGCAGGGCGGCACGGCGCACCACGGTGGCCGGGTCCGGGACGAGTTCCTGACGGCGACCGGCCTCGACGGCGGCTGCCGCCGCGATCTCGTCACGGAAGGCGTCCACGGCACCGGCGAAGCGCTCGTCCTCCTCCTTGAGGTTCCGGGCACGGCGGTGCTTCTGCTCGAACCACATGCCGATGGCCGTCACGGGGCTGAGGAGCGCGAACAGGGCGAACCGGGCGTCGCCGAGCAGCAGCACCATCGCTCCCGCCAGCACGAGCGGCGCGGCGACGGTGATCCAGCTGAACTTCGACGCCGGAGCCACGTCCTTCCTCGACGGCGGGACGACGGTCTCCTGCTCGGTGTTCCGACCGGGACGCGGCGGACGGTTGAACGGTGCGGTGGCGGCCGGGGTGAGGTTGGGCAGCGCACCGGCCGCCGGCACCGTCGTCTCCTGCAGGTCGGCCCGCACGAGCAGCACGGCGCCGCCGACGATCACGCTCGTCGTCCCGGTCACCAGGACGCCCTGGTCGTCGAGGCGGGTGCCCGCGACGATGGTGCCGTTCGTCGACCCGGCATCGCGGATCCGGACGCCGTCCTCCTCGATCTCGAGCGTGCAGTGCTCCCACGACGCGCTCTCGGTCGGCAGGACGAGGTCCGCCTGCGGTGCACGGCCCACGACGAGTCGGCGGGACCGGGGCAGCGGGAGCACACGGCCGACGTCGAGGCCGCCCGCGAGCGTGACCGTCCAGCCGTCGACCGTGCGCGGACGGTCGTCCGGGGTCCGCGCGATCCGCGACCCCTCGAGCAGCACGAGGTCACGCAGCGGGGTGTCGGCACTGGTGGTGTGCGCGTCGACCGCGAGGATCGCCCCGGGCTCGAGGACCGGTCCCACAGCGGACTCGACGAGCTGCCCGAGGGTCGACGTCTCCGCCCACCCGTCGACCTCGACCGCTTCGACCCGTTCGTCGAGCTCGATGACGATCCGCATGTGCGGTCCCTCCCGTGGTGCCTAGTGCTCCGTCGTGTCCGCGAACCAGACGAGCGATGCCGTCGACGACCCGGCTGGCCGGAGCCCGAGCGCCTGCGCGGACGCCGCCAGCACGGTGGCGTCGGACCCGAGCGCCTGCTGGTCGCCGAAGTCGAGCGAGGGTCCCGCGACGCCGTCGTCCGCGCCGATCGAGGTCTTCGCGAGCGCATCGGTCACGGCGGACGGCGATGCGCTCCGGGCGGTCCCGACGGCGTGCACGAGGGCCACCACCGCGTCGTGGCTCCGCGAGTCCGCACCCGACGCGACGGCCGAGAAGGCCTGGTCCCCGGTGAGGTTCTTCGCGTCGGGGTCCTTCGCCACGATCCGGACGGCCCCGAGGAACGCGGACATCGCACGTCCGGCGGCGTCCGACTGCAGTGCGGTCGCGTCGTCGGTCGTGACGCCTGCCGTGCGGAACGTCCCCGAGAGGCTGCCGCCCGCCGTGCTGAGCGCCGCCCCGAACGCCGGGCTCGTGGCGTCCGGCGTGAGCACGACCGGCACGGTGACGTCGGCTGCCTGCAGGGCGGCGACGAAGGCCCCCTGCCGCGCGGCACTGCCGCTCACGACCACCGCGTCGGAGTCGACCGCCGGGGTGTCCTGGGCGCCGGCGTCGTCGGCGTCCGGCTGCACGGCACCCGTGCGTTGCGCGACGGTCCGGGCCAGGTCCGTGACCTCCGTCGAACCCGCGGTGAGCACGTGCGCGACCCGGAGTCCGGCCGGGGCCCCGCCGCCGAGGTCGACGAGCAGCGGGGAGTCGGCGTTCCCGAGCGCACGCTGCATCGCCGCGGTGACCGACGTCGCGGCGGGGGCGGTCGACCAGGAGTCCTCGGTGTGCTCCGCGTACGGCAGCACGACGGGCACGCCGGCGTCGGCCGCGGCGGTCGCAGCGGCCGTGACGTGCCGACCGGACGACGCGACGACGATGCCCGCGACGCCGTCCTTCACGAGGTCCGCGACCGCCCGCTGCGCGCCGGCCGTCGAACCGCCGTCGTTCCGGGTCACGAGCTCGACGTCCGTGCCGCCCAGCGCCAGTCGCCGCTGCGCGACCACGGCGCCCTGCGCAGCCTGGTTCCACTCCGATCCCTCGCCGTCGCCCAGGGTCACGACGACGCCGATCTTCGTGCGGTCCGGCACGTGCGCCACGGTGATCGGGACGGGGACCGTGGCCGGCACGGCCTCGGCCGGTGCCGCACCGAGCGTCCGGACCAGCAGGACGGCGGCGACCACGGCGGCCACGACGACGACCGCGATGCCCGCGATCAGGAGCCGACGTCGGCCGCCGTGCCGTGCCTCCAGGCCGTCACCGGCCACCTGTGCGTCGTCGGTCATCGCGCGTCTCCGATGTGGAAGGTGTACAGCGTCGTCGACGTCGCGCTCGACGGCACGTCGAGCGCGAACGCCGGCAGCTTCGTGGCCGCCTCCAGCGAGGCCCGCAGCTGCTGCTGCTGGAGCAGGATGCCGGCGACGTCCTCGGCACGGACGTTGGCGTACCCGGCAGCGTTCTGCGACGCGAGGGCGAGCTGGTAGTCGGCGGAATCGGACTTCGCGGCGCTCGTCGCCATCGCACCGAGGATGCCGGAACCGTTCACCGTGCGGTCGCCCAGGTCGAGCATCACCCGGTTGAGGTCGCCCGTCAGCAGGGTGCGTGCACCCTCGACGTCGCGCGTCGACGCGCTCGTCGACGCGTCGATCCGCTGCAGGCTCGACGCCGTCTGCTGATCCACCGCACCGGCGAGTTCGCCGCTCTCCTGCTGCAGCGAACCCTTCTGCCCGTCGATGGTGTCCTTCGAGTCCTTCGTCACCTCGGTCGAGGTGGAGCGGAGCCCGCTGATCGACGTGTCGAAGGCCTTGACCACGGCATCGCGGCTGCCGGCGGCCGTGTCGCTGACCTGACGGACCTGCTGGTCGATGAGTGCGGTGACCTCCTTCGCAGAGTCGTCGCTCGCCTGCGCGAACGCCTGCTTGACAGCGTCCTGCAGCTGCTCCTGCTGGTCGCTCACGGCGACGAGCTGGGTGTGGACCGTGCCGGCGGAGCCGGTCGCGTCGGCGACGCGCTTCTTGAGCGCTGCGACGGCGCCGTCCACCGAGCCGTCGTCGGCGCGGACGGCGTTCCGCACGTCCGAGACGGCCGTCGAGACTGCATCGACGTGCCCGTCGAGCGTCGTCACAGCGCCACCGATGCCGGTGGAGCTCGCGGGGTCGGTGTCGTCGACGACGTCCTGCCACTGCTGCGCCTGGTCGGTCAGCCGTTCGTCCATCGGCGTCGTGAACAACCCGCCGGGGCGGAGCGTCGTGCCGTCCGGAGCGCCGGCGCACGGCGTGGCAGTGAGGTAGCCGCGCAGCGCTGCGGCGTCGTCCGGATCGAGTTCACCCGCAGCGGCGAGCGTGCAGAGCTGGTCCGCCACGGCGCTGTTCTGCGCCTGCATCGACGTGCTCAGGAAGCCGTCGCCGGCGGTGCCGACCTGCTGCTTCGCCGCCGAGGCCTGACGGTTGACCGTGCGCAGTGACTCACGCAGCGGCGACACGTCGTTCCTCGCCTGCGTCACCGCGGCGTCGAGCACGCCGAGCGTCCGCGCGACCTCACCGTCGTCGTCCCTGCCGAGGTCGTCGAGCGCCGTCGTGAGCTCGCCCAGGGTGCCGTTCAACGCGTCCGACTGCTCGATGGCCTTGTCGGCGAGCTTCGGGTCCAGCTGGTCGGCGAGCGCCTGGCCCTTCGCGACGAGCCCGACGAGCGACGCGGACACGGCCGACGACGACGCGAAGAGTGCGCACGTCAGCGAGTCGCGGTTCCCCGGTACCGCGCACGTCGTCGCGTCCGGGTCGGCCGGACCGACCGCCGACGCCAGTTGCGCACTGACCTGCTGCTTGCACGCCTCGCTGGCGTCCGCGTAGCCGTCGAGCTGCGCGGACACCCGGAGCAGGTTGCCGTACACGCTCGAGCTCTTGCCCGCGGGCTCCGGCGCGGCAGCGCACCCGGCCCCGTCGAGCGTCACGGTCGGTGCTGTCGCCGTGGTGTCGCCGAGCAGCGAGTCGAGGCTCGACGTGGTCTGCTGGAGCTGCTGGAGGACCGTGGACTGCGTTGCCTTCGCCGTCGCGCCCAGGTCGGACCGGAGCGAGCCGAGCTCACCGGCGAGCGACTGCATCGTGCTCGACAGCGCCGCACTGCTCTCCTGCAGCCGCTCGGCCGTCCGGACGCCGAGTGTCTGCGACGTCGACTCCAGGTTCGTGCGCACCTCGGTGATGGTCCCGCCGGCGCGTGCCAGGACCTCGTTGACCTGTGCGATGAGGTCGATCGTGCGTCGCTGCAGCGCCAGCTCCGAGTCGTCGGCCGAACCGAACGCCCCGCCGAGCACACCGCTCGTCGTCAGGTCGGTGGTGATGCCGGGCTGCGCCGCGATGTCGATCGACGGCGCGGAGAACCTCTTGACGTCTGCCACGAGATGCAGCGTGCTGCTCGCCCCCGACGTCGGCGGCGCGAGCAGTCGGCCCCACTGCACGACCGCGTCGCCGTCCGCGTTCGTGCTCACGACGCCGTCCGTCGCGGTGCCGTCGGCGTCCGCGCTGTCCGTCACGATCGCGTCGGCCTTCGTCCCCGACAGCACCGTCGAGGCAGCGACGCTGAACGGTGCGCCGACCAGGGCCGGGGTGGTCCGTGACGACCCCGCCACGTCGTACGTGAGGTTCTGCGACCGCACGGTCAGGTTCTCGATAGTCAGGTCGATCTCGACCCGGCCCGAGTAGCCGTCGAGGTCGGCCAGGTCACTGCCCGTCCCCTTGCCCGTCGTGTACTGCGTCGTCACACGGAGCGGCAGGTCACCAGCCGCCTTCGACGGGTCGTGGTCCGTCGTCGCCGACGAGGAGTCCTTGCCGGAGACGGAGATCGCGGTGTCCTGGATCGACCGGACCGAGCCGTCGGCGGCGAGGCGGGTGTCGACGGTCTGCAGGATGCGCGACGGGTCGGCGACCGGCTTGTCCTGCCCGGTGCAGCCTGCCAGGACGAGGACGAGCGTCCCCGTGACGGCGACGGCCCCCAGGAGTGCTCCGGTGTTCCCGGCGCGCTTGGTCATCACGTTCTTTCCCCCCAAGAGAATCGACGAACACATCGATGCTAGTTGCCCGACGGCGGTGGGTCCGCCCGGAACGGCTGGTCTGGCCGCCCCCGTTCGGGCCACAGCAGACGCTACCGCACTCTGATACGTTGCACGCAACATGTGCACAGTTCGGGGCGCACGCACTCCAGGGGGAACACATCATGTGGATCACGGTCGTATCGGTCACCATCGCCGGCCTCGCGTCGTTCCTCATCCCGCTGTCCGTGAGCGCCGCTGTTCGGAGGAACGACTGCCGCACAGCGGCACGTGACCCGTTGAGCGTTCAGGGGTTCGCTCGGGTCGTCGTCCGCTCCCGAACGTGGCAGTGGGTCATCTGGCGCGTCCTCGGCGTGGTGTTCATCGTGGTCGGAGGCTTCTTGACCCTGGCCTCCTTCGTCAGCGCCGACACCATGGCCGGGCCAGGCCCAGCGATCACGGCCATCGCGATCTTCATCGCCGGGTGCGGCGCGCTCATCCTGGCGAGCTCACTCCGACGGTTCCGGATCGTTGCATCACCCGACGGACTCGTCGTCCGCCAGGGATTCCGCGAGGAACGCACCATCCCGCTCACGGCGATCGCAGTGGTCAGTCCACTGGCGAACGCCTACGGCGGCGTCGATGCGCGTGACGCCGACGGGCGGCGATTGTTCAGTGCGATGGGACTCTCGCACGGGTACGCCGAGTTCCGCGAGTTCCTCGAGGAGCGGGCGGTCAAACCATTCCGAGAAGCGTCTGCGACGGCAGCACCGGGCGGCTCCGCTGCTCCTGCCTGGCAAGAATCTGACCTGTCCGCGGACTGGACGATGCTCCCGTCGGGATCACGGCGTGGGCCGCAGCCCGTCGTTCGCATCAGGTCCGCCGTTGGCATGGCGGCACTGCACCTCGACGAACTGCGCGCTGTCACGAGCGGCGGGGCAATTAATCGACGTCGTCATCGAGCAAGGTGATATCCGCGAACTTCTGGAACCGTTCCGAGCGCCGAGAGCAAGCCACGAAGTCGGATTGAGGCTTCTCCGAGCTGGATGCGGTACTTTTCATCTTTCTTGAACCGTGCGGCAATATTCTCACTGTTCTGCGAGCTGACCCCGTCGCGAAGCACAAGGTGTCCGCAATTCTCGGTCTGGAGATCTACCTGGTCGACGTAGGAGCCGATTCCTCGACCCGCATGAGTGGATGCTGCTGAGGCTTTGGAGCTCTCGATTGTGCATGTGAGCCAGACAGGGTGCGCTTCGTCGTACGACGCGATCCATCCTCGGCCGAACGAGAAAAATGCGACAATGAAGATCAGTACAAGCATCACGCCGACGAATATCGACCAACCGGCCACCGGAGATATCCGTGAGGTCTTCCCCGTGCAGGGCACGGTTGTGCTGTGTGACACATATCCCCCTACTGTTGCGGCGCGCCATGCACGGGCACGCGAGGCCCTCCAGCGCCAGTCAAAAAGCCGTCGACGCCCGGACGCCCTCGAAAGTGCTCATCGCGGCGAGGATCGGGACGATCGGGACGATCGTGACCATGATGCGGAGGGTGGTCTTCTTCCCACATCGAAGGGACACCAGCCGCATGCCCCAACAGCGCCAGCCCGCCGCCTGAGCATGAACATCGGCGTCGCCGCCAACGCCTCGGCGGTTGATCTGTTGTCGCCCTCGGAGATGACGGTCACCTTGCGTCAATTCGACAGCACGCGACGATCGTTCACTGACGGCGAAGTCACCCATTCAAAGCGCGAGTCCGCCTCGCCCGTCTGAGCAAAATTCCTCAAGATTGCCGATGCCGAACCCAAGTCGACAAGTTCCCCGGGCTCAAATTCGACGGCGACCTTGCCAATCCGCACCTCCACGTTCCGCCCCTCCTGTCCAGTCGACGCGACCTGACTCCAAGAATTGAGGTCTCCGGGTTGACTATTAAAGAAGACGATGAGTCCGGTCTTGGCAGAGCCACACACATCAAGACGAGCTCCGAAACGCTCGAGGCTCACGACGGTTCGGGCGTTGCCGTCGAGCTCACGGATCAAAGCGACAGCTGCATCTTCTTCAATGACCCTTGGCCTTCCATTGGAGCCGCCGAACAGGCGGTACAGTCCGTCTGGCCGCTTGCTCTCACGGCGCGCATTGCGACGCGCGGTCCACGGAAACTCTTTGCGCGCAAAGACACTGCCGGCGAGCGCGGCTAGGATCCAGGCGTATTGCAAAATCCCAAGATCACGTTGAGACGCCGACAGTAACCAGAAGATCACGAAGATGCCGACGAAACCGCCGATGGCTACCCCTCGTCGACTCCCTCCGAACCAAGCAACGGAGAATCCGTAAGCGAGTCCGATCAGGGTAACGATGGTCCACGCACTGATCGGCTGATTGAATCGTCCCAGAGTGGCCCAAGCTCCAAGGATCAGACCAGCGATCGCGACTACCGAATACATCCCGATACTGAATTGACGGTCCCACCGACCTGCTGAAGCCATACGCTTATCCATTCCAAGGTTATCCAGCCCCCGACGTCAGCCGAGTCCGAGCTGGCTTCCGAGCCAGCTCGCGGTTTCTCCGATCGCCGCGCCCGAGCCGGCCGAGCGCCACAGTGCAGCTGTGTTGTCGAGCGACAAGTCGAAAGCCCCACTCAGGCTACGCGGATGAGCCACCTTCATCTGTGCAAGAGTGTTCACTCCCTGCATGTTGTTGAAGGGCAGCGCGTCGGTCGCCGCGCTGGCAAGTGAGCCAATCCCTCCCGAGACCAGTGCCTTCTGTCCGTCGACGTCGTGCCCTCCGACGAGGTCCTGTGTGATGGATCCTGCCGCGGATCCTCCGCCTGACAGGAGCAGCGAGCTTCCACGGGCAATCACACCGCTGCTCAGCAGACCATTCGTCATCGGCGCAAGCTTTTGACCGATCGTTCCGCCTGCGGGTCCAGCAAGTCCGCCGATCACGCCAGCGACAGTCCCTCCCGCCATCGTGGAAACGAACTCCCTCCCGTCCTCGATACGCCCTCCGTGCGCAAAGAGGTAGGAGACCGCGCTGCCCCCCGCGCCGAACGTACCGTTCACGGAGGCGTTGACGGCGATCGCCTTCGCCGTCTGCGATGTGACGGTGCTCACAGTCGAACGGGCAGCGCCCGCAGCAACCCGGCCAGCCGCACCGAGACTGTTCGTCAGAAGGCTACCGGCTCCACCGAGCCCACCCATCGCCCCTCCGATGAGCGCGTCGACGCCAGCCTTCTTCCAATCGACGTCGCCGGTCATTGCCTTTTGCGAAGCGACGGAGATACCCCCGCTCAGGAGCGCCCCTGACGCTGCCATGAGGGCGATTCCCGCTGGCCCTCCCACGCCAGTCGCCATGAGAGCGATTCCACCGACGATTGCGGCACCCGCCGCCACGTACTCCCAGTTGTCGTTCCACCAACTCCCGACCGCACCGAACACCCCCTGATGCGCATCCCGGTACGCCTTCAGATCAGCATCGGTCGCCGGCTTGAGCCCCAACGGGTCCACCGCGTGCAGCGGATCGTTCCCCGCGTACGAGTACGGGTTCCCCGACCACCCCGAACCGAGTACGGGTGCGAGCGGATCGACGGACAGGAACCCCCGGGCGGCCGGGTCGTAGACGCGAGCACCGAGCCACTCGAGCCCGCCGATGCTGACACCACCGGTCGCGGTGAGTCCCACGCCAGCCGGCAGGCCCGCACCGGTCACCCCGGCGAGCACCGCCCACGGGTCCGACGCATCGGTCGCCCGCGCGTCCCGCCAGCCCTGCGTCGCCCACTCCGACCCGACGGCGGTGACGCCCCCGGGCAGGTCGAGGACACTCGTCCCGCCGATCGACACGAGCGAGGGGACGGCTGCGGCGGTGTCCCACCACGCATCCACGTCGTCGACGGCCGCGAGCTCGCCGAGCGCATCCGCCCAGACGTCGATCCGGCCGGTCTCGGCGTAGGCGGCATCACGGGTGACGACACCCGCCAGGTACCCGAGCGCCGACCACGCGTACTCGGTCGTGGAGCCGTCGGGTTCGGTGCGACGGACACGGCGACCGAGGCCGTCGTGCACGTACTCCGTCCGCTGACCGTCCCGCTCCGACGCGACGAGCTGCCCGGCGACGTCGTGCTCGTACGTGGTCGTCACCCCTCCGATGGTCTCGGAGACCAGTCGTCCGGCAGCGTCGTACACCCAGGTGGACTCGCCGGCGCGGACGAGCTGCCCGGCGTCGTCGTGGTCGTACTCGGCCCGGCCGTCGGCGCCGGTGATCGCGACGATCCGGCCGCTGCCGTCGTGCTCGATCCGGGTCGCGGAAGCGCCCTCGACGGTCGTCGTGGTGTGTGCCACGAGGACGCCGCCCTCGTAGGACCACGCCTGGACGAGGTCCCCGGTCGCCGACTGCACGATGCGCCCGGCGGCGTCGTACGCGAAGGTGCCGGCCCCGAGCCCGTCGCGCTCGACCGCGATCACGCGTCCGGCGGCGTCACGTCGGAACTCGGTGCGGGTGCCGTCCGGGTCGATGCGGGCCGTGCGGTTCCCGTCGGCGTCGTACTCCCACCCGATCGAGGCCTGCCCGCGGCTGCGGCGGACCAGGAGCCCCCGGCGGTCGTGGTGGAGTTCGTGCTCGACGCTGCGCCCGGCTCCGCGGGTGTGGTCGGTGACGACCAGGTTCCTTCCGAATGCGTCTCGTCGCAGCTCGAACTGGACAGCGCCGTCGACGGCGATCTCCTGCTCGCGGCCAGCCGCGTCGTACGTCCACGAGGTGGTCCGACCGTCCGGATCGGTCTGTCCCGTCTGGCGGCCGGCTGCGTCGTAGGTGGCGGTGGTGGTCCGGCCGAGCGGGTCGGTCACGCTGGTGACCCGGTCGGCGTCGTCGTACGTCCGGACGGTGACGCCACCGGCCGGGTCGGTGACGGCGGTCAGCCGACCGCGTTCGTCGTGGCGGAAGGTGGTGACCCCACCGAGACCGTTGACGGTCTCGATGAGCTGCCCCGCGGGGTCGTAGCGGAACCGACGACGGCCGTACCGTGCGTCGTGAGCCGAGACGAGCCTCCCGGCAGCGTCGTAGCGGAACCGGCTGGTGCCGGAAGCCGACGTCGTCTGCGTGACCACGCGCCCGACCGCGTCGTACTCGAGCTGTTCGGTCTCACCGGTGGGCAGCGTCCGCGTCACGACGCGCGAATCCGCGTCGTACTCGAGTGTGGTGCGCGCGCCGGAGGGGTCGGTCGCCGCCGACGGACGGCCACAGACGTCGTACTCGTAGGTCGTGCGCGCCCCGGAGGGCGTGACGAGCGTCACGACGCGGCCAGCGAGGTCGCGCTCGATCCGCGTCAGGCCGCCTTCGCCGTCGACGAGTTCCACGGGTCGGCCCGCAGCGTCGTAGGTGATCAGCTCAGAGCCGGTGTCGTCGCTGGCGCTCTCGACCGGCCGCCCGTAGGCGTCGAACCGCACGGTGACGGCGTCGAAGGCGTCGCGCAGCGACACGATCCCGGTCTGGGCGTCCTCCGCGAAGTCCTGTCGGACACCGGTCGGGTCGACGACGGCCGACAGACGACCGTTCACGTCGTACTCGCGTCGCCACGTCGCGCCGGTGGGGTCGGTGACGGCCTGGAGGCGCGACAACGCGTCGTGCGCGAACGTCCAGTCGCCGCCGCCCGGCATCTCGAGCCGCGCCAGGTTGGCCTGGTCGTCGTACGTCTGCGTCGTGGTCCGACCAAGCGGGTCGGTGATGGTGCGCAGCTCGCCGTTCGGCGCGGAGGCGTACTCGGTGCGGGCACCGAGCGGGTCGATGACGGCGCTGATCCGGCCGCCGGCGGTGTGCTCGAAGCGCCACACCGCGCCGTCGGCGTCCTGCCGGGACACCAGCAGACCGGCACCGTCGTAGCGGTACTCGGTCCGGGCACCGCTGGGGCTGATCGCCGCGGTCGGGCGGCCGGCGGCGTCCCGCTCGATCCGTGCGGTGTCACCGAGGGCGTTCGTCGTCGCGACCAGCTCACCGAACGCGTCGTACGCCAGTTCGACGCGGACCCCGGTGGGGTCGACCACGCGCTGCACCAGACCGGCGTCCCACGTCATCTCCGTCCGGCCGCCGACCGGGTCGATCACGACCGATGGGTCACGATCGTCGCCGACGTACTCGTACGTGACCACGGCACCCGCGTCGGTGACGACGGTCGTGACGCGGTCCTGCTCGTCGTGGCCGTAGGTGAAGTCCCCGCCCGACGGCGTCACCGTGCGGGTCCTGCGGCCGCGCTCGTCGTACGCGTGGACCGTCACGGAGCGGTCGCGCTCCGTCGCGGACACCAGGTTGCCGTGGGCGTCGTAGCTCATCGACTGCCGCTGGTCGTCGGAGTCGACGACGCCGACGAGCCGACCCTTCGCATCGGCGATATAGGTGTCCGACCGGGAGCCGTCCGGGTCGGACACGACCGTCACCCGGCCGGGCAGGTAGGCGAACCGCACGGTCCGGCCGTGCGGGCTGACCTGTTCGGTCACCCGACGGACGTCGTCGTAGGTGTTGTCGACCTCGACGACACCCGCCGCACTCGTGACGGTCACGACGAGGTCGTCGTCGTTCCAGCCGTACCGCCGGGTCCCACCGTCGTCGGTGACGCTGACCAGACGACCGCGGTCGTCGTAGCCGTACTCGACCCGGCGGCCGTCGGAACCCCGGACGACCGCGATGCGCTCGCCCACGTACTCGACGTCGACCGATCGACCGTGCTCGTGCACCAGTCGCGTGATCCGACCGTGGTCGTCCCGCACGACGTCGACCGTCGTGCCCGGGCCGCCGGTGGTCCGGGCCCAGCTGCCCGACCGCGTGAAGACGATCCGGCCGCCGGCGTTGTCGCTGACGACCAGTGCGTCGCACTCTGCCGCGAGCCACCGGTTCTCGCCGACCCCGCGCGCCCATCCCTCGCCGTCGCGCGGGAACCGGATCTGCCGGCCGTCGGCGCCGACGAACGAGGCGCCCTCGTCGTCGAGTTCGAGCCGGGTCTCGAACACCGACGCCCAGCCCGGGCCGAACAGCCCGACGCGCTCGTCGAGGGAGTTGTACATGCGGGTGACCTGCAGCGACGCTGACGCACCCGTGAAGCCGAGGTCGAGTTCTGGCTCGAGGAAGTTGCCCGTCGTCGTGTTGACCGGGTCCATCGAGAAGCCCGTGGTCGGCTGCGCACCGTAGGCGGTCGGCGGGTCGAACTGGACCTCGGACCGGGTCGCTGCGACACCCGCAGCCTGCAGCGCCGCGGCGAGCGCCGAGTCCGCCACGGTGGAGACGTTCCCGTCCCCACCAGCTGCGGCGAAGGCGTCCGCGATCGTGTTCGCCCACGCGACGTCCGTGGCGTTCGCGTCGAGCCACTGTTGGAACGCCGTGACCACCGTGCCGGCGTCGATGTGTGCCCAGGAGCACGCGGTGTTGAAGTCGGCGAGCTTGCCGCTGAGGACGCCCGGCTTGCCGTCGAGCGCCTGGTTGAGTGATGCCGACCCGTTCGCGAACGACCGGAGGTCGGTGGGCCGCGCCGACGACGTCCCACCGCCCCCGCCGCCGGATGCGCCCGGGTTCGGTGTCTGCCGCTGTCGGGCCTTCACGTCCGGTGCGGGGAACGACGGCGGCTTCGTGTTCTCGACCTGCGGCATCGGGTCGTAGTGGAAGGTGTCGTTCCAGAAGTCCTGGAAGCCGTTCCGCTCGTCCTCGCGCTCCTGCCACTCGCGGGCCTTCTTGCGGTTCGCGCGTTCCGTCGCCGCGGCTTCCTTCATCTGGTCGACCCACCCGGCAACGGTGCGGAGGGTACTGACGATCTTGTCTGCGTCACCGGACGCCGTGTTCGCGTTCTCGGTGAAGAGCTGGGAGAAGTGGCCGCGGAACTCCTGGGACGCGATGCTGACGAACCCCTGTCGCGACGCCTCTTGCCCGCTGATCGCGTCGGCGGCACCCGTCAGCGCGCTCTTCAGCGCGTCTGCCGTGCCGTTGTCGAACTGGATCGGATCCGTGTTCGCGTGGATCTTCGCCATGGTTGCTTCCCCCCGGAATAGATGCTGGTCGTGCTCGTCCTGCTGGTCGTCGCGCACTGGAGCGCGAAGCAGCGGTGCGATCCGTCAGGACCGCGAAAGCCCGGGTCGTCACGGAGAGCGGCGACCCGGGCAGTTCGGGTGACGCCTACGCGCCACCACCCGCGGTGAAGATGTCCTGCGAGATCTTGTCGAGCTGCGTGCGGAGCTGCTCGAGCTCCGACTTCGCCTTGTCCAGAGCAGCCTTCGTCTCCGGCCAGGTCGAACCGCGGAACGTCGAGGCGAGCGGGCCGTCCCACACGTTCGAGTCCGACAGGATGCGCCCCTGTGCGTCGAGCTGCGAGATCTGGTCGGTGAACCCGCCGTTCACGATCGACTGGATCTGACGGATGGCGCTCTTCGCCTGCTCAGTGGAAAGCACACGCGACATGGTGAACCTCTTTCGTTTCGTAGCTGCACCCCCGCGCAGTGGAAATCCCCCCGGAGGCTCTGACGCGACCCACGATACCCAGATTCCGGCGCAGATGTCACCGTTCTTATATCGTGACGATTCCTCCCCTCGTTCGGGGGTCACGGAGCTGGCTCCTCCACAGGGAGGTCGTTCACCACGCGTTTCCACAGCGGTTGCCTGACGCCCTCCGGCTGCAGGGACCGGGTGGCAGGATGTGGACATGGACACCGAACCGCAGCTCGACGGCGAATCCGTCGCACCGGACCTGGACGACTTCGACGAGGTCATCGAGATCGAGCACGAGTCGCTGCCCACCGACCGCTACTTCGACCGCGAGCTCAGCTGGCTCCGGTTCAACCAGCGCGTGCTCGAACTCGGCGAGGACCGCACGCAGCCACTGCTCGAGCGCGCGAACTTCCTGGCGATCTTCGCGTCCAACCTCGACGAGTTCTTCATGGTCCGGGTCGCCGGCCTGAAGCGCCGCATCGACACCGGGATCGCCGTCCCGACCAACGTCGGCCGTGCACCCCTCGACGTCCTGCGGGACATCGCCGCGAAGGCGCACGAGCTGCAGGACCGCCACGCGCAGGCCTTCATCGGGTCGCTCAAGCCCGACCTCGACGCCGCCGGCATCCACGTCGAGCACTGGTCCGACCTGGACGAGGCCGACCGGCTCAGGATGCGCGAGTACTTCAACGAGCAGATCTTCCCGGTGCTCATGCCGTTGGCGGTCGACCCGGCGCACCCGTTCCCGTACATCTCGGGGCTGTCGCTCAACCTCGCGGTGCGGGTGCGCAACCCGAAGTCGCAGCGGCAGGAGTTCGCGCGCCTCAAGGTGCCGCAGAACTTCTCCCGCTTCATCACCCTGCCGGACGACAACTCCGGGCGTCTGCGGTTCATCCCGCTCGAGGACCTCATCGCGAACCACCTCGACGACCTGTTCCCGGGGATGGAGGTGCTCGAGCACCACGTGTTCCGGGTCACCCGCAACGAGGACGTCGAGATCGAGGAGGACGAGGCCGAGAACCTCATCCAGGCCCTCGAGCGCGAACTGCTCCGTCGTCGCTTCGGTCCGCCGATCCGCCTCGAGATCACCGAGGACATGGACCCGGTGACCCTCGACCTGCTCGTGCGCGAGCTCGACATCACCGAGCAGGAGGTCTTCCGCCTGCCGTCGCCGCTCGACCTCGGCGGCCTGTTCGAGATCGCCAAGATCAACCGTCCCGACCTGCACTACCCGAAGCACGTGCCGACGACCCCGGTGCAGTTCCAGCCGGGCGAGCCGAACACGAAGCCCGACCTGTTCCGCGCGATCGCCTCGCGGGACGTCCTGGTGCACCACCCGTACGAGTCCTTCGCGACGAGCGTGCAGGCGTTCCTCGAGCAGGCCGCCGCCGACCCGAACGTCCTCGCGATCAAGCAGACGCTGTACCGCACGTCGGGCGACAGCCCCATCGTCGAGGCGCTCATCGACGCCGCCGCCGCGGGCAAGCAGGTCCTGGCGCTCGTGGAGATCAAGGCGCGCTTCGACGAGCAGAACAACATCACGTGGGCCCGCAAGCTCGAGAAGGCCGGCGTGCACGTGGTCTACGGCCTGGTCGGCCTGAAGACGCACTCCAAGCTCGTGCTCGTCATCCGGCAGGAGGGCGGCACCCTCAAGCACTACAGCCACATCGGGACGGGCAACTACAACCCGAAGACCTCGCGCATCTACGAGGACATGGGCCTGTTCACCTCGGACGACACCGTGGGCAAGGACCTCACGCGGCTGTTCAACGAGCTGTCCGGCTACGCGATCGAGAAGAAGTTCAAGCGCCTGCTCGTCGCACCGCTGCACCTCCGCAAGGGGCTGCTCAAGCGCATCCAGGCCGAGGCCGACAACGCCCGCGCCGGCAAGCCCTCGGGCATCCGCATCAAGGTCAACTCGATGGTGGACGAGCAGATCATCGACGCGCTCTACCTCGCGAGCCAGGCCGGCGTGCCGATCGACGTGTGGGTGCGCGGCATCTGCTCGCTCAAGCCGGGCATGGAAGGCGTCAGCGACACGATCCGGGTACGCAGCGTCGTCGGCCGGTACCTCGAGCACTCCCGTGCCTTCGCGTTCCACAACGACGGCGACCCCGCCGTGTTCATCGGTTCGGCGGACATGATGCACCGCAACCTCGACCGCCGTGTCGAAGCCCTCGTGCGACTGTCCGACCCGGCGCACGTGAACGAGGTCCAGGACATGTTCGACCTCGCGATGGCGGACACGACGAGCTCGTGGCACCTCGAGTCGGACGGTGAGTGGACGCGCCGTTCGACCGACGAGGACGGACGCCCCCTCGACGACGTGCAGAATGTCCTCATGCGGAAGATCTCGGCGCGGAAGCGCTCGACTCGGTGAGCGGCGGTTCCTCAGGACCGGTCCTCGCGGCGGGTGCCGTCGTCTGGCGGGAAGCACACGGCGTCCCGCTGGTGCTGCTCATCCACCGCGACCACCACAAGGACGTCTCGTTCCCGAAGGGCAAGGTCGACCCGGGCGAGGGAGTCCCGACGGCCGCCGTGCGCGAGATCCACGAGGAGACGGGCTTCCGCGTGCACCTCGGCGCCCCGCTGGGCACCGCGGAGTACGTGCTGCCGAGCGGCCGCGACAAGGTGGTGCACTACTGGTCCGCCCGCGTCTCCTCGAAGGAGTACGAGCGCGCCGGGAAGTTCCGGCCGAACGACGAGGTCGCCTCGGTCGAGTGGGTGACGCTCGACGCCGCCCGGCACCGGCTGACGTACGACCGTGACGTCGCGATCCTGGACCGCTTCGCCGAGCGCGTCGCCGCCGGGGAGCACCGTACCTTCGCCCTGATCGCGCTCCGGCACGCCAAGACGGTGCCCGGCTCGGACTGGAACGGCCCCGACGCCACCCGTCCGCTGCTGCCGGTCGGTCGGACCCAGGCCAAGGCCGTCGCATCTCCCGTCGCCGCGTTCGGCCCGAAGAAGATCGTCAGCAGCACGGCGGCGCGGTGCCTCGCGACCGTCGAGCCGCTGTCCGACCGCACGCACGTCGGGGTGTCCAGTACGCCGGACATCAGCCAGGACGCCCACGACCGCGGCGCGGCCAACGTCAAGGGCGTCGTGCAGAAGCGCCTCGAGAAGGCGAAGTCCACGGTCCTGTGCTCGCACGGCCCCGTACTGCCCGACATCATCGCCCGGATCGCCACCGCGACGGCCGACGACCGCGGTCGATTCGACCTCCGCCGTGCCGCGATGCTCTCCGTCGGCGACTTCGCCGTGATGCACATCGCCGACGGCAAGCTCGTCGCGGTGGAGACGCACCGCAACACCGTCTCGGCGTAGGCCGAGCGCCGGGGGCGAGCCGCGCCTCCAGGCCGCGCACGCCTGCCCGGACCGAGCGTGCACGATCATGCGGATGCATGCTCCCGCGGAGCGCACGACGTTCCCGATCATGCTCCCGTCGGCGCGCCCGCGCACGCCGCCCCGTCGGGCACAACCCCTCGTTCACCTCCCGTTCACCGACGAGCGTGATCCCCGTCACTTCGCGTCCCTACAGTCGCTCCCGGGTCGGCACCGACCCGAGGGACCAGCAGCGGTCCCACCTGCACTGACATTCCCGAAGGGACCCCTGTGAACATCAAGCGAATCGGTACGGTCGCGGCAATCGCGATCGCCGGCGCGGTCGTGCTCTCCTCGTGCGCGGCGAACGAGGACGCGGGCAGCACCGCCTCCTCCACCTCCAGCTCGGGCACCGACTACTCGAAGCTCTCCGGCACGCTCACCGGTTCGGGTTCGTCCGCCCAGCAGACCGCCGAGTCCACCTGGGCCGCCGGCATCCAGAACGTCGCCTCGGGCCTCACGGTCAACTACACCCCCGACGGCTCCGGCGCCGGCCGCAAGAACTTCATCTCGGGTGCCGCGGACTTCGCCGGCTCCGACGCCGCCCTGAAGGACGAGGAGCTCTCCGGCTCGTTCGCCCTCTGCGCCGCGGACTCGAAGGCCATCGACATCCCGGTCTACATCTCCCCGATCGCGATCGCCTACAAGGTGGACGGCGTCAAGGACCTGACCCTCGACGCGAAGACCATCGCGGGCATCTTCTCGGGCAAGATCACCAAGTGGAACGACTCCCAGATCGCCTCCCTCAACAAGGACGCGAAGCTGCCGGACGCGAACATCACGGTCGTGCACCGCTCCGACGACTCGGGCACCACGCAGAACTTCTCCGAGTACGTCTCGGCGAACGCCGGCGACGTCTGGACCGAAGCGCCCAGCCAGACCTTCCCGTACCAGGTCGGCGACAGCGCCAAGGGCACCTCGGGCGTGGCCTCGGCCATGGCCGGCGCCTCGAACGCGATCACCTACATCGACGACTCCGGCGCCGGTGACCTCGACAAGGCGAAGCTCATGGTCGGCGACAAGGCCACCGAGATCTCCGCTGAGGGTGCCGCCAAGGTCGTCTCCGACTCCAAGGTCGTCGAAGGCCGTGCGGACAACGACCTCGCGATCGACATCGACCGCAAGGACACCGCGGACGGCGCCTGGCCGCTCGTGCTCGTCTCCTACGCGATCGCCTGCCAGGAGTACAAGGACGCCGACAAGGGCAAGCTCGTGAAGGGCTACCTCGACTACGTCGTCTCGAAGGACGCGCAGGAGGCCGCCGCGAAGGAGGCCAAGTCGGCCGCCCTCACGGACGACCTGTCGGAGAAGGCCGCGAAGGCCGTCGCCTCCATCAAGTAAGGCCCCCTGAGCGCCCGGACGCCGGTCCCACCCACCACGACCGGCGTCCGGGCACTCTCCCGTCCCGGCGGCCGGGGCAGACCCAGCCGACCGGCCCGTCCCGGCGGCCGGGGCAGACCCAGCCGACCGGCCCGTCCCGGCGGCCGGGGCAGACCCAGCCGACGGGCCCGTCCCGAGGTCCTCCCCTCCGGACACCCAGCACTCCCCAACCCGTCGCCTCCCCCGGCGTTCCTCCGACAGGAGTCCCATGACGACCGCACCGGCCCAGCCAGTGGCCCCCGTCACCCCCAAGCCGAAGCCCGTCGTGCGCATCGGCGACCGGGTCTTCTCCGCCGCCTCGGTCATCGCCGGCGGGCTGATCCTCTTCGTGCTCGTGCTCGTCGCCGCCTTCCTGGTCTGGCAGAGCATCCCGGCGTTCAGCGCCAAGGTCGGCACGCTGCCGAACCAGGCCACGAACTTCTGGGACTACGTCGGGCCGCTCGTCTTCGGCACCGTCTGGTCCGCGCTCATCGCGCTCGTGATCGCCGTGCCGCTCTCCCTCGGGATCGCCCTCTTCATCTCGCACTACGCGCCGCGCCGGGTCGCCCCGGTGCTCGGCTACGTCATCGACCTGCTGGCCGCGGTGCCGTCGGTGGTCTACGGCCTCTGGGGCATCGTGGTGCTGGCGCCCTTCGTGAAGCCGTTCTACGTCTTCCTGAACACCTACCTCGGCTGGTTCCCGCTGTTCTCCGGACAGGTGTCCGGCACCGGCCGCACGATCCTGACCGCCTCGATCGTCCTGGCGGTGATGGCGATCCCGATCATGACCGCGGTCATGCGTGAGATCTTCCTGCAGGCGCCGCGCCTCAACGAGGAAGCCGCTCTGGCCCTCGGCGCGACCCGCTGGGAGATGATCCGCCTGTCGGTCCTGCCGTTCGCCAAGTCCGGCATCGTGTCGGCGATCATGCTCGGCCTCGGGCGGGCGCTGGGCGAGACGATGGCCATCGCCCTGGTGCTGTCGGTGTCGACGAACGTCACCTTCCAGATGCTCACCTCGCTGAACCCCTCGACGATCGCCGCGAACATCGCCCTGCAGTTCGCCGAGGCGTCCGGCACCGCCCTGAACGCCCTCATCGCGTCGGGCCTGATCCTCTTCGTCATCACCCTGGTCATCAACATGCTCGCCCGGTACATCGTCCGTGCGCGAGTGAGCTGAGAGGTACGACCCGATGTCCCTCGCCATCCGTCAGTCCGGCGTCGCCGGCAACGTCTACGCCAACGGCAAGCTGCACAAGTCGGTGCCGTGGCTGCTGCTCGTCGGCTCCTGGGTCGCCCTGATCCTCGTCTTCGTCCTGCTGAACGCCGGCGGCTCCGTCAAGGACTTCAACGTGGTCGCCGCGCTGTTCCTCGGCACGGTCCTGTTCGACGTGCTCATCGTCGTGGTCTCCCGCATCGTCGAGGGTGGCCGCAAGGCCGTCGACCGTCTGATCACCTCGCTCGTCATCACGGCGTTCGTGATCGCGGTGCTCCCGCTCGTGTCGCTGCTCTACACGGTGCTCGCCGACGGCCTCGCCCGGTTCGACGCGGAGTTCTTCTCGTACTCGATGCGCGGCGTCATCTCCGAGGGTGGCGGCGCCGTCCACGCCCTGATCGGCACGCTCGAGATCACGCTGTTCGCGGCGCTCATCTCGGTGCCGATCGGCCTCCTCACGTCGATCTACCTCGTCGAGTACGGCAAGGGCGCGCTCGCGAAGGGCATCACGTTCTTCGTCGACGTCATGACGGGCATCCCGTCGATCGTCGCCGGTCTGTTCGCCTACTCGCTGTTCGCCCTGTTCCTCGGCCCGGGCGCGCGCTTCGGCCTCGTCGGCTCGGTGGCGCTCTCCGTGCTGATGATCCCGATCGTGGTGCGGTCCACCGAAGAGGTGCTCAAGATCGTGCCGATGGAGCTCCGTGAGGCCTCGTACGCCCTCGGCGTCCCGAAGTACCTCACCATCCTCAAGGTCGTGCTCCCGACGTCCCTCGCCGGCATCACCACCGGCGTCATGCTCTCCATCGCCCGCGTCATCGGCGAGACGGCACCGCTCCTGGTGACGGCCGGGTTCACCGCGAGCATGAACTACGACCTGTTCAAGAACCCGATGATGACGCTGCCGGTGTTCGCGTACACCCAGTACTCGCAGCAGGGCGCCAACCCGGTCCCGTTCGTCGACCGGGCCTGGACCGCCGCGCTCCTGCTCATCCTCATCGTGATGCTGCTCAACCTGCTCGCCCGGTTCATCACCCGCCTGTTCGCCCCCAAGCTCAGCCGCTAGCCTCCGACCACCGGCAACGGCACCACCCACCCCGAAGGAACACTGTGTCCAAGCGCATCGAGGTCGACGGCCTCAACGTCTACTACTCGAAGTTCAAGGCGGTCGAGGGCGTCGACATGACGATCGAGCCCCGCACCGTCACCGCGTTCATCGGCCCGTCCGGCTGCGGCAAGTCCACCTTCCTCCGCACGCTGAACCGCATGCACGAGGTCATCCCCGGCGCCTACGTCGAGGGCTCGGTCAAGATCGACGGCGACGACCTCTACGGTGCCGGCGTCGACCCGGTCATCGTCCGCCGTCAGGTCGGCATGGTGTTCCAGCGTCCGAACCCGTTCCCGACGATGTCCATCAAGGACAACGTGCTCGCCGGCGTGAAGCTCAACAACAAGCGCGTCTCCCGCTCCGAGGCCGACGACATCGTCGAGCGCTCCCTGCAGGGCGCGAACCTCTGGAACGAGGTCAAGGACCGCCTCGACAAGCCCGGCATGGGCCTGTCCGGTGGCCAGCAGCAGCGTCTCTGCATCGCACGTGCGATCGCCGTCCAGCCCGACGTGCTCCTGATGGACGAGCCGTGCTCCGCGCTCGACCCGATCTCGACCCTGGCGATCGAGGACCTCATCGAGGAGCTGAAGAAGGAGTTCACGATCGTCATCGTGACCCACAACATGCAGCAGGCCTCGCGCGTCAGCGACAAGACGGCGTTCTTCAACATCGCCGGCACCGGTGCTCCGGGCAAGCTCATCGAGTTCGACGACACCGCCACGATGTTCTCGAACCCGTCCGTGCAGGCCACCGAGGACTACGTCTCCGGCCGCTTCGGGTGATCGACGCCGCTGAGCGCTGACCGAGCACGACAAGACCGACGTCGCACGACGTCGGTCTTGTCGTTCCAGGTCAGCGCGGACGCCAACTGGTCCGCGCGAACGCCAACCAGACGGCGCAGCCGCCGACCGCTCAGGCGGTGGGGACCGCCATGATCGGCGTCGTGGTCGGCTGCTCCGAACCACCGGCCGGCTCGACGGTCATGCCGATCGTCACGCCGTGCGACCGCGTGCCCGTGAGGACCGCCGAGTGCACCCCGTCGGACACACCGTCCAGCAGGCCGGCGGCGCTGATCTTGCCGCCCTCGCCCTCCGAACCGATGTACCAGAGCTCGTACGTCTTGCCCTCCGGCGCCGGGGCGACCCCGTCGAGGATGACCGCCGACTTGCCGAGCGAGTTCGACCAGACGACCGTGGCCGTCCCGCCGCCGGACACCTTCGCGGTGCTGCGCTTGAAGTCCGAGGCGGCGTAGATCCGGTCGAGGCCACCGCTCGCCTGCGTCGTGCCCGGCCCGGGCTGGTTCGACGGGGTGAAGTTCGTACCCACGCCGAGCCCGACACCGAGGAACACCACGGCGACCGCGGCTGCGGTGGACAGGAGGGCTGCCGGACGCTGGAACCACCGACGCTGGGCGGTGGCACTGGCGCCGCCACCCGCACGGTTGCGGCGCGTGGCGGGGGTGAACCGTGCCTCCTGGCCGGCGTCGCCGACCACGTCGGGAACCGGAGCAGCCGGAGCAGCCGCAGGAGTTGCCGGGGCCGCAGCGAGCGGCGCCGCCTGCGGCGTCGACGCGATCTGCGCCATCAGTGAGGCCTTGAGGGATGCCGGCGGCTCGATCGGGTCGACCGCGTAGGCGAGCTGCAGTGCGGTCTCCCGCAGCGAGTCGGCCTCGGCACGGAGTTCGGGAGAGTCGAAGAACGTTGCCTCGAGCATCGCACGCTCGTCGTCGGTGAGGGCGTCGAGCGCGTGCGAGCCGGTGAGCAGGGCCGGGTCGTCGTGGCGTTCGGTCATGACGTCACCCCCATCTCGTCGCGGAGTCGGATCATCCCGTCACGGAGACGGGTCTTGACGGTGCCGATCGGGACACCGAGGTGTGCGGCCATCTCGCTGTGCGAGTAGCCGCCGTAGTAGGCGAGTTGCACGGCCTGGCGCTGGAACTCGGTGAGTTTCCCGAGCGCCCGGCTGACGCGTTCGTGTTCGATGCGGATCTCGACCGACTCGGAAACGTCGTCGATGCCGGCCTCGAAGTCGCGGATGCCGATCTTGGTGTCCCGGTCGTGCGAGGACTGCGACGCCCGGACCCGGTCGACCGCTCGGCGGTGCGCCATGGTGAGGATCCAGCTGGAGGCCGTCCCACGCTGCCGGTCGAAGCGCGTGGCCTGCTGCCAGACCTCGAGGAAGACCTCCTGCGCGACCTCTTCGGACTGCGCACGGTCCCGGAGGAGGCGCGTCACGAGTCCGAGCACACGGCCCGACAGGGCGTCGTACAGTTCGGAGAAGGCCGCCTGGTCGCCGGTCGCCACCCGGGCGAGGAGGTCGTCAGGCGACGCCTGAGCCGGCTCGGTCGAGCTCCAGCTCTCAGTGTCGCGAGTCACGAGTGCAAGCATTGCAGGTTTCCCTCCTTCCGGTCGCGTCTTCTGCCGACACACGCGCTGTTCGAGCGTGCGTCACGTCCAGAACGAGGGCCCACGTGACCCGCAGGGAATTGACCGCCAGGGAGCGGACCGGGTCGCGCGGGGCCCTCGTCTCGTGACCGACGATGTCGCCTGTCACGGTGATGATTCGGCACCCTCGCCCCGGCGGATTGGAGCGGTTCTCAACCATGTTCGGGGCACACGCCCGGGGACGGTCCTGTCCGTCGAGAGTGAACAGGGTCGTGTGCGCAGCCGACACCTCGTAGACTCGGTGTCGCCGGGCCGCAGCAAGCCCCGGGCTCCAAAATTCGCCGCTTCGAGCGGCCTCGCGCCGAGAGGCGCTTCTGCGGCCCGGTTCTTCTCTGCCCGGATCCGCGTTGCGGGCCGGTTCTCGTCTGCCCGTGTCCGGGTTGCGGCGCGGTCCTCGTCTGCCCGTGTCCGGATCCGCGTTGCGGCCCGGTCCTCGTCTGCCCGTGTCCGGGCTGTGGGCCTGGAGGCGCGGCGGAGGTCCGCCCCGCCCCTCGCTCAGTCCAGGCTGTCGCGGCGCCAGAGCGCCGCTGCCTCGGTCAGGTCCGCCGCCAGCTCCGTCAGACGGAGCGCCCGCGTCGTCAGCTCGCTCGCCCGCTCCCCCGCAGTCAGGTCCGCATCGTCCGCGACCGCCGTCGCGCCGGCCGCCGTCAAGCGGCAGAACGCGGCCCCACGATCGAGTGCCACCGCGAGGTCGCCCGTGTACAAGCCGTGCAGGATGCGGTCCGCCAGCGTCAGGATCTCCGCGGGTCCGGTCGGCTGCTCGGCACCGGCGACGGCCTCGTCGATCGTGCCGATGCGCTCGGTGCCGCGCTCGAACAGGTACGCGATCTCCTCCGGGTTCTGCCGGATGACCACCCGCACCAGGTAGATCCGCCACAGGGCGCCCGGGAGCGTGTGCGCCCCCACCCGCGCCCACAACTCGGCGATGGCGTCGATGCCGTGCACGTCCGTGTAGGTCACCAGTCGTTCGACGACCGCCGGGTCCGGGTCCTCGCGCACCCGGTGCAGCAACGCGTTCGCGGTCTCGTGCGCGACACGGTTCACCAGTGCCGGGTCCTCGCCGCCCTGGATCGCGGCGAACTCCTGGTCGGTGAAGTGGACGGGACGGTGGTGATCGCGAGGCACCGCGACAGTGTAGGCGCGACCGGGCGCGGAGCACGTCCCCCGTTCGCCGAGAACGCAACGGGCCGTCGGCGCGTACCGTGACCCGCCAGGGAGGCACCCCTCCCGGACGTGAAGAAGAGGACACTCCATGAACGCCCTGCTCATCATCCTGGCCGTGATCGCGGTCGTCCTGCTGTTCGTCGGTGGCTTCGCCGCGAGCCTGAAGTTCCTGCTGTGGGTCGGGATCGTGCTGCTCGTCGTCGCGGTGGTCCTGTGGCTGCTGCGCACGCTCACCGGACGACGGAGCTGACGCACCCGTTTCCCGACCGGAGGCCCTCACCCGCTAGCCTTGCGGGTGAGGGCCTCTAGCTCAGTTGGTAGAGCACCGGACTTTTAATCCGAGGGTCGTGGGTTCGAGCCCCACGGGGCCCACCACGAAACGCCCCGGCCCGCGACCGTCTCCGGTGGCGGCACCACGTACCCTCGACCAGTGGCTGAACGAGGAAGACGCGGCGCGAGGCTCGCGGGGATCGCCGGCGTGGCCGTGCTCGTGCTCGTCCTGTCGACGGCGGTCGCCTGGTCCCGCCTGGACCCGGTGCAACGCGCGACGCTGTGGGCAGAGGACGGCCGGAACTTCGTCTCCGAGTACATGGTCGACGGTCTCGGGGCCACGCTCTTCCGGCCGTTCGGCGGGTACCTGCAGCTCGTCCCCCGGCTGATCGCGGCGACGAGCAGCACGGTCGCCTCCCCGGAGCACCTCGCGCAGACCGTCACGCTGCTGTCCTGCGCCGGTGTCGGTGCGGTGAGCGCACTGCTCTACCTCTACGGTCGGACGCTGCTGCGGACCCCGGTCGCGCCGTTCCTGCTCGCAGCCGTGCCCCCGCTGATCCCGACCGCGCCGCGGGAGGCACTCGGGACGATGAACAACCTGCACTCGTTCCTGCTGCTGCTCGTCCCGTTCGTGCTCCTCGTCGTGCCGCGGTCGTGGTGGACGTCGGCAGCGACCGCGCTCGTCGTCGCGACCATCGTGCTCAGCGAGACGCAGGCCCTGCTCTTCGCCCCCCTGCTGCTCGTCGGGATCCGGCAGCGGAGGAAGTGGCCCGTCGTCGCCGCGTTCCTCGCCGCCGGCGCAGCGCAGGTCGTCACGTCCGCGCTCTTCCCCCGACCCGCGCTGCACTACGGCGCGGCGACCCCCGTCACCCTCGCTGACGTCGTCGTCGGGTTCGTCACGGTGCCGCTCCCCACGGTGTGGACCACCCGGCTCGACGCGGTCGCGGCCACGATCACCGCCGCCGGGACGACACCGTTCGTCGTGCTGGCCGTCGTCTGCGTCGGCGTGGCCGTCGCCGGCATCGTCCTCGGTCGTGGCGTGCACCGGTGGCTCATCGCCGCGACGGTGCTCGGGGCCGCGGCCCTCTGGTCTGCCGCGCTCCTGGTGACGCCCGCGGGCGCGTTCGCGTTCACGCAGGGCGTCGCGGAGCACGTCGCGCACTTCGG
Organism: Curtobacterium sp. SP.BCo; assembly: GCF_051903265.1. Lineage (GTDB taxonomy): Bacteria > Actinomycetota > Actinomycetes > Actinomycetales > Microbacteriaceae > Curtobacterium. The sequence goes on from NZ_CP194337.1 coordinate 189,606, forward strand.
GACCATCCGGTACGCCACCGTCAGCTCCGGCTTCCTCCTCGTCGCGCTCGTCGTCACCGCGGACGCACTCTGGGGCCCGGGCTGGGTCCGCCGCGCCGCCGCCGTCGTGATCGCCGTCGCGGTCGCGGTGCCGCTCGTCGTGAACCACCACGACTCCGGTCACGCGACCCGCTCCGACGGGCCCACGATCGCGTCCCAGGTGCCCGCTGCCCGCGAGGCGTGTGCGACCGACGACCGGGCGGAGGCCCTGCTCAAGCAGTCCCCGGACCGGGCGCCGTGGACCGTCACGCTGACGTGCGAGTACCTCGAGCGCCGGTGACGTTCGGGGTACAAGTCCCCCACAGCCGAATCATGGCGTTTTCGGTCCACAGTTCAGTCCGCGTTCAGCAGACTGTTGGGCTGCCGCCGATAGTGTCGTTCCCGGATCCGATCGACGGATCCTGCACCACTGCACCACCAGGAACGAACGGGGTACACCGTGATCGAGCCCATCGAAGCCACGCAGACCAGCACCACCGGTGACGCGCGCCGCATCGTCGAGCTCGCGGCAGCGACGAACACGACGATGAGCAACGAGCTGCTGCTCGACACGCTCCGCCGGAACGCGCAGGTGACGACCCGCCACATCCGCAAGGACTTCGTCGAGGTCGCGACCGGCGCCGCGGTGCTCGGGTACGTGTGCCGGCAGCGCAAGGACTTCATCGCACTGCGCGGGGACGACCCGGCGTGGGCGCAGGAGGTCGGCCGGTACGGCAGCGAGTCGCTCGCGGTCGAGGCGCTCCGCATGCGTCGCGCCTGAGCACGACGCCGGGGCCCCGCTTCCGGCCAGCAACGTAGGACGCGGGGCCAACAACGCAGGACGCGGGGCCAGCGACGCAGGACGCCGCCCCGGTGGGAGCCGAGCGGCGACCTGCGTCCGGGCGACCGTCAGGACCAGACGCGGCGGATGCCCCAGGTGCCCGTCCAGGACTCGTCGGGCTCGAGCCAGCGCAGACCCTCACCGGAGTTGAGCGCGTTCGCCGGAGCGGTCATGGGTTCGACCGCCACCGCCAGGCCCGTGCCGTCGCCGCGGGGGAACTCGCGGGAGGTGAAGACCTGCACGTACGGGAACGACGCGTCCTGCCAGAGTTCGACGCCGTCGCCCTCCGGGCCGTGCATCGTCGTCCGGCGGACCCCGTCGGCGTCGGGCGTGATGTCGGTGTACGCCGTGTCGAGGTCCGAGTCGCCGGCACGTCGGCCCGCGCGGAGGTCGGAGGGCGTCCCGCCCACCGGCACCGACCCGTTCGGCACCTTCCGCTCGTCGACGGTGAACGCGGTCGCGGCGTCGAGCGTGACGACCAGGTCCTCCGCCGGGGTGTCGCCGGCGCGGAGGTACGGGTGCGCACCGACCGCGAAGGGCGCACGCACGCCCGAGCGGTTCACGACCTCGTGCGTCACGCGGATGCCGTCGTCGACGAGCTCGTGGTGCACGCGGGTCTCGAGGGTGAACGGCCAGCCGTGCTGCGGGTGGATGGTGGCCTCCTGCACGATGCCCGACTCCGTCTGGGACACCACGCGGTAGGGGGCGAAGCGGAGCAGTCCGTGCGAGGCGTTGCCGTACTTCGGCTCCGAGACGTCGAGCTGCTGGCGCTTGCCGTCGAGCTCCCACACCCCGCCGGCGACCCGGTTCGGCCACGGCACCAGCACGATGCCGTTCGCCCCGGGCGGCTGCTCGGACACGGGGAACGGCTCGGTGAGGTCGAACCCGGCGACCCGGAGTTCGCGGATGCCGGCGGCGACCTCGGTGACGACCGCCTCGACGACCCCGTCGGGTCCGGCGTGACGGAGGTGGTACTGGCCCCCGGTGGGTGCTGCGGTCATGCGGTGTGGTCCTCTCCAGCTGGTTCGACACGCGGTTCGCCGTCCGCGACGACCACCTCGACGCCGGCCGCCCGGATCGGGGCGATCGCGTCCGCCGTGGTCTCGGCGGTGACGACGACGTCGATGTCCTCGAGCGCGCGGACGACCCCGATGTGGGCCCGGCCGAACTTCGACCCGTCCGCGACCACGACGGTACGCCTGGCCGTGGCGGCGAGCATGCGCTTCGCCTCCGTCTCGGGGAGGTTCACGTTCGTCAGGCCGTGCTCGACGTCGATGCCGGTCCCGCCCAGGAACACCACGTCGGCGGCGATCACCGGCAGCAGCGTGTTGTTGAACGGCGCGACGAGCGAGTGCTGGAGCGGTCGGAGCGTGCCGCCGGTGACCACGACGGCGAACCGCGGGACGGCGCGTTCGAGCACGAGGGCCGTCGTGAGCGAGTTGGTGACCACGGTGACGTCGACCAGGTCGTCCCGGGCGACGAGCGCCGTCGCGACCGCGGCCGGCGTGGTGCCGACGTCGAGCACGACGCACTGTCCGGAGCGCACGAGGGCCGCCGCGGCGCGACCGATCGCGGCCTTGGCGACCTGGTGCTCGACGGCGGTCTCCTCGAAGGGCCGCTCGCCGGAACCGGCCCCGAGGCGGACGGCACCGCCGTGCACCCGCCTGATCCGTGCCTCCAGGTCGAGGGAGGCGAGATCCTGCCGAACGGTCACCTCGCTGGTGCCCAGCGCTGCTGCCAGGGCGGCGGTCCGGACCATGCCGGGCGCGCCCTCGACGATCGAGACGATGCGGTCCTGGCGCAGCGGCGCGGGGAGTGCACCGGCGAGGAAGGAGAGGTCGTCGTCCGTCACGGAACCAGTTTCACGTACTTACGGACGCTTTCGCAATGCTTCGGACGGGCGCTAGGGTGGTGCGGTGATCACCAAGCGCGTGACGAAGCTCGCGGACGGCCGCGACCTCATCTACTTCGACGACGCCGACTCGACGCTGCCCGCCGAGCGCAGCATCGACGAGCGTGTGCTCGACCCGCGGCCGGAGACGGCCCGGATGCGGCAGGACGTCCTGACGGGTGAATGGGTCTCCATCGCCGCCAGCCGGCAGAACCGGGTGTTCCTGCCCCCGGCCGACCAGGACCCGCTCGCGCCGCAGACCCCCGAGAACCCGTCCGAGATCCCGAGCCGGTACGACGTCGCCGTGTTCGAGAACCGTTCGCCGTCGTTCGGACCCCTGCTCGAGGCCGACGACGCACCGGAGTCACTCGCGTCGCTGTCCGACGTCGGGCTGAACCGGCAGCTCCGCTCGGTCGGTCGCTGCGAGGTCGTCTGCTTCTCCCCCGAGACCGCCGGGTCGTTCGCGTCCATCTCCGAGTCGCGGGCCCGCACCGTGGTCGAGGCCTGGGCGGACCGCACCGCCGCGCTCTCGGCCATGCCGGGCATCCAGCAGGTGTTCCCGTTCGAGAACCGGGGCGAGGCGATCGGCGTCACGCTGCACCACCCGCACGGCCAGATCTACTCCTACCCGTACGTCACGCCCCGCACGCAGCGCCTGCTCGCGTCGATCGAGCGCTTCGGCCCCGACCTGTTCGAGCAGCACCTCGCGAACGAGCGGGCGTCCGACCGGGTCGTCCTCGCCGGCGAGCACTTCACCGCCTTCGTGCCGTTCGCCGCGCGCTGGCCGATCGAGATCCACATGCTGCCGCACCGGCACGTGCCGGACTTCGCCGGCCTGACCGACGCCGAGAAGGACGAGCTCGCGCACATGCACCTGCGCCTCACCCGCGGCATCGACAAGCTGTACGACGACCCCACGCCGTACATCGCGGCGTGGCACCAGGCGCCGGTGCACACCGGTCGCGACACCGTGCGGCTGATGCTGCAGATCACGTCGCCGCGTCGTGCGGCGGACAAGCTGAAGTACCTGGCCGGCAGCGAAGCCGCCATGGGCGCCTGGATCGGGGACCTCGTGCCCGAGAAGGCGGCCGAGTTCATCCGAGGAGGGATCGAGCGCGCATGACGTTCCAGCAGGTCTACGGGTACGAGCCCACGGTGCGGTACTCCGCGCCCGGTCGGGTCAACCTCATCGGCGAGCACACGGACTACAACGACGGGTACGTGCTGCCGTTCGCGATCGACCGGCGCACCACCGCTTCGATCGCCCCGCGCACGGACCGCCTGCTCCAGGTGGCGTCCGCCTTCGACGAGGCCGGCGGCGTCGTGTCGCTGTCGCTCGACGACCTCGACCCGTCGCGCATGCAGGGCTGGTCGGCGTACGTGCTCGGCATCGCGTGGGCGCTGCGCGAGCAAGCCGGTGCCGACCTCGCCGACAAGACCGGCTTCGACGTGTTCATCGAGTCCGACGTACCGGTCGGCGCCGGACTGTCCTCCAGCGCGGCGATCGAGTGCGGCGTCGCGCTCGCGTTCAACGACCTGTGGGACCTCGGGCTCAGCCGCAAGGCCCTCGCCCGTGTCGGCCAGTACTCGGAGAACCACGCCGTCGGCGCCCCCACCGGGATCATGGACCAGTCCGCATCGCTCCTCGGCGAGCAGGACGCGGTCGTCTTCCTCGACTGCCGCACGCTCGACACCGCCGTCGTGGACCTCGCGCTCGAGGCGAACGGGCTGGAGGTCCTCGTCATGGACACCCGCGTCGAGCACGCTCACGCCACCGGTGGCTACAAGGCCCGCCGAGAGTCCTGCGAGCGCGGGGCCTCGGTGATGGGCGTCGAGGCACTGCGCGACGTGTCGGTCGACGACCTCCCCCGTGCGCAGGAACTCCTCGACGACGAGACGTTCCGCCGCGTCCGCCACATCGTGACCGAGGACCAGCGGGTCCTCGACACCGTGCGGACCCTGCGCGAGCACGGGCCGCGGGCGATCGGGGCCCTGCTCGTCGCGTCGCACGAGTCGATGCGCGACGACTTCGAGATCTCGGTGCCCGAGCTCGACCTGGCGGTCGCCACGGCCGTCGAGCACGGAGCGGTCGGTGCGCGGATGACCGGTGGCGGCTTCGGCGGTGCGGCGATCGCGTTGGTCGACCGGGAGGCCCGTGACACGATCGCCGCGGCCGTCACGTCCGCCTTCGCGGCGGCCGGGTACGGCGAGCCGAACGTGTTCACCGTGCACGCCGCGCAGGGCGCCCGGCGCGACTGAGCGGTAGGCCCTCGCCGGCCCGCCGCCGGCCCGGCGCCGGCCCGCCGCCGGGCCGTCGCGGGGCCGCCCGAGCTTCGGCTGGGCGGACGGTTTCGCGGTCCCGGAACCGCGATGGTGTCCGCCGAGGCGAAGCCCGCGTCGGCGGAGCCCCTCGGCGTAGCGTCAGCGGGTCATGTGGCCCGTGGTCACGGTGACGCCGCCCCACGGGAAGCCGTGCACGGGCAGGACCTGGTGGTCGATCTGATCCATCACGACGCTGCCCTGCCAGACGGTGTACACGAGGACGGCGACCACGGCGATCACCGGCACCGCGAAGAACGCCGAGAACCGCACGATGTCCCCGAGCGCGCGGCGGCCGTACCGTTCGAGTGTCGGCGGCAGGAACACCCCGACGACGACCACGGCCAGCAGCACCGCGAGCACCACCGGCGGCATGTGCCCCTCGACCTGCACCGTGGGTGGTGCGCTCGACACCGGGTTGCCGGCGCCGTCGATCCAGTTGCCGTCGGCGTCCGTCCCGCCGTAGTCGGCCGAGGCGCTCCACGTGGTGACCGCCTGGGCCAGCACGATCGCGACGATGCCCGTGACCACCAGGCCCCAGGCCCGCGGACGCAGCTTCCGACCGTGGCGCGCCATCACGGGCGCTGTCTGCAGATCCTCCCCCATGGACGTGACCGTAGCACCTCGCCCATCACTCACGGGGCGTCGTCGAGCCGTTGGATCGACCAGGAGACGTCGCCGATCGTGAACGGGTGGAGGGTGCCGTGCGCGACCGCCCAGTACACCCACTCGTACTGGACGATGAACAGCACCCACACCAGGACGGTCACCCCGAGGACCCCGGCCAGGCCGAGAGCGATCACGCGGTCCTGATCCCACCGGGCGGCCCCGCGACGGGCGACCCCGACGACGAAGCCGGCCACCGCGAAGCCGATGGTCAGCAGCACCCACCCGATCCACGGCCGCGCCTGGAACTCGACGGACCCGAGGGTCTCCTCCGCGGTGCTCCCGGGCAGGAGCGGTCCGGCCGACCAGTTCTGCGCGAGGACCTGCAGGAACAGGCAGATCAGGGTGATCCACACGAGCTTGCGGGCGTCCCTGGTGAAGAGCGATTCCCGTGTCGGGGTCTCCGCGGCCGGCGTGGTCATGCTCGAACCGTAGCGTGCGGAGCGGCGGGGCGGAGGCGAGTCGCGCCTCCCGGCCGCACTTCGTGAGCAGAAGTGGTCGGGTCCGATGTCCGGACCCGACCACTTCTGCTCACCAAGCGACAGCGGGCGCAGCGACCGCTAGTGCAGGTGCCGCTCGGCGGCCTCGACCACGTTCTTCATGAGCATCGCCCGGGTCATCGGACCGACCCCGCCCGGCGTCGGCGACAGGAAGCCCGCGACGGACGCGACGGCCGGGTCGACGTCGCCGCGGAGGCGTGCCTTGCCCGTCTCCGGGGACACCACCCGGCTGATGCCGACGTCGATGACCGCTGCGCCCGGCTTCACCCAGTCGGGCTGCACGAGACCGGCGACGCCCGCAGCGGCGACGATGATGTCCGCGCGTCGGCACTCGGCCGCGACGTCGTCGGTCAGGGAGTGGGTGAGGGTCGCCGTGGCCTCGAGCCGGGTGAGGAGCAGCCCGAGCGGACGGCCGACCGTCAGCCCCTGGCCGATGATCGTGACGTGCTGGCCCCGGATCGGGACGTCGTACGCCTCGAGCATCGCGACGATGCCGCGCGGCGTGCACGGCAGGGGTGCGTCGATCGTGCCGGCACCACCGGGAACGGCGAGCACGAGCTCGCCGAGGTTCGTCGGGTGCAGGCCGTCGGCGTCCTTCGCCGGGTTCATCAGCTCGAGCATCGGGATCGGGTCGATCCCCTGCGGCAGCGGGAGCTGCACGATGAACGCGGTGACCCGGGGGTCGTCGTTCATCTGCAGGATCGCGGCCCGGATGTCGGCCGCACTCGCGGTCTCCGGCAGGTCGATGCGGACGGAGTCGAGCCCGATCTGCGCCGAGTCACGGTGCTTGCCCGCGACGTACGACACCGAGCCCGGGTTCTCCCCCACCATGATCGTGCCGAGCCCGGGCCGGAACCCGTGGTCGTGCAACCGGTCGATGCGGACCTTCAGGTCGTCGAGCGTGCGGGCGGCGAGGGCGGTGCCGTCGATGCGGACGGCGGAACCCTCACCCGCCCACAGCTCGCGCGGGAGCGCAGCAGCCACGGGACCGCTCACGCGTAGAGCGGGAACGCGTCGGTCAGCGCCTTCACCCGGGCCGAGAGTGCCTCGATGTCCGGGTTCGGCATGAGCGTCAGCGCGATGATGTCGGCGACCTCGGTGAACTCGGCGTCGCCGAAGCCACGGGTCGCCAGCGCCGGAGTGCCGATCCGCACGCCGGAGGTGACCATCGGCGGGCGCGGGTCGAACGGCACGGAGTTGCGGTTCACCGTGATGCCGACCTGGTGCAGGAGGTCCTCGGCCTGCTTGCCGTCGACCTCGGACTCGCGGAGGTCGACGAGCACCAGGTGCACGTCGGTGCCGCCGGTGAGGACGTCGATGCCGGCGCCCTTCGCATCGGCCTGCGTGAGCCGGTCCGCCAGCAGACGAGCGCCGCGGAGCGTGCGCTCCTGGCGGTCCTTGAACTCCGGCTGGCCGGCGAGCAGGAACGCGGTGGCCTTCGCGGCGATCACGTGCATGAGCGGACCGCCCTGCTGCCCCGGGAAGACCGCGGAGTTCAGCTTCTTGAAGAGCGACTCCTCGTTGGACAGGATGATGCCCGAGCGCGGACCGGCGAGGGTCTTGTGCACGGTCGAGGACACGACGTGCGCGTGCGGGAGGGGCGACGGGTGCAGGCCCGCGGCGACGAGCCCCGCGAAGTGCGCCATGTCGACCCAGAGCGTCGCGCCGACCTCGTCCGCGATCTCGCGGAACTTCGCGAAGTCGAGCTGGCGCGGGTAGGCCGACCAGCCGGCGATGAGGACCTTCGGCTGGTGCTCGATCGCCTTCGCGCGGATGTCGTCGTAGTCGACCTCGAAGGTCTCCGGGTCGACGCCGTACGACACGGCGTTGTAGATCCGGCCGGAGAAGTTGAGCTTCATGCCGTGGGTCAGGTGGCCGCCGTGCGCGAGCTCGAGACCGAGGATGGTGTCCCCGGCACTGGCGATGGCGTGCAGGACCGCGGCGTTCGCGCTGGCGCCGGAGTGCGGCTGGACGTTCGCGTACTCCGCGCCGAAGAGTGCCTTCGCGCGGTCGATGGCGAGCTGCTCGGCGACGTCGACGTACTCGCAGCCGCCGTAGTAGCGCTTGCCCGGGTAGCCCTCGGCGTACTTGTTGGTGAGGACGGAGCCCTGCGACTCGAGGACGGCGCGCGGCACGAAGTTCTCCGAGGCGATCATCTCGAGGGTGTCGCGCTGGCGGCCGAGCTCCTGCTCGAGGACCTTCGCGATCTCGGGGTCGACCTCGCTGAGCGGGGCGTTGAACGTGGTGGCGGCGGCTGCGGGGGGCAGATCGGTGATGGACACGGGACTCCTCGTTGTCTGTCCGTCGCGCACGTGCGCGACGAGGTGGACGGTGGGGCGCGGCCCAGGCGTACGGCGGCGCACCGTGTCAGGTGTCGCTCCCCGATGGTGACCCATCCAACGCCAGTCGCGACCTGACGATCGTACCGAGCGAGTCGGTTCGTGTCACCCTGGACGGATGACTGGCACCCTGGACGCATGACCCTGCTCACGCCCGACGTCGACGAGCGCACCGACGCCCGCACCGACGTGCGCCCGGACTCGCCGTGGGTCGCCGTGGTGTGGGACGACCCCGTCAACCTGATGTCGTACGTGACCTACGTCTTCCAGCAGTACTTCGGCTTCCCGCGCGCCACGGCGGAGCGGTTGATGCGGCAGGTCAACGACGAGGGCCGGGCGATCGTGGCGACGGGCCCCCGCGAGGCCATGGAGGCCCACGTCGAGGCGATGCACGGGTACGGCCTGCAGGCCTCCGTGGACAGGGCCCCGACCCCGTGATCCCGTTCGTCCGCCGGGCCGACGGCGTGCACCTCGGCCTGTCCTCCGGCGAGCGCGGCGTGCTCACGTCGCTGACCGAGCAGCTGCAGCAGGTGCTCGCGAGCGACATCGCCACGGACCCGGTGGCCGCCCGGATGTTCCCCGACGCCTACCGCGGCGACGTCGAGGCGAGCGAGGAGTTCCGCCGGTGGACGGAGTCGGACCTGGTGGCGCAGAAGACCACGAACGCCTCGACGGTGCACGCCTGGTTGACCGGAGCGCGGGACGGCGCGTTCGGACCGGAGGACGAGCAGGCGTGGTTGCGCTGTCTGACGGACCTGCGGCTGACGATCGCGGACCGGCTCGGCATCGTGGACGCCGCGACCGAGGAGCGGTCGTACGCCGCCGACTCGGGCGTCGGTCTGCGGGACGTCTACGACTGGCTCGGGTACGTGCAGGAGCACCTGGTCGAGACGCTGACGCGCTGACGCGCGCCGTCGGACCGTCGCACCGCCGGACTGGAGGCGCGGCCCGCATCCGCCGGGCAGGTCACGGTGATCGACAGGTTGCCTTGCAAGTTCCCCTGCTGAAGTAGTACCGTGACGGTATGGAATCATCCGAGTCGGACGAGCTCGCCGGCGCCCTGCTGACGCTCTACGGCCGGATCCGCCGCACCACGCTCGTCGGCAAGGTCGACGACGTCACGGCGTCCCAGTCGGCCGCGCTCGGTCGACTCGTCCGCGACGGCGCCACGACGACCGCCGAGCTCGCCCGCGCCGAGGGCGTCCGCCCGCAGTCGATGGGCGCGACGGTCCAGGCCCTCGTGGACCTCGGCCTCGTCACCCGTGCACCCGACCCCACCGACGGCCGCCGCACCATCGTCAGCGCGACCGACGCCGGCCGCGCTGCGCGTGCGGACTCGCACCGGTCCCGCACCCGTCTGCTCGCCGAACGGCTGGCAGCACTCGACCCCGACGACCGCGCCACCGTCGCACGGTCGATCACCATCCTCGGCCCCCTCGTCGAACCCTGAAGGACTGACCGCCACGTCCACCGCCACCGCACCCACGCCCACCACGTCGACCACCGACCCGACGGGCAACGGCTTCGGCCCGAAGCTGCTCGTCCCCGTCCTGGTCGGACCGCTGCTCAACCCGATCAACACCACGATGGTGTCGGTCGCGCTCGCGCCGATCTCCCGCGACCTCGGGATCGGCGCTGCCCAGGCGATCTGGCTCGTCGCCGCGCTCTACCTGGCGAGTGCGATCGCGCAGCCGACGATGGGGAAGCTCGCGGACCGGTTCGGCCCGAAGAAGGTGTTCCTCACCGGGCTCGTCATCGTCGGGATCGCGGGGATCGTCCCCGAGGTGCTCACCGGCTTCGGCGGCGCGGTGTTCGCCCGGGTGCTCATCGGCATCGGGACGTCGTCGGCGTACCCGGCGGCGCTGACCACGCTGCGTCAGCACTCCGCCCGGATCGGCAAGCCGACACCGCCGCTCGTGCTCGGTGCCCTGTCCATCACGTCCCTGGTGTCCGCCGCCGCGGGACCGCCCCTCGGCGGTGCCCTCATCGCGGCGTTCGGCTGGCACGCGATCTTCCTGGTGAACGTGCCGCTCGCCGTGTTCGGGATCGTCGTGTCCGCGCTGTGGTTGCCGTCCGACAAACTGCGGCCGCGGAACGACGAGGACCTGCCCGTCCTCACCGCGCTCGACCCGTTCGGCATGCTGCTCATGACCGGGTTCGTCTCGGCGCTCCTCGTCTTCCTGCTCGACCTGTCCGCCGGTCTCTGGTGGCTGCTCGGCGTCGCGATCGTGCTGCTCGTCGCACTCGTGCTGTGGGAGCTCCGTGCGGTGAAGCCCTTCGTCGACGTGCGGATGCTCGCCCGCAACGGGGCGCTGTCCCGGACGTACATGCGCCTGTTCCTCGTCTACCTGCTCGCCTACACGATGACGTACGGCTTCTCGCAGTGGGTGCAGGACGTCGCGGGGTACTCGAGCGACGTCGCCGGGTACCTGCAGCTGCCGGCGGCGATCGTCGCCGGGGTCGCCTCGTTCCTCATCGCCCGGAAGACCGCCGTGCGGGGTCCGCTCGTCGTCGCGGCCGTCGTGCCGATCGTCGGCGGGCTGCTCCTCCTGCTGCTGCACACCGGGTCGCCCGTGGCCCTGCTCGTGCTCGCACCGGCGCTGTTCGGCGTCCCGCAGGCACTGGCGTCCGTGTCGAACCAGGCCGCGCTGTACCGGGTCGTGCCCGCCGAGTACATCGGCACCGCCGCCGGACTCTCCCGCACGAGCGTCTACATCGGGGCGATCGCGGCCTCGTCGCTCATCGGCGGGGTGTTCGGCCAGGCCCCGACCACGCCGGACCTGCACGTGCTCGGGTGGGTGATCGTCGGCGTCGCGGTCGTGCTGAGCGTCCTGACGATCGCCGACCGGGCGCTCGCGAAGCCGGCCGCCCGCTGACGTGACCCGGCCGACGGGCGCACGCCGCGCCTCCAGGCCGCCCGCGCCGACGCGACCCGCGCCGACCCGCGCGCCCGGTACCCTGATCCGGTGACCGACCCGACGACCGCGACCCCCACGCACTGGACCCTCACCCTGGTCTGCGACGACCAGCCCGGGATCGTGCACGCCGTCTCCGGAGCGATCGTCGCGGCGAACGGCAACATCACCGAGTCGCAGCAGTTCTCCAGCGTCGACACGAACACGTTCTTCATGCGCCTCCAGGTGATGGCGCCGGTCGACCGTGCCACGTTCGAAGCCGCGCTCGACCCCGTCGCCCAGCGCTACGACGCCCGCGTGCAGCTCGACGTCGTCGGACGGCCGCTGCGGACGCTCGTGCTCGTGTCGAAGGCCGGCCACTGCCTGAACGACCTGCTCTACCGGCAACGCGGCGGGCAGCTGCCGATCGAGGTGCCCCTCGTGCTGTCGAACCACCCGGACCTCGCCGAGCTGGCGTCGTTCTACTCCGTGCCGTTCGAGCACCGCCCGGTGACCGACCCGGAGAGCAAGCACGCGATGGAGCAGCGAGTCCTCGAGGCAGTGGACGAGCACGACATCGAGCTCGTCGTCCTCGCCCGGTACATGCAGATCCTGTCCCCGGGCCTGTGCGCGGCGCTCGAGGGCCGCGCGGTGAACATCCACCACTCGTTCCTGCCCGGCTTCAAGGGCGCGAACCCCTACCGGCAGGCCCACGCCCGCGGGGTGAAGCTGATCGGGGCGACGGCGCACTTCGTGACGAGCGACCTCGACGAGGGGCCGATCATCGAGCAGAACGTGGTCCGCGTCGACCACACGAAGGACCCCGCCGAGCTCGTGTCGATCGGGCAGGACGAGGAGTCCCGCACCCTCACCCAGGCCGTGCGCTGGATCGCGGAGGACCGGGTCCTCCTCGACGGCGCCCGCACGATCATCTTCAAGTAGGTCCACCCATGTCAGCACCGCAGTCCCCCGTCGACTGGGGAGACACCCCGGACCCGCACGCGATCCGTCGTCGCCGGGTCGATGCCTGGGGTGTGCTCCGCATCGTGGTGTGCACGTTCGGGCTGCTCTCGCTGGCGACGTGGGGCTACTTCGCGTGGCCGTTCCCGATGCCCGCGATCCTGTTCATGGTCGGTGCGCCGGTGTTCGCGGCCCTGGTCTGGTACTTCTTCCGTTCCCCCGCGTCGCCGATCGAGACGGACGTGGTGGGGAAGACCATCGTCGAGGTCGCCCTCGTCGTCGCGGCCGGTGCGTGCTGGATCTCGATCGGGCACCCGGTGATCGGGCTGGTCTTCATCGTGGTCGCCGCGCTGTCGGGCGTGGTGCAGTTCCGGAAGGAGACCCGGTGAGCGGCCTGGAGGCACGCAGCACCTTGGTCCGGTCGGCCCACGTCGTCGACGGGGCCGGTTCCACGGCGGACGGCTGGGTCCTCGTCATCGGCGACACGATCCACGCGGTCGGCTCCGGCGCCGAGGCCCCCGCGGCGTCCTCGGTTGACGAGGTCGTCGACCTCGGCGACGCGGTCCTGACCCCCGGCTTCATCGACCTGCACGGGCACGGTGGCGCGGGTGCCGCGTACGAGGACGAGTCCTTCGCGTCCGCCCTCGCGGTGCACCGGGCGCACGGCACGACGCGCTCGGTCCTGTCCCTCGTCGCGAACCCGGTCCCCGCGCTGGCGGCGTCGCTCGACCGGGTCCGTGCGGTGATGGCCGACGACCCGCTCGTGCTCGGCGTCCACCTCGAGGGGCCCTTCCTCTCCCCGCACAACAAGGGCGCCCACAACGAGTCGTTCCTGATCGACCCGGCACCCGATCCGGTGGCGGACCTGCTGGACGCCGGAGCCGGTGTCATCCGCCAGGTCACCATCGCCCCGGAGCTGCCGGGCGCGGTCGACGCGGTCCGTCGCTTCGTGTCCGCGGGCGTGGTCGTCGCCGTCGGGCACACCGTCGGCACGTACGACCAGGCACGTGCCGCGTTCGACGCCGGAGCGACCCTCCTCACCCACGCGTTCAACGCCATGCCCGGCATCCACCACCGGGCGCCGGGGCCGATCGCCGCCGCCGTCGCCGACGACCGGGTGACGCTCGAACTCATCCTCGACGGTGTGCACGTGCACCCGTCGGTGGCCTCGGTGCTGCTCCGTGCCGCTCCGGGCCGCGTCGCCCTCATCACCGACGCCATGGGTGCTGCCGGCGCCGACGACGGTTCGTACACGCTCGGGTCGCTCGCCGTGACGGTCACGGACGGCGTGGCGCACGTCGCCGGGACGGACACGATCGCCGGGTCGACGCTCACGCAGGACGTGGCGCTCCGGAACGCCGTCACGCGCGCGGGGCTGACGCTGCCCGAGGCCGTGGCCGCGCTGACGAGCGTGCCCGCTGCTGCGCTGGGGCTCGGCGACCGGCTGGGGCGTCTGGCGCCGGGGTTCGCCGCGGACCTCGTGGCGCTGTCCCCGACGCTCGAGGTGCAGCGCGTCTGGGGCGCCGGGCGCCCGCTCGTCTGACCGCCTCGGCGTCCGGTTCGGCCACGAGCGTCGTCGCGGGCGAGGGAGCCCGGCTCACCGGTCGACCGGCCGCCCCCGCGCCCCGCTCGCCCACGCCGTGTCCGCCGTGGCCCCGACCTGCAGCGACAGCGTGCCGCCTCGTGTCACGAACGACGCCGGCACCCACGACCGGTCGAGCGTCCGCCCGTCCAACCGCGCACCCTGCACGTACGGCTCCGTCCCCGAGGACCGGATGACGATCCGCTGCCCGCTGGACCGGCGGATGTCGACGGTGCTGAACGTCGGGCTCCCGATGAGCATGTCGGCTCGCCCCGGCGTCTGCGGATAGAGCCCGATCGACGCGAAGACGTACCATGCGCTCATCGTCCCGAGGTCGTCGTTCCCGGGCAGCCCGTCCGGCCCGGTGCCGTAGGCGTCGTCGACGACCTGCCGGACGGTCTCCTGGGTCTTCCACGGCTGGCCGAGCGCGTTGTACATCCAGGGCGTGTGGATGTCGGGCTCGTTGGTCGGGTCGAACTTCGTGGCGTCGCCGCCCGTCACGGCCCAGTTGCCGGCGGCGTCGTGGAAGAACGCGTCGAGCCGGGTCACGGCAGCGTCGTCACCGCCCAGTGCACTCGACAGTCCGCTGACGTCCTGCGGCACGAGCCACGTGTACTGCGCGCTCGTCCCCTGCGCGAACCCGGTCCCGGTCGAGGGCGACCAGTCGGGCGTCCACGATCCGTCGGCCTGCCGTGCGGCCTGGTACCCGACCGCCGGGTTGAACGTGTTCCGCCAGTACGTGCCCCGCTCCGCGAACACCCGAGCGTCCGACCGCAGCCCGAGCGACGACGCCCAGTACCCGAGGGCGCTGTCGGAGATCGAGTCCTCGAGGGTCTCGGCCGCGCCGCCCCAGCACGAGCAGTCGTCGTTCGCGGCGTAGTGCCGCTGCAGGTACTCGTCGAGCGCGGGTCGCTGCACCAGGCACTGGCCCGGGCAGCCGATGTCGCTCTCGGCGTCGGCGTTCTCGACCGTGGCCTGCTTCCGCAAGGACTCGTAGGCGGCTCGGACGTCGAAGTTCCGGACGCCCAGGGCGTACCAGGTGGCGAGGGTCGCGGCCGAAGGGTCCCCGGTCATCACGTGCGTCGGTGCGCCGAGGTGCAGCCACCGGTCCCACACCCCGCCGTTCTGCTGGGCGAACCGCAGCATCGACTGGGCCATGTCCCCGGCGACGTCCGGTCGCAGCAGCGCGAGCAACTGGATCTGCGCCCGGTACTGGTCCCACCCGGAGTACGTGCCGTAGACCGCACGGTGTCCGCGGTCCGTCCGGTGCACGCGGAGGTCCGGCCCGAGGTAGCGGCCGTCCCGGTCGTTCAGCGTGTTCGGCTGCATGAGCGCGTGGTAGACGGACGTGTACAGCTGGGTGGTCCGGTCGTCCGTCCCGCCGCCGACGCGGATGCGGGAGAGTTGCCGGTTCCAGGAGGCGCGGGTCGCCGCCGCCACGCTGCTGACGGTCGAGTGCCTGGTCACCTCGCCGTCACGGTTGGCGGCTGCTCCGGCAGCACTCACGTACGAGATGCCGATCGTCGCGTGCACGGTGGCACCGCGACGCGCGTCGAACCCGACCCACGCGCCGGAGCCGCGTCCGGCGCGGTCGGCGCCGGTGAGGTACCCCTCCCCACCGGAGGAGGCCGTGCCTCCAGGCTGGACCGTCCCGTCCTTCCAGGTGCCGGTGCTCGTGAACGCGCGGTCGAAGGTGGCCGTGAAGAACAGGCGGTAGTAGCTGCGGCGGTCCGGGTTGGTGGCGCCGCCGCCGTTCGCACGGCGGCTGCAGAAGCCGCCGGTCAGGACACTGCCGCTCACCGTGCGGGTGCGGGCGTCGACGCGGGTGGTGGCGGCCTCGCTGCCGTTGATCGAGTTCGAGGTGCGGAAGAGCAGGTTCGCGGCCTTCCCGGCGGGGAACGCGAACTCGCCGATGCCGGCGCGGGTGGTGACGGCGAGGTCGGTGCGGACGCCGTTGTCGAGCGTGACGCCGTACCGGCCGGGGCTCGCGGACTCCTGGTCGTGCGAGTACCCGGCGGCGTAGACCGCGTCGGTGCTGTCGGCCGAGGGAGACGTCGTGACGGGGGTCGTCACCGGCATGATCGGCACGTCGCCCGCGGCTCCCGGTGCGCAGCCGGCGCCGTTGAGGTGCGTCAGACTGAAGCCGCGCAACCGGTTCACGTCGTACGAGTAACCGTTCGCCACCGGGGTCGAGGTCTGGTCGCCCGCGGTGCCGGTCGGGCTCCACTGCAGCATGCCGAACGGCGCGGTGGCTCCGGGCCAGGTGTTGCCGTCGCCGCTCGTGCCGATGAACGGGTCGACGTATCGGGCGGGGTCGGCGACGGTCCTCCCCGCCTGCACTGCCTGTTCGGAGGGCGATGCGACGGCCGGCGCGGCGACGACCCCCGTCCCGAGCAGCGCGGCGATCGTGGCCACCGCGGTGAGCGACAGCGGCCGGATCGAGTGACGGAGGGGCGGGCGACGGTGCACGCGAGAACGGTTCACGTCGGCGACGCTAGACCCCTCAGACGGGGGACGCGTGCCGGGTCACCGACCGGTCCCCCGCTGTTCACCGCGGTCGACGCGTTCTCGGCCCACGGGTGGGTTCGCCGCCGCTGGTAGCGTCCGGGCATGCTGTCGACGACCGACGAACCGGCCCGAGGACGCGTCCGCGACCTGCTCGGGCTGCCGTCCCCTGCCGAACTCCGTCCGGTCGCGGTCCGCCTGCAACCACTCGGTCGCGACGGGTCGGTGCAGTGGGCACGCGTCGAGCTGGACACGGCCGACGGCGACACCATCCCGTGCTTCCTCCTGACACCGGACCACGGCACGGGAACGGACGTCATCGCCGTCCACCAGCACGCGGGCGACTTCAGCTCCGGGAAGAGCGAGGCCGCCGGGCGGGCGGGGGATCCGAGCCTCGCCTACGGCGTGGTGCTCGCTCGCGGTGGTGCCCGCGTGGTCATCCCCGATCTGGTCGGCTTCGAGGAACGCCGACGCGACTGGACGGACGACCCGGCGGCCGACGAACGCCTCGATGCGCTCTTCCGTGTGGCGGACGGCAGCAGCCTGCAGGCGAAGCACTCGCGTGACATCGCCACGGTGACGTCCTGGATGGTCGAGACGAGTACTGCCGACACCGAACTCGGCATCGTCGGCCACTCCCTCGGCGGACAGGTGGCCCTGTTCGCACTCGCCGTCGACGCCCGGCTCACGCGGGGCGTGGTCAGCTGCGGGCTCGGGACGCTGGCCTCGTTCGAGGCCGCTCGGATCCGCCACAACCCGGCCTGGTTCGTCCCGGGTCTGACCGCCGCCGGCGACGTCCCCCTGGTCGCGTCAGCCGTTGATCAACCGGTCCTCGTCGCGGCGGGACGGGACGACGGACTGTTCCCCCTCGCCGGCGTCCGGCGCGTCCTCGACGCGTTCCGACCGGGTGTCGCGACGACAGAGGTGTTCGACGGCGGCCACGCGATGCCGCCGCGCATCACGGAAGCGGCACTCCGGCACCTGCTGCCCACGTGAACGGATGATCAGGACCCGGCGCGCACCGCGACCTGGTCCACGAAGGCCCGGACCCGAGCGCGGAACGCCGGGTCCGACGCCGGGCCCCGCACCGGCACGACGTGCAGTCGCCGGTCACCACGTCGGAGTGCAGGTCCGACGAACACCCCCTCGGTGACGTCCGGGGCGGTCGCCGACCAGAGCGTCGAGCGAGCGCCGTCCGTGGCGGTCCGGGCCAGGCTGCGGGCGACCATGCCGCCGAGGCGCTGCGTCAGGGTCTCTGCCTGGTCGTTCATCCCCGTCGCCGCGATGGCGGGGTGCGCGATGACCGACCGGATGTCCGAACGGGCAGCGCGGAGTCGTTCCCCGAGGTCGACCGCGAGGGCCGCGGCCGCGGTCTTGGAGTCGGTGTACACGCCGAACTGCGAGTAGTCACCCGGATCGTCCACCCCGCCGGGGCCGGGCACACGGCGGGTGCGCTGCGACAGGTTCGAGCCGACGAGCACGATGCGGGGCGACGGCCCGACGAGCAGCGGGAGCATCGCCTCGGCAAGGAGCGCCGGCCCGACGACGTTCGTCGCCCAGGTGCGCTCGATGCCCTCGTCGGTGCGCCCGAACGTGCCGAGCGTCGCGCCGGCGTTGTTCACGAGGGCATCCACGACGATGCCGTCCTCGGCGAGCTGCCGGGCGAACGCCGTGACGGACGCGACGGACGAGGTGTCGACGAGCCGCGCCTCCAGGTCGACCCCCACGGGGAGGACGCGAGCCGCCTTGTCGAGGTCGCGGACGCCGGCGACGACGCGGGCGCCGGCCGACGCGAGGGTCATGGCCACGACGAGGCCGAGCCCACCGGTCGCGCCGGTGACCACCACGGTCCGGCCGTGCTGGTCGGGCATCGCTGCCGGTTCCCACTCGAAGCTGTCCATCGTCGTCTCCTGCTCGTTCGCCGTACCCAATCGGATGATTCATCCGGAACGCTAGCACAACCGGATAGAGTGTCCACATGACGATCTCGATGGCCCGACCCGAGGCGCTGCGCTCCGATGCCCAGCGCAACCGGACGGCGCTGCTCGACGTCGCCCGCACCTTCGTCGACCGGGGCGAACCGGCCCTGCTCAACGCCGTCGCGCACGAGGCCGGCGTCGGCGTCGGGACCGCCTACCGGCACTTCCCGACCCAGCAGCACCTGCTCGAAGCGCTCGCGATCGACGCGTTCGAGGACATGCTCGACCGCGTGCGCGACGCCGTCGCCCTGCCCGACACCGCCGATGCGCTGCGCGGCGTGGTCGGCGAGGCCTTCCGGAGCATGCTGCAGGACCCCGCACTCGGCGACCTGCTGACCGGCGGCGGGTTCTCGTGCTCCGACACGCTCGAACTCGCCGGCGACCTGGTCGCCTCGGTGGATGAACTCCTCGCCCGCGGGCGCTCGGAGGGGCTCGTCCGCGGGGACATCGGGGCCGACGACCTCCGACGCCTGCTCTGCGGGATGCGGAGCGCAGCGGTCGCCGGGGGCGTCACGGTGCCGGCCCCCGAGCGGTACGCCGAAGTGCTGCTCACCGGGATCCGCCCCGCCTGAGCACCGGGCACGGCAGGTCTGTCCCGACGGGCCACAGCGGACGCTGCGAGGATGGCCCCATGAGCGTCATGGTCTCCGTCTTCGATGCGCACCGCACCCGCACGAGCGAGAAGTACACCGCCTACCCGCCGGACGTGCTGCCGATGTTCGTCGCGGAGATGGACAGCATGCTCGCCGAACCGGTGCGGGACGCCCTCGTCCGGGCCGTCACCGACGGCGACACCGGGTACGTCGGGCACGGCCGGGCGCTCCCCGAGGCGTTCGCGGACTTCGCCGAGTCCAGTTGGGGCTGGCACGTCGACCCGGACCTCGTCCGGACCACCACGGACGTCTCGGTGGCCGCGGTGGAGACGCTCCGCCGGGTGATCGAACCGGGCGACCAGGTCGTCATCATGCCGCCCGTGTACCCGCCGTTCTGGGAGTACGTGACCGAGGCCGGCGGGTCCGTGACCGAGGTCCCGCTGCTCGCACCCGCCGGCGAGCCGGACCCGTTCGACACGACGGCCGGCTGGCGGATGGACCTGGACGGCATCGCCCGCGCGTTCGCCGACGGTGCTCGCACCGTGCTGCTCTGCAATCCGCACAACCCGCTCGGGCTGGTGCACGACCGTTCGTCGCTCGAGTCACTCGCCGAGCTCGCCGCCGAGTGGGACGCCGTGGTGGTGTCCGACGAGATCCACGCCCCGCTCGTGCACGCCGACACGGCCTTCACGCCGTTCCTCGACTCGTGCCCCGAGGCCGCCGGGGTGGGCGTCGCACTGACCAGTGCCAGCAAGGCCTGGAACCTCGCCGGCACGAAGTGCGCGCTGCTCGTCGGCGCCTCGGACCGCGCCCGGTCATGGTTCGACGGGATGCCGCGCGAGGTCGTCGAGCGCACCGGCATCCTCGGCTACACCGCCAGCGTGGCGGCGTTCAGCGAGGGCGGGCCCTGGCTCGCGTCGCTGCTCACCGAGCTCGCGGCGAATCGTCGCACGCTCGCAGAACGCCTCGGCGACATGCTGCCGGGCGCGGGCTACCGGCAGCCGCAGGCGTCGTACCTGGCGTGGCTCGACCTGCGGGCGCTCCCGTGGGGCGACGACCCCGCGGCGTTGCTCGTCGACGAGGCCAAGGTCGCGCTCGGCAGCGGGCCGGACTTCGGGCGACAGGGCACCGGGTTCGTGCGGCTGAACTTCGGGTGTTCGGCGGAGACCCTCGACGAAGCACTCAGCCGCCTGCACACCGCGTACTCGCGGCACACAGACGGCTGACGGCCCGGGCGGCTGTTACTCGAACACCTGCCAGGCCGGCTTGTTCGCGTACGTGTACCGGTAGTAGTCGGCGAGCGTGAGCCCGGCGGCGGCTTCCTCGTCGACGACGACGGTCGCGTGCTCGTGCAGCTGCAGCGCGGAGCCGGGCACGAACGAGCTGAGCGGGCCCTCGACCGCGGCGGCCACGGCGTCGGCCTTCGCGGACCCCTGCGCGACGAGCACGAGCTCACGGGCGTCGAGGATGGTGCCGAGCCCCTGGGTCATGCAGTGCGTCGGCACCTGCTCGAGGGTGTCGAAGAAGCGGGCGTTCGCCTCGCGCGTGGACGGCGCCAGGGTCTTGATGCGCGTGCGGGACGCGAACGACGACGTCGGCTCGTTGAACCCGATGTGCCCGTTCGCGCCGATGCCGAGGATCTGCACGTCCACCCCGCCGGCAGCACGGATCGCGGCGTCGTACTCCTTCGCCGCGAACTCGAGGTCGTCGGCACGGCCGTCGGGCACGCGCACACGGGACGGGTCGAACCCGAGCGGCGCGGTGACGTCGCGGGCGATGACGCTTGCGTAGGACTCCGGGTGCTCGAGCGGGATGCCGACGTACTCGTCGAGGGCGAACGCGCGGGCCTCGGCGAACGAGATCTCCCCCGCGTCGACACGACGCTCGAGGTCGGCGTAGATGCCCTGCGGGCTGGACCCGGTGGCGACACCGATGACGGCGGACGGCTTCTTCGCGACGACGGAGGCGATCTTGGCCGCGGCGACGCGACCGACCTCAGCCGGCGTGGGCAGGATGATGATCTCCACGAGGACAGCCTACTGGTCATGACCAGTCCGCGACAGAGCCGGGTGTCGGTAGCGTGGCGACATGCCCACGCCTGACTTCGTCCTGTCGCTCCGCTCGCGGATCGGGAACGACCCGCTCTGGTTGACCGGGGTCACCGCCGTCGTGACCCGCGGCGAGGGCGCGTCGCGCGAGGCACTGATCGTCCGGCGTGCCGACAACGGCGCGCTGACGCCGGTGACGGGCATCGTCGATCCCGGCGAGGAACCCGCGGTGGCCGCCGAACGCGAGGTCCTCGAGGAAGCCGACGTCGTCGCCGTCGCCGAACGCCTGGCGTGGGTGCAGGTGCTGCCCGAGACGACCTACGCGAACGGCGACCGGGCGCAGTACCTCGACCTGGTGTTCGCGTGCCGGTACGTCTCCGGCGAGCCGTCCCCGGCCGACGGCGAGAACACCGAGGCGTTCTGGGCCCGGCTGGACGCCCTGCCCGAGATGCACCCGAACATGCGTGCCCGCGTCGAGGCCGCCCTGTCCGACGAGTCGGCCGCGCGCTTCCAGCGCTGACCCGCACCGGACGGGAGGCGCGGCGTCCCCGAGTCTCGGGGTGGGCGACCGATCTCGTGGCCCACGGCCCGAGAGCGGTCGCCCCACCCGAGACTCGCCGCCGGCCCGGCGCGCCCACCTGGCGGCCTGGAGGCGCGGCGCGGTCCCGCCCTGCGCCTCCAGGCCGCAGTGTGCCCGGCCCGAGACTCGCGGTGACCGACAGTTCGCACCTGTCCCGTCGCGAGGACTGTCGCCCGAGCCGAGGCTCGGCGGACGGCGCCGCGCGCTACGCGAGCGGCGCGACCGCCACGGGCGCGCCGAGCAGGCGCACCGCGACGGCGTCGCCGGCCGCGCGACGGTCGCCGACCTCGTGCTGGACGGTCACGACGGTGTCGTCGTCGAGCCGGACCGTGGTGCGCCGGATCGAGCCGAGGAAGCTCGACGCGACCACCGTGCCCGTGACGCCCTCCGAGGCGAACGCGACGTCCTCCGGGCGGACGTACGCGACGACCGGTCCGTCGGGTGCGGAGCCGTCGAGCGCCGGCACCCGGAACCCGTACACGAAGACGTCACCGCCGCGCAGGTCGCCGCGGAGCCGGTTCGACTGCCCCACGAAGTCCGCGGTGAACGCCGACGACGGGGACCGGTAGAGCTCCTCGGGCGTGCCGATCTGCTCGATGTCGCCGGCGTGCATCACCGCGATCCGGTCGGAGACGGCGAGCGCTTCCTCTTGGTCGTGCGTGACGAACACCGTGGTGATGCCGAGGTCGCTCTGGATCCGGCGGATCTCGTCGCGGAGCGACACCCGCACCTTGGCGTCCAGGGCGGACAGCGGCTCGTCGAGCAGGAGCACGCGCGGGCGGGTCACCAGTGCCCGGGCGAGGGCGACGCGTTGCTGCTGGCCGCCCGAGAGCTGGTGCGGGTACCGGTCGGCGAAGTCCGCCAGGTGGACCATGTCGAGCGCGTCGATCACCCGTTCGCGGCGTGCGGCTGCCGGGACCCGGCGCATCTCCAGCCCGAACGCGACGTTCTGCCGCACCGTCATGTGCGGGAACAGCGAGTACTGCTGGAACACCATGCCGATGTCCCGCTTGTTCACGGGCGTGTTCGCGACGTCGGCGCCGTCGATGCGGATCGAGCCGGCGTCGATGCCCTCCAGACCGGCGAGCGCCCGGAGCGCAGTGGTCTTGCCGCACCCCGACGGCCCGAGGAGCGAGACGAACTCGCCGGGTTCGACGCGGAGCGACAGGCCGGCCAGGGCCCGGTGGGCACCGTAGCGCTTCTCGACGGCGTCGAGTTCGACGGTCGCGCCCGCGGTGGAGAGCGACGCGGGGACGGCGGGGGCGGTGACGGTCATGCGGACTCCTTGGTGCGGGATCGACGAGCGGCGCCGAACCGGCCGATGACGACGAGCAGCACGAAGCCGAACACGAGGGCGCCGAGCGAGAAGATCGCGGCGACGTACGGGTCGGTCTGCTGCACGAGCACGAGCGCGGTCTGGAACGTCGTGCGGGAGAGGAACGAGGCGAGGGTGTACTCGCCGAGGACGACCGTGATGGTCAGGAAGCACGCGGCGGTGATGCCCCGGCGGAGGTTCGGCAGGAGCACCCGCCACGTGACGGTCCACCACGAGGCGCCGAGCGACCGGGCGGCCTCGGACAGGACGGTCATGTCCATCGCGGTCATCGACGCGGCGATCGGCCGGAACGCGAACGGCAACGAGATGATCCCGATCGCGAACGACAGGGTCCAGGCTCCCGATCCGAAGACCTGCGCGACGACCTGGTAGACGGGGATGAACCCGACGACGAGTACCACCACGGGCACCGTGATCGGCACGATGCACACGAACTCGAGGACCCGCCGGAGCCGCGGGTAGCGCAGCGCCGTGATGATCTGGGCCGGCAGGAGCACGAGCAGGACGATCGCCACCGCGATGAGCGCGATGAGGAGCGAGGCACCGAGGCCGTCGAACACCGGCTGGTACGTCGTGGCGTTCAGTGGGTCCGCGATGGCCGTGTAGTGCGCGAGCGTCAGGCTGCCGTCCGTGCCCTGGCGGAAGGTGAACTGCGCGAGGGCGACGAGCGGGACGGCGAACACGAGGCCGATCACGACCAGCACGATCGCGGCGGTGACCCGCGACGGTGCTGCGCCGAAGCGGCCGACGCGAGCCGTGCCTCCCGGCCGGTGCGACGACGTGACCGCGGCGTCCACGGCAGCGGCCCCGCTGACCGCGCTCACCGCTGCCACCGCGCAGCGCGACGCTGCAGCAGGGCGTAGCCGCCCATCACGACCGCCATCACGGCGACCATGCCGAAGGCCAGCACACCGGCCACGTTCTGCAGCCCGATGATGGTCTCGCTGGTGAGCTGCGCACGGATCGTCAGCGGCACGATCCCACCCTGCGAGATGAGTGCCGCGGCGGTCGCGAACGACGAGAACCCGTTCGCGAACAGCAGCAGCAACGATCCCCAGAACGCCGGGGCGAGCACGGGGAGGGCGATGCGCCGCCAGTACGTGGCCCGCGAGGCTCCGAGGGTGGCGGCGGCTTCGCCCCACTGGGCCTTCACGCCCTCGAGGGCGGGCATGAACGTGAGCACCATCAGCGGCACCTGGAAGTAGACGTACGGGATGACGAGACCGGGCACCGTGTAGAGGAAGGCGCCGTTCGCGTTGAGGTCGACGTGGAAGACGCTGATGAGCCACGTGGTGATGAGCCCCTGCGCGCCGATCGTGGCGATGAACGCGAACGCGAGCATCACGCCGCCGAACTGGGCGAGCACGCTCGCTGCCGAGTCGATCACGGACCGGACGAGTCCGTCGGGTCGGAGTGCGGCGAGCGCCCAGCAGACGACGGCTCCGACGACGGCACCGATGACCGCGGAGACGGCGGACAGCGCGAACGATCCACCGAAGGCACGGAGCACGGACGGGTCGACGAAGGCGGCGAGGTTGGCGAGCGTCGGCCGGCCGGATCCGTCGAAGAACCCGCTGCCGATCGCGATCACCGCCGGGACGGCCAGGAACAGCAGGACGTACGCTGCGAACGGGGTGAGGCCGAGCCACGCGACGCCGCCGCGGCGCCGGACACGGGGTCCGGCGCCGCGGCGAGCGGTGGCATCGGCCGGCTGCTCGCTCGTGACGAGCGTCGCGCCGAGGGCCGGCGCGACGGCCCCCGTCGTCGCCGCAGCGCCCGCCGGCGCCGCGGCCGGGGTGGCGCTCCGCGCGCCCGCCGATGCGGTGGTCATGCTGCTCAGGAGCCCATCGTCGAGGCCCACTCGGCGGACAGCACCTTGGCTGCCGCCGTGGCCTGCTCGTCGGTCAGCTCGACGTAGTCCTTCGGCGCGCCACCGGCGGCGTCGAGGGCGTCCTGGTCGACCTTGCCCGACTTCTCGAGGGCGGCGAGGGTCGACGGGAAGGCGCCGGCCTGCAGGTACAGGTTCTGCACGTCCGGGCTGGCGATGTACTCCTGCCACAGGCGCGCGGCGGCCGGGTGCGGGGCGTCCTTGTTGATCGCCTGCGAGTAGTACGAGCCGAGGGCCTGGCCCTCCGGGACGACGGTCTTCCAGTTCTTGTTGCCGGAGGCGCCCGCGGCGGGGCCCCACGCGAGGTTGTTGTACGACCACTGGATGACGACCGGGGTCTCACCCGACGCGACCGTCGCCTGCGTCGGCAGCACGTTCTGGAAGTTGCCGGCCTGCTTCAGCTTGCCGAAGTAGTCCACGCCCTTCGTGATGTCGTCGGCCGAGCCGCCGTTCTCCAGCGCCGCGAGGTAGACCGCGCTCGCGGCCTGGTTCGCCTGCGTCGGGTCGCCCGAGATCGAGACCTTGCCCTTGTACGCCGAGCCGAGCAGGTCGTCCAGGTCCTTCGGAGCGTCGGTGATCTTCGACGAGTCGTAGCCGATCGACATCAGGCCCGTGTAGTCGCGGGTCCAGGCGCCGTCCTCGTCCTTGAGGTTCTCCGGGATGTCGCCCCAGTTCGCCACCTTGTAGTCGGTCAGCAGGTCGAGGTTCTGCTGCAGGACCGCGTTGCCGAGGTCGAGCACGTCCGGAGCCGTCGACTGGCCCTTCTGCGACTTCACCGCGGCGACCTCGTCGGCGCTCGAGCCGTTCGGGTTCGCGGAGTTGATCGTGATGCCGTACTTCTTCTCGAAGCCGTCGATGATCTTGCCGTAGTTCGCCCACGACGGCGGCAGCGCGATGACGTTGAGCTGCCCCTCTGCCTTGGCGGCCGTGACGAGGGCGTCCAT
Organism: Curtobacterium sp. SP.BCo; assembly: GCF_051903265.1. Classification (GTDB taxonomy): domain Bacteria; phylum Actinomycetota; class Actinomycetes; order Actinomycetales; family Microbacteriaceae; genus Curtobacterium. Next base: position 215,489 of record NZ_CP194337.1, read on the forward strand.
ACCCCCGGCGGACTCGGCGCTGGTGGCGGTCTTCCAGTCGGTGTCGTCCTTGGTCGTGCTGGCGGAGCTCGTGGCCGAGCATCCGGCGAGGGTGACGATCGCGGCGGCGGCGAGGGCGATGCCGGCGAGGGTGCGCTTGTGCTGCACGGGGTGTGCCTTTCGGGTGCGGGGTCGTCCCGGTGGTTCGGGTTCTGGACGATCGTGGACGGGGCCGGTTTCCGGTCCGTGCTGCGGTGGTGAACGGTGGCGGAACAGCGGGTGGGGCTGTACGGTTTGCTCGCTCTTGCTGTTTTGCTCACCGCGGGCGCGTGGTCGCGCCCGGACCGGCCTGGAGGCACGGATGCAGTTCACGACGACGGTCCTGCAAGCACGGAAGACGGCCACCGGGCTGCCCGTCCCGCCGTCCGTCATCGAGGCGCTCGGCTCCGGGAAGCGTCCCGCCGTGGTCGTCACCGTGAACGGCGGCCACACCTACCGGTCGACCGTCGGGGTCATGAACGAGCAGTTCCTGGTGCCCTTGTCCGCCGAACACCGCGAGGCCGCCGGTGTCTCGGCCGGGGACGAGGTCTCGGTCACCCTCGAGCTCGACACGCTGCCCCGGGTGGTCGACGTGCCCACCGATCTCGACGCGGCGCTGCAGGACGCCGGGGTCCGGGCGGCGTTCGACGCGCTCTCGAACTCGCGGCAGCGGGCGCTGGTGGACCCGGTCGTCCAGGCGAAGGCTCCCGAGACGCGAGCGCGCCGGGTGCAGAAGGCCGTGGAGTCCCTGCAGGGGTAGGGGCCGGGGCGGGGGCTGCTGTTCCGCGCGTAGGAGGCCGTTCCGCGGGTAGGGAGCCGTTTCGCTCGTAGGAGGCCGTTCTTTCCGGCTGCCTACGCGCGATTCCGCTTCCCACCGCACCTGCAATGGGACGAAACGGCGTTCAGGTTTCCTGTCGGATCGCTCAGGTAGAGTCCTGCTCCCGCCGATCACCGAGAACGACTCCCGTGACCGACACGCTCGAAGCAGCCCCCGCAACCCCGAACCCCTCCGCCCCGACACGACCCGCACGCCCGGCAGCGCGGGCGATCGGCTCGCTCATCTTCCTGTCACGCTGGCTGCAGGCCCCGCTGTACCTCGGCCTGATCGTGGCGCAGATCGTCTACGTGGTCGTGTTCATGATCGAGCTCTGGCACCTCGCCGAGACCGTCATCGCCGACCCGGCGCACATCGACGAGGCGACCGTGATGCTCTCGGTCCTGGGCCTGATCGACGTCGTGATGATCGCGAACCTGCTCATCATGGTGATCATCGGCGGCTACGAGACCTTCGTGTCCCGGGTGAACACCGAAGGGCACCCGGATCAGCCGGAGTGGCTGTCGCACGTCAACGCGAACGTCCTCAAGGTGAAGCTCGCCATGGCGATCATCGGCATCTCGTCGATCCACCTGCTCAAGACGTTCATCGCCGTCGGCGACCTGGGGCGCTCGGGCGGCGGCTCGATCGCGGGCGAGAGCTACACGTCAGAGGGCGTCTTCTGGCAGGTCGTCATCCACATGGTGTTCATCGTGTCCGCGGTGGCCCTGGCGTGGATCGACCGGATCTCCCGCCCCAGGACGCACTGAGGGCCGCCCGCCGACCGCGGTTCAGACCGTGACGCCGCGAGCACTTCGAACAGGGCGCACCGTGCACGGCAACCCGGCCGCTCGCAGCCGGCGAGCGAGTTGGTCCAGGTCCCACAGATCACGCCACTCGAGCCGGATGATCCATCGCACGCCGGGTACCGTCAGCAGCCGCTCGTGCCGGCGTTTCTCATCGATGAACACCTCGGTGGCTGACCGTCCGTTGCGGTACCGGTCCTGCGTGTACTTCGCACGACCGTCGACCTCGACGATCACGCCCTGCTCCGGGAACCAGAAGTCGACGTCGTAGCGGTGGCCTTCGACCACGAACGCCTGTTGCAGGACGGGCGCGGGGAGACCGAGCTCCCGGAAGACGACCCGCGCCAGGGACTCCGCAGGGGACCCGGACCGACCGTCCGCGAGGTCGAGGACCAGCGAGGCCGTCGCACGGCCCCGGTCGTGCGACGTCCCGCCGACCGCTCGGACGAGCCGCTGGCGCGGGACGCCTCGGCGCAGCGCAGCATCGGCCACGACCACCGCGGTCCGGAGGTCTCCGAGGAGTGCGACGTCAGCGACGGTGCGCGCGACCGAGGTGAACCGGACGCCGGCGTGGTCGACGACGTCATCCGGGCCGAACGGACGCGTGTGCAGCTTCAGCGATGCCGACCCGGATCGGTACTGCGACTTCGGGACGGTGACGTGGACGGCGTCCGGCCAGGGGTGCAACCAGGGCAGCCCGTGTGCTGCCACAGCGGAGACGTGAGAGCCGGCTGCAGCGGCACTCCGCCGCCCGAGCCGGGCGAACACCCGGGTGACGTACCGCTGCCGTGGCCCCGCGGCGTCCCAGTCCGACCCACGCACGAAGGCGTTGGGGCCGACACGGACGAGTCGATCCGGGCCGTCCCCTGCTGCTCGTCTGCGCAACGTCGCGCCGGAGCGTCCGGCATCCCGTGTCGGGCTTGCACGGAAGATCGCGAGTGGCTGTTCCATGCCCCCACGGTGCCGGGCCACCACCGCGCTTCGGCGAGCCGACCATCGAACTGTGGATGGGCCTCCAGGCTGACGCCCTTGTGGAGGAGAGCGCTTTCTTCCCATCCCGACCGCGTTGGAATGCCAAATCGCGCACAGGAGGCAGAAAGATCCGGCCTCCTATGCGCGATTCAGCCTCCTACGCGCGAAACGGCCACCCACGCGCAGAACCGCACGCGCGACACGGCGCCGGACGGAACGCACCCGTGTCCCGTCCGGCGCCGCGGTCTCGCGCGGGCCCGCTGCCTCAGGCCCGACGCACCCGCAGAGTCACGATCTCGAAGGGACGGAGCGTGAGCACGACCGGCTCCCCCGAATCCCACGAGTCCCCCAGCGGGCGTTCCAACAAGTCCACCGCGGCGACGGAGGCCACGTCGAACCCGAAGTCGACGCCGACGTCGGTCGCCCGACCTCCCGACGCCTCGTAGAGCCGCACGACGACGTCGCCGGAGCGGTCCTCGGCGAGCTTCACGGCCTCGACGAGCACCTGCGGCGACGACACCGTGACGAGGGGCTCGACCGGAGCCGAGCCGGCGACCGTCCGCACCGGCAGGTTGAGCCGGTACCCGGTGTCCGCCGCGTCGAGCACGGACTCCCCGACGCGCAGCACGGTCCGGAACACGTGGTGCCCCTGGTCGGCGTTCGGGTCGGGGAACGTCGGTGCGCGCAGCAACGACTCGCGGACGAGCGTGGTGGTCCCGCCGTCCGGCCGCGTGTCGCGCGTGATGTCGTGCCCGTACGTGGAGTCGTTGGCGACGGCGACCCCGAAGCCCGGCTCGGCGACGTGCACCCAGCGGTGCGCGGACGTCTCGAACCGCGCCGTGTCCCACGAGGTGTTCTGGTGCGTGGGCCGGTCGATGTGCCCGAACTGGATCTCGCTCGAGGCCGACGAGGCGCGCACGTCGAGCGGGAACGCCAGCTTGAGGAGCTTCTGGTGCTCGTGCCAGTCGACCTCGGTCTCGATCACCAGCTCTGCGGACCCGGCGACCGCCGAGTACCGCGTGGTGAGCGTCGACGACCCGAACGACCGCTCCACCACGAGCGAGGAACCGTCGACCGCGACGGACGACGCAGTGAGCACGGTGCCGCTCCGCTGGTACGCGCGGTCGATGTCCCACGCCTCCCACTGGTTCGGGGTGTCCCGGAACACCGTGTACTCGGCGGCGGCCGCCCCGGGCGCGACGGCGTCGCGTCCGGTCGCCTGGTCGACGAGCGACACGACGTGGCCGGCCGCGTCGATGGTCGCCGTGACGATGCCGGTGTCGAACACGAAGTGGTCGCCGGACCGGACGGGAGGCACGGCCTCCGGTTCCGGTCCTAGGGAACCACCCAGGGCGGTTGCGCCCCACGCCGCGACGGGCGAAGCGTTGAACCGGACGAGGTTCCCGACGCTCGCGCCGCCGCCGAGGGCGTCGGCGGTCGGCCGGTCGAGCAGTGCGTCACCGCCGCCGGCGAAGGCCGTCGACGAGGCGCCGACCCCGGCGAGCGCCGCGGCCCCGCCGTTCGCGAGCGCGGTCGTGGCGGTCCCGATGAGCCCCTCGAGCACCTCGGCAACGCGGGCGTAGTTCTCCTCGGCGACCTCGTACACCCAGGCGATCGAGGACCCCGGCAGGATGTCGTGGAACTGCTGCAGGAGGACGGTGTGCCAGGCCTCCTCGAGTTCGTCGTACGGGTAGTCGAGTCCGAGCCGGACGGCGGCGGTCGCGGCCCAGAGCTCGGCCTCACGCAGCAGGTGCTCGGAGCGGCGGTTGCCCTGCTTCGTGCGGATCTGCGACGTGTACGTGCCGCGGTGGAACTCGAGGTACATCTCGCCCGACCACACGGCCGGGGTCGGCAGGGCGGCCTCGAGCTCCTCGAACACCTGCCCCGGGGTCCCGAGGTCGACCCGGGGTGAGCCGTCCAGGTCGTGCTGGCGTCGGGCTGCTGCCACCATCTCGCGGGTGGGTCCGCCGCCGCCGTCGCCGAAGCCGTAGAGCAGCATCGAGGTGTTGGCGACGCCCCGTTCCTTGTTCTGCCGTTCGCCGCGGTGCAGGTCGGCTGCGGAGACGTCCGAGTTGTAGGTGTCCGCCGGGGGCAGGTGGGTCAGGACCCGCGACCCGTCGATGCCCTCCCAGTGGAACGACGTGTGCGGGATGACGTTCGTCTCGTTCCACGACGGCTTCTGCGTGACGAACCACTTCGAGCCGGCGGCCCGGACGATCTGCGGCAGGGCACCGGTGTAGCCGAACGAGTCCGGCAGCCAGGCCTCGGGGGTGTCGATGCCGAACTCCTCGAGGAACAGGCGCTTGCCGGCGACGAACTGCCGGGCGAGTGCTTCACCGCCGGGCAGGTTCGTGTCCGACTCGACCCACATGCCGCCGACCGGGATCCAGCGGCCCTCGGCGACACGCTGCTTGATGCGTTCCCAGATCGACGGGTAGCCGTCGCGGATCCAGGCGTACTGCTGCGCGGACGAGCACGCGAAGGTGAAGTCCGGGTCGCGGTCCATCAGGTCGAGCACGTTCGAGAAGGTGCGGGCGCACTTCCGGATCGTCTCGCGGACGGGCCAGAGCCAGGCGGAGTCGATGTGCGCGTGCCCGACGGCGATCGCGCGCCCGGCGGAGCCCGAGGCGCCGACGGCGAGCAGGGGTGCGAGGACCTCGCGGGTGGCCGCGGCCGTCCCGGCGACGTCGTCGGGGTCGAGGGCGTCGGCGGCCCGTTCGAGCCCGCGCAGGATGTCCGCGCCGCGGGTGCCGTCGGTGGGCAGCTCGGCCATGAGTCCGCGGAGCACCCAGAAGTCCTGCTGGAGCTCCCACACGGTGTCGTCCCGCTCGACGATCTCGAGTGCCTTGAGCCGGTAGATCGGCTTCGTGCCGGCGGTGGAGCGCGACCCGAGCGGGGTGGCGCCCTGGAAGGAGTCGCCGCCGATGTCCGGGTTCGCCGCGGCCTCGACGTAGAGCTCGAAGGACTCGCCCGGTCCGACCTCGATCGGCACGGTGTCGTTCTTCGGCTCGACGCCCTTGACGGTGGTGCCGTCCGGACGCCACGCGAGCCCCTCGGCCTGGAACCCGGGGTGCCGCTTCGTGAACCCGAGGTCCACCAGCAGTTCGGCGGTGGTGCCCGGCGCGGTCCCGAAGTCCGCGGGCACGGTGCCGCGGATCCGGAACCAGGTGGTGCCCCAGGGCCGCCCGCCCCAGGACCCGCCCACCGCGAACGGCTCGTACGCGGCGTCCACCGCGACGTCGAACGGCACGGGCTCGTCCGGCACGGTCCACGCCGCGATCTCCAAGGGTGCGGACCGACGGTGGACGGCGGGGTCGATGCGGTCCCGGACGAGCCGGGCGATGCGGGCTTCGACGAGGGGTTCGTCGTGGTGCATGGAGGTGGTTCCTTTCCAGCAGGGGCGGTGCAGCGGGCGGAGGCTCAGCCCTTGATGCCGCCGGCGAGGGCGTTGCCGCCGCCGAGGCCGCGGGACACGAGCACGTAGAGGGCGATGACGGGCACGGAGTAGACGATCGAGAAGGCCGCGAGCTGCCCGTACGCCACCGCCCCGTACTGCCCGAAGAAGTTGAAGATGCTCACCGCGGCGGGCACCTTGTCGGGCGAGAGCAGCAGGACGAAGGGGACGAAGAAGTTCCCCCACGCCTGGATGAACACGAAGATGAACACCACGGCGATGCCCGGTCGCATCAGCGGCACGACGATCCGGGTGAGCGTGGTCATCATCGAGGCGCCGTCGGTCCATGCCGCCTCTTCCAGCGAGATCGGCACGGAGTCCATGAAGTTCTTCGCCATCCAGATGGCCATGGGCAGCGACGTCGCGGCGAGGAAGAAGATGCAGCCCCACACGTTGTCGATCAGGTTGAGCGACACGAACAGCGCGTAGACCGGCACCATCATCGCGGTGATCGGCAGGCCGGTCCCGAACAGGATCCCGTACAGGAACGGCTTGTTGACGCGCATCTTGTAGCGGGACAGCGGGTAGGCGGCCAGCAGCGCGAAGACCACCGTGACGAGGGCCGTGCCGCCGGAGATGAGCAGGCTGTTCGCGAGCGGGATGAACGCCAGGTCCGGCGTGAGCACCTTCGTGAAGTTGTCGAGCGTGAACTGCGACGGCAGCTTGACGGACAACGAAGCCTCGGGGTCGACGGACGCGAGCACGAGCCACAGCAGCGGCACCGCGAAGCAGAGCGCGATGATGCCCAGGACGACGTTCGACACCCACCGCAGCGTGCGACCGCGCGGCGAGGTCATGTGCAGCGCACCGGGCGCGGTCACCGAACGGGTGGCGTTGGACACGGGACGGTCAGCAGTGAGTGCCATCAGTCCACCTCCGGCTTCAGTGCCTTGATGTAGATGATCGAGAAGACGGCGCCGACGATGAGCAGGATCGTGGCGATCGCCGTCCCGAAGCCGAGCTGCGAGAACTTGAACGCCTCCTGGTACGCCAGGATCGGCAGGGTCGACGAGTCCGTTCCCGGACCGCCGGCCGTCATCACGTAGATCAGGGTGAAGACCGACAGCGTCTGCAGCGTGGTGAGCATGAGGTTCGTCGAGATCGACCGGCGGATGACGGGCAGCGTGATGTAGACGAGCCGCTGCCAGCCGGTCGCGCCGTCGACCTCGGCGGACTCGGTGATCTCCTCGGGGACCTCCTGCACGGCGGCGGAGTACACGAGCATCGAGAACGCGGTGCCGCGCCAGATGTTCGCCAGGATGACCGAGATCATCGGGAACGTGTAGAGCCAGTTCGGCCCGCTGATCCCGATGGACGCGAGGATCTCGTTGAGCGTGCCCTTGTCGTTGAAGAACGCGTACGCGGCGAACGAGGCGACGATCTCGGGGAGCACCCACGCGGCGACGACGAAGGTGCCGACGATGGCGCGCATCGCCTTGTTCGCGCTCCGCATGAGCAGCGCCAGGCCGAGGCCGAGCACGTTCTGCCCGACGACGGCCGAGGCCAGGAGGAAGACGATCGTCAGGATGACGGACTTCGGGAAGTCCGGGTCCTGGAACAGGTCGACGTAGTTCTTGAGGCCGACGAACTGCTGGTCGGCGGCGCCGGCGCCGGTGAGCGCGGAGTTGGTGAACGACCCGTAGAACGAGGAGATGACGGGGCCGAGCAGGAAGATGACGAGCAGGACGACGGCGGGGAGGAGCGGGACCGCTCGTCCCACGTTCCGCAGCGGCTTCCGCTTGCGCGGGACCGGCGGATCGGTGCGCTTCGGCGCACCGGGCGCCGACAGCGTCGGCGCGAGGGGGGTGCTGGACACGGGTTGGATGCCTTCCGGGTGCGGAGAGGGTTCCGAAGGTGGGTGGGGTCGGACGGGAGGCGCGACTCGCGACGTGTGTCGCGCCTTCCGTCCGTCAGGGGGTCACCGCGGCGGTCAGCCGGAGACGGTGTTCTTCTCGCCGACGATGCCGACGACGGACTTGTCGTAGGCCTCGGCGGCTTGCTTCGGTGTCTGCTGCCCGGTCATCACGGACTCCATCGCCACCTGGATGGCGTTCGAGACCTGGGAGTAGTCACTCGTCGCGGGACGGAAGTTCGTGTGTTCCACGAGCCCCGAGAAGAACTTGAACGTCGGGTTGGAGGCGTCGTACGTCGGGTCCTCCGCGACGTCCTTGCGGACCGCGATCTGGCTGTTCTCGATGTCGTACTTCAGCGAGCCCTTCTGGTTGAGGAAGGTCGAGATGAAGTCGAACGCGGCCTGCGGGTTCTTCGAGTTCTTGCCGACGGCGAGCGTCCACCCACCGGACATCGAGTTGTACCCGGGAGCCTGCCCGTTCTGCGTCGGCATCGGTGCCTGCCCCATCACGTCGGACCACTCGGCCCACGGCGCGGTGCCGGACTTCAGCCACGTGCCGGACTGCCACGAGCCGTCGAGGTCGATCGCGAGCTGGCCCTTGGGGAGCCAGGTCTGCGCGATCGTGGTGCCGACGTTCGTGTCGAGCGCCTGCTGCGGTGTCGGGCCGAGGCCGCCCTGGTAGACGTCCTTGATGAACTTCAGGGAGTCCTGGAACTGCTTCGAGCCCACGACCCACTTCTTGTCCTTGTAGAGCGTGTTGCCCGAGCCGTCGGCCCCGTACAGGAGCATCTCGAAGCCCTGCATCGTCGACGCCTCGCCCTGCGGCTTGCCGGAGTAGACGTTGAACGGGATGACGTCCGGCTTCTTCTCCTTGATGGTCTTCGCGGCCGCGAGGACGTCGTCCCACGTCTTCGGCTGCCACGGCACCGGGAGCCCGACCTCCTTGAAGATGTCCTTGTTGTACCAGAGGGCACGGGTGTCGGTGCCCATCGGGATGCCGTAGGTCTTGCCGTCCACGCCTTCACCGGCCTGCTTGGCGTTGTCGTAGAACTGGTCCCAGTCCTTCCACTTCGCCGTGTACTTGTCCAGCGGCAGGAGGTAGCCGGCCTGGGCGTCGGCCTTGACGAGGAACGTGTCCTCGTACATGACGTCCGGAGCGGTGGCCGGCGCCTTGTTCATCAGCGCGAGCTTCGTGTAGTAGTCGTTCTCCTGCGCCTGGATCGGCACGAGTTCGACCTTCTTGCCCGGGTGCTCCTTCTCGTACTCCTTCTTGACGACCTTCATCTGGGCGTCGAGTTGCTGGAAGGAACCGAACTTCTGGTACGCGATCTTGATCGTGTCGCTCGAGGCTGACCCCGAGCTCGAGCAGCCTGCCAGGCCCACCGCGGCGACGGCCACGGCTGCGAGTCCGGCGATGATTCGGGTGCGTTTCATCGGTGCTCCTTTGCACAGGTGGCGGGCTCCATCGCCCGCTCGCACACTTAGTCCACCGTATTGACTTATTGCTGTCAAGAGGTTTTCGGTGACGATGCGGTCACGGTGCGGGGCCGGGTGCCGGGTGCTTCCGGGCGTACCGACACGAATCGGGCGTACCCGGTCAGGAGTTTCGACCAGGGACGCCCGATTCGACCTCCCATCGCAGATGTCGTGGGAAGGAAGGCCCGTCAGTGGATCGGGGTGGCACCACCCGTGACCGTGATGCCACCGGACGCCGGGACGTCGACGAGCAGCACGCTCGGACGACCGACGTGGCGCCCCTGCCGGATCACGACGCGGTCGTCCGGCGAGACGGCTCCGACCTCGCGCAGGTACGCGCCCGTGGCCGCCGCGGCCGAACCGGTCGCCGGGTCCTCGGTGATGCGCCCGACCGGGAACAGGTTCCGCGCCTCGTACTCCGACGGCGCCGTCCGGTGCAGCACCGTGACCGTCCCGGTCCAGCCGGCCTCGAGCATGAGCTCGGCGAGCGGCGCCGGCGCGAAGCGGAACTGGTGGAAGAGCGTCTCGTCGGCCAGCACGACCACGGGGTGCCAGTTGCCGGCGAAGGCCTCGAGGAGCGAGAACCCCTCCGCGAGGTCGTCGGACGTCAGCCCGAGGAGCGCGAACAGCCGGTCGCGGGTGTCCGGGTCGAGCGTCCGTGTCGTCGGCTCCACGCTCGTCATCGCCACCTGCACCGTGCCGTCCGGTGCCGTCGTGGCGTCGAGGGCGATCGCTCCCGCGGCCGTCGTGAAGACCCGTCGTCCCGGGCCCTCGCGCTCGGCGATCGCCACGGCGGTGGCGATGGTGGCGTGCCCGCAGAAGGGCACTTCGGCACCCGGCGAGAAGTACCGGACGTGCGGCCCGGTCGGGGTCTGGCCGACGACGAAGGCGGTCTCGGGGTAGGCCAGCTCGCGGGCGATGGCGAGCATGTCGTCGTCGGAGAGGTGGCCCGCGTCGAGCACGACGCCCGCGGGGTTGCCGCCGCCGGGCTCGGAGGCGAAGGCGGTGTAGTGGAGGATCGCGGTCTGCACCATCCGACGGTACCGCCCGGCACCGACCCGCTCGTCCTGTCGGACCGGCGGACGGACGGACTGGAGGCGCGGTGCCGGCCCGCACCGCGCCTCCAGTCGGTCAGCTGGTCGCGTCCGCGCGCGCCCCACGGCGACGCCGGACGACCAGGACGCCCGCGCCGGCGGCGAGCAGCAGGAGCGCGGCGAGCGCACCCACCCCCAGCCCCTCGGCGCCCGTGAACGCCAGCTCGCCGGTGACCGGGTCGATCGTGATCGTGGTCCAGCCGAGGACCGTGCCGTCCGCCGCCGACACCACGATGCGGTGCACCCCGGCCGGGGCGTCCGCGGGGATCGTCGCCGACACCGTGCCGTCGGCGGCGACCGTCACCGTGCCGAGCAACGTCGGCGTGGAGAACATCCAGACGTGCACGCGGTCGCCGGCGTACTGCGTCCCGACCGTGACGGTGATCGTCTCGCCCGGACGTGCGGACGACGGAGCGGAGACCGAGCCGCGGTTCGCCGCGGTCAGCGACGATTCCGACGGGGCGACCGGAGCCGTGGTCGGCGTCGGCGTCGGCGTCGGCGTCGAGCCGTCACCCGGCGTTCCGGGCGTCCCGGGCGTCCCGGGCGTCCCGGGCGTCCCAGGGTTCCCACCGTCGCCCGGCGTCCCGGGGTCCCCACCGTCACCCGGCGTCCCGCCGTCGTCCGTGCACGGGTAGGTGCCGGTGCGCAGCGAGAAGCCGTCGGTGTCGTTGTCGTCCGCGTAGAACGTCGCCCGCGAGCCGTCGGTGCAGACGCCCGAGATCGCGAAGCCCTCGTTCGCCAGGGTCCGGTCGGCAGCCGACGGGGCCACGTGGATCGTCGAGGCCGTGAACGCCCCGTCGGTCACCTCGTACAGCGCCGTCCGGCCGGAGCACGCGTCGTCGCAGACCACCCAGAGCGCGTCGAGCGTCGGGTCGAACTGGACGTCCGCGACGACGGAGAACGGCGTCCCGATCGTCGCCACCCGCTGGAACGAGCCGTCGTCCATCAGGGCGTAGGCGTACACGCTCGCGGTGCCCTCGACGCCGACGAAGAACAGTCCGGCACCGTGCCCGGCGTACGTCGACGGGGAGTACGCGGTGCCGGTGTGCTGATCCGCGAACCCGTGCGCGGTGAGCCAGGAGTCCGGGATCCAGGTGACGCCCTCCAGGCCGGCGTTCGCCCCGAGGCCGGGGAAGTCCGCCGCGAGGTTCCACTCGTCGGTCGCGTTCAGCGTCGACTCCGCTCCGGACGTGGTCGCGAACCGCAGCACGGCCGGCCGGCTGGTCTTCGAGACGTCGTTGTCGCGCTCGGTCGACACGTACACGGCCCCCGGGTCGCCCGAGGTGACGGTGACGCCCTCGGCGTCCGGCGTGCCGGAACCGTCGGCGTAGTGCAGCTCGGTGCCGGCGGGGTTCGACGGCGACCAGCCGCCCCGGCCGTCGGACACGATCCGGTAGAGCAGGCCGTCGCCGTTCTGCACGGCCCACAGCTGTCCCTGCGCCGAGGTCGGGGAGGTCGTCCAGTCGATGCCGCTCAGGTCCCCGGTGAAGGTGTCCTCGTCGTCGAGCACGCGCTCGTCGGGGCCGCCGGGCCAGGGTTCGGCCGTGACGACGCCGGCGAACCGGTTCGCGGTGCCCTTCGTCGGCTCGGAGGTGTCGGCGAAGGCGCCGGTGCCGTCGGGGTTCCGGCCGTACGTCGACGCGGCGTGCGCGGTCCAGGAGTACGAGTCGACGAGCTGCCCGTTCGGGTCGAACAGCCGCGCCGAGTCCGCCTTGCCGAGCCCGAAGCCGAAGGCGGCCTCGTCGAGGACGGTGAAGCCACCGGGGGTCACCGTCGTGCCGGCCGGGATCGCGTACGCGTGCGCGTCCTCGCTGTCCTCGAGGACGTACCCGCCGAGGTCGACCGCGGTCGTGCCGACGTTCGTCAGCTCCACCCAGTCGCCCGGGGTGCCGCCGTCGGACTCCACCTCGTTGATCCGGACCGGCGAGGAGCAGTCGTTCGCCGCACCCTTCGTCGACGCCGTGGTGTCCACGAGCGCGCCGGTGCCGTCCGGGCAGCGACCGTACGTGACCGCGGCGTGCGCCGTCCACGAGTACCGCAGCACCAGGTCGCCGGCCGGGTCGTACACCCGCGCGGTGTCCGCACCGCCCAGCCCGAAGTCGAACCCGGGTGCGGTCGCGGACACCTGGTCGATGACGAAGTACCCGCCCGCGGCGATCGTCGACCCGGCGGGCAGCACGTACGCCTCGTGCGAGCTGTCGTCGTCGAGGAAGGAGTACCCGGACAGGTCGATCGCCGACGCGGAGGTGTTCCGCAGCTCCACCCAGTCGGTGTCGTCGCCGTTCGACTCGACCTCGTTGACGACGAGGCCGTTCGCCGCGGCCGCGCCGACGCTCGGGTCGTCGTCACCGACGGCGGCGGAGGCGGGTGTCGCCGTCAGGACGCCGGCCGCGACGACCAGGCCGGCTGCGACGGATGCGCCGAAGTGCAGGGCACGGGGATGCATGCAGGGTCCTTCTCGGGAGGTTCGGGGGGACCTGCACGACTGTTCAGCATCCGGGCGTCCGGCCGGTGGCGGTCAGGTGAACGACAGGTGTCGCGGGCACGGGAACCGCCCCGAACGGACGGGAGGCGCGGTGCGGGGCCGATCCGCGCCTCCCGTCCGGTCGTGGTCGCGACCACCCCGCGCGTCAGCGGCGGATGAGCAGCGCGCTCGCGCGCGGCGACAGCGCCGCGTCGAGCACGAGGCAGGCAGCCCCCACGGCCGCCACGTCGGCCCCGCGGTCGCTCTCGTCGACGACCACCGGGTGCTTCGGCACGAGCAGCGGCGACCCGACGATGGCCTCACGGGCGGCCGGGAGCGCCGCACTCGCCACCCGCGACCAGAACGGCCCACCGAACACCACGCGATCCATGTCGAGCAGGTTCACGATGAGGACGACCGCGTTGCCCATCACGGTGCCGATGTCCTGCGCCAGGCCCGTTGCCGCCGGGTCGCCCGCCTCGATGGCCGCCGCGAGCTCGTCCCAGGCGCGGTCCACGACCGCGACGTCGTCCCCGGCGTCCTCGCCGGACAGGGCGATCCCGCGCGACCGGCCGATCCGGACGAGCCGGTCGGGTGCGACGGCGGCGCCGACCTCGCCGCGGGTGCCGGCGCTGTCCGGGGTCCCGGCGAGCGCCCCCTGGTCGACCATGATGTGACCGGCGTCCCCGGCGTTCGACCCCACTCCGCGCACGGGCTCGTGGTCGACCGCGAGCCCGACGCCGAAGCCGGTGCCGAAGTACACGAAGGCGAAGTTCCGCGCCGAGGACTCCCCCGCCAGGAACATCTCGCCGACGACCGCCGCGGTGACGTCCTTCTCGAGCAGCACCGGGTAGCCCGTCGCCTCGGCGAGGGCGTCGCGCAGCGGCACGTCCCGCCACCGCGGCAGGAACGGCGGGTCGAGGACCACGCCGGCCTCGACGTCGATCGGGCCCGGGCTGGCGATGCCGACGCCGAGCACGGAGTCGACGTCGACCCGGGCGTCCGTGACGAGCCCGTCGACGGCGGTCGCGATGGTGCGGACCACCTCGGACGGGTCGTCCGCGGTCGGTGTCGAGGTGGTGGTCGAGGCGACCACGGTGCCGGCGAGGTCGAGCAGCACGTACGTGACGACCGCCGGGTCCACGTGCACCCCGACGGCGTACCGGCTGCCCGCCTCGAGCCGCAGGATGGTGCGGGGCTTGCCACGACCGGACACGACCGTGCCGGACTCGGCGATCATCCCCGCCTCGATGAGGAACCGCGTGACGTTCGACACGGTCTGCGCGCTGAGCCCCGTTCGCGAGGCGAGCTCGACCCGGCTGAGCCCGTCCGGGGAGCGTCGCACGGCGTCGAGCACGACCGTCCGGTTGAACCCACCGATCGACGGCAGGTTCGCCCCACGCCGGTGTTCTGCCATGTCGCGACCCTACCGCGCAGGCGGCTCCGGCAACGGTGCGGTGACGTTCTCGCCGCCGCGCTGGCCCCCACACGGGTACCACCGTTACCCTGAGCGGCATGACGGACCTCCGCCTCGAAGAACTCTCCGCGTCGACCGCTGCGGCGGCGAACTCCCTGACGCTCAAGCCCGGGCAGGAGCAGTTCGTGCAGCCGACGACGTACGGCGTCGCGGAGTCCGACGTGAAGCCCAGTTCGGCGTGGACACGGGTGGTCCTCGACGGCGACGCGGTGGTCGGCATGATCATCGGCACCTTCGACGAGGACAACTCCGAGGAGGAACTGCGCAGCGCGATCTGGCGGGTGAACGTCTCGGCGACGGCGCAGGGACGCGGTGTCGGTCGGTTCGCCGTGCACGGGCTGGCGGACGAGGCGCGCAGCCGTGGCCTCGAGCGTCTCACCGTCGTGTACGAGCCCGGCGGCGACGACAGCCCCGAGGCGTTCTTCCGGGCCGTCGGGTTCGAGGTCGTCCGCGAGACCCAGTACGGCGACCACTTCGCGGTCCTGACGCTCTAGTGGCGGAGGACGCCCCCGACGACTTCGGCGCCGCCGTCGCGGAGGTCGTCCGGCTCATCCCGCCCGGACACGTGATGACCTACGGGGACGTCGCCGCCGCCCTCGGCTCCCGTGCGTCGCGCGCGGTCGGCAAGGTGATGGCGCACGAGGGCGCCGACCTGCCCTGGTGGCGTGTGGTCCGGTCCGGTGGGCTGCCCCCGGTCCACCACGAGGCGCGGGCGCACGAGCACTACCGCGCCGAGGGGACGCCGCTCGTGCAGGGTGCGACGACCTGGAGGATCGACATGCGTCGTGCCCGCTGGTCACCGTCCACGGACGCCGACGACCCGTTCTGAGCCACCGGCTGGGCGGTCGCACGCGGCGCTCTCGTCTCCGGTCACCGGTCTCACAGGTCGAAGCGGGTGCCCTTCGGGTTCGACGGCAGCAGGAACATCACGAACAGCACGAGCGAGCCGATGCCGACGAGCACGTGCAGGAACTGCCAGAAGCCGGACAGGTTCGCGTCGTGCAGCCGTCGGGCGCCGAGGGCGAGGGAACCGATCAGCGTCGCGAGGCCCCACAGCACGAACAGGTAGGAGCCGACCGGGTTCTCGAGCATCGGGGTGTCCGGCGTGAAGGCCTGCGGCACGAGCTGCAGCACGAGGCCGATCGCCAACGAGGTGATCCACCACCACCAGAACTCGGCGCGGGACGCCCGCCCGGTGAACACGGTGTACTTCCGCCAGAACCGGCGGACGGCCTCGGTGAAGGGTGCCCCGTAGAAGGGGTCGCGCAGGGCCACGCCGCCGGGCTGCACGCTGTCGTCGCTCATGGGTCCAGCCAACCACGTGGAACCACGGATCCGACGTCGGACCAGCTCGAGAGCGTGGTTCGACGTCGGATCCGCGGTTCGTCGTCCGGGTGGACTAGACGAGCGAGTCGCGCCAGGCCGCGTGCAGCTGGGCGAACCGGCCGGTGCCCGCGATGAGGTCGTCCGGGGTGCCGTCCTCGACGATCCGGCCGTACTCCATCACGAGCACCCGGTGGGCGATCGCGACGGTGGACAGCCGGTGCGCGATGATCACCGCGGTGCGGTCCGCCAGCAGGGTCTCCAGGCCCTCCTGCACGAGCCGCTCCGACGGGATGTCGAGCGACGCCGTCGCCTCGTCGAGGATGAGCACCTTCGGGTCCGCGATGAACGCCCGGGCGAACGACAGGAGCTGCCGCTGCCCGGCCGACACCCGGCCACCGCGCTTGTTCACGTCGGTGTCGTACCCGTCGGGCAGTGCCATCACGAACTCGTGCGCGCCGACCGCCTTCGCAGCGGCCTCGACCTCGGCGCGGGACGCCCCCGGCTTGCCGAGCGCGATGTTGTCCGCGACGGTGCCGGAGAACAGGTACGCCTCCTGCGTGACCATGACGATCGCGCGGCGCATGTCCTTCGTGTCGAGCTCCCGCAGGTCCACGCCGTCGAGCCGCACGGAGCCCTGCGAGGGGTCGTAGAACCGCGCCATGAGCTTGGCGAGCGTCGACTTGCCGGCCCCCGTGGACCCGACGAGCGCGATGGTCTGCCCCGCGGGGATGTGCAGGTCGAACTCGGGGAGCACGACCTTCCCCTTGTTGTAGGCGAACACGACGTCGTCGAAGTCCATCTTCCCGGTGGCGTCCGCCAGCCGGGTCGGCTTCGCCGGGTCCGGCACGCTCGGCCGCTCCTCGAGGACGCCGGAGATCTTCTCCATCGCCGCCGAGGCCGACTGGTACCCGTTGTAGAACATCGCGAGCTCCTGTGCCGGGTCGAAGAACCGCTTGGCGTACAGCGCGACCGCGAGCAGCGCACCGACCTCGAGCGATCCGTCGACGATCCGGAAGCCGCCCACGATGACGACCGCCGCGAGCGTTGCGTTGCCGATGAGCACGAGCACCGGGTCGAACGTCCCGAACAGGTTGAACACCTTCGTGTTCGCGACGCGGTAGTCCTCGACGAAGCCGCCGTACTCGTCACGGTTGCGGGACTCCTTGCGGAACGCCTGCACCGCGCGGATGCCCGTCATCGTCTCGACGAAGTGCACGATCACGCGCGCCGAGGTGACACGGGTGGCCCGGAACAGGGTCTGCGAGTTCGACTGGAACCAGCGGATCAGGAACCACAGCGGCACGAGCGACACGGCCAGCACGAGCCCGGAGGTCGGGTCGAGCGCCACGAGCGCCACCGCGGTGAACACCATGTAGAGCACGCCCTGGATGAGCTGGTTCAGGCCGGAGTCGAGCAGCTCACGGATGGAGTCGAGGTCACTCGTCTGGCGGGAGATGATCCGGCCGGACGTGTAGGTCTCGTGGAACTCCAGCGAGAGTCGCTGCGTGTGCAGGAACACCCGCTTGCGCAGGTCGAACAGGATCGCCTGACTGATCCGCGCGGCGAGCACCGTGTACCAGGCGGTGAGGACCGCGCCGAGCACCGCCACCACGATGTACGTCGCGACGACGCCGAAGGCCGGCACCCAGTCGTTCCGGTCGAGCACGGCGGGCAGGGCGTTGTCGATGCCCCACGCGATGAGCGCCGGGCCGGCGACGGTGCCCGCGGTCGAGACCACGACGACGATGCCGAGCAGCACGAGCCGGAGCTTGAGCGGCGCCGCGAGCGACCCGAGCAGGGCGAGGGAGCGACGACGCAGCCGCTTGCTCTCTGCCTTGGTGAAGTCCTCACGCTCCTCGCCGCGCACGCCCAGGGTGGTGATCGACGCGGTGACGGGCGCGGCAGACTGCTCGTCGGCCGCCTCCTGCGGAACGGAAGCCGTGCCTCCAGGCAGGTTCTGGTCGGTCTGCTGGCTCATGCCATCGCCTCCTCTCGTGCGGTGGCGTCGTCCTCGTCGAGCGACGAGATGACGTAGCGGTAGTGGTCGTTGGTGGCCATCAGCTCCGAGTGGGTGCCGACGGCGGTGACGACGCCGTTCTCCATCAGCGCCACCCGGTCGGCGAGCGTCACGGTGGACGGCCGGTGGGCGACGATCAGCGACGTCGTCTCGGCGAGGACCCGGCGCAGACCGGCCTCGACCCGCGCTTCGGTGTCGACGTCGAGCGCGGACAGCGGGTCGTCGAGGACGAGCACCGACGGCCGGGCCGCGATCGCACGGGCGAGCGCCAGTCGCTGCCGCTGCCCGCCGGAGAGGGACAGCCCCTCCTCGCCGACGCGGGTGTCGACGCCGTCGGGCAGGTCGTCCACGAAGGACGCCTGGGCGATGTCGAGGGCCTCGCGCATGACCGCTTCGGCTTCGTCCCCGGACAGGTCCGGGCGCCCGAGCAGGACGTTGTCCCGCACCGTCGTCGAGAACAGCGTCGCGTCCTCGAAGGCGACGCCGACGTGCCGGCGCAGTTCTTCCCTCGTGAGGTCGCGGATGTCGACGCCGTCGATCGTCACCGAACCGCCGGTCACGTCGTACAGCCGCGGCACGAGCGACAGCAGCGTGGTCTTGCCGCACCCGGTCAGGCCGACGAGCGCCATCGTCTCGCCCGGGTGCAGCTGCAGCTCGACGCCGTTGATGAGGTCCGGGTACTGCGGTGCGGAGTCCTGGTAGCGGAAGTGCACCCCGTTGAAGGACAGCGCGCCGTGCGGCTCGGCGATGGTCTTCGGCGACTCGGGGTCGGTGATCGTGTTCTCGGAGTCCATGACCTCGAAGAAGCGGTCGACCGCCGTGCGGGTGTCGAACGTCATCGAGAGCAGGAACCCGATCGACTCGATCGGGAACCGGAGCACCGTCGCCGTCGCGAAGAACGCGAACAGCTGGCCGACGGAGAGCTCGCCCTGGCTCGCCAGCCAGATGCCCGCGAGCAGGCACAGCGCGAACGCGACGTCCGGCACCAGCAGCAGCCAGAGCCAGATGCCGGCGATCGCCTTGGCCTTCTCGATCTCGGTGCCGCGCAGCGCCTCGGCCTGCTCGCTGAACTCGTCGAGCTTGTACCGGCCGCGGCCGAACGCCTTGAGCACGCGGATGCCGTGCACGGACTGCTCGACGCTCGTGGCGAGGTCACCGACCTGGTCCTGGCTGCGGCGCGCGACGACCGAGTACCGGCGTTCGAACAGCAGCCCGTTGATCCACAGCGGGATCGACGCGATCAGGAACACCAGGCCGAGCAGCCATCCGAAGGTGAACAGCACGACGAAGCCGACCACGATCGTCACGATGTTGACGACGAGCAGGACCACGCCGAACGCCAGCCAGCGGCGGATCAGCGACAGGTCGGAGACCGAGCGGGACAGCAGCTGCCCGGACTCCCAGCGGTCGTGGAACGCGACCGGCAGGTCCTGCAGCTTGGCGTACAGCGCGTTCCGCATGCTGGTCTCGATGCGGGTCGACGGGCGCATCACCAGCCGGCGGCGCGAGGCGATGAAGAACGCCTCGAGCACACCGAGGGCGAGCACGCCCAGGCCGGCGGGCCAGATCTGTGCGGAGTCCTTGGAGGACAGCGGCCCGTCGACGAGCCACTGCAGGACGTAGGGGATCGCGAGCGCCACCAGCGAGGCGCCCATGGCGGCGAACATGCCGCCGATGATGCGCCCCTGGTAGGGCTTCACGAAGGGGTAGATCCGAGCGATCGCGCGGAAGGTCGAGGGGCGGTCAGTGGACGGGCGCGCCTGGTCTGGCGTCTTGGACATGGGGTTGCGTCCTCGTGCGTCGTGCCGGGACCCCCGGGGCCGACCGCTGCTGTCGCAGCCGCCGGTCTGGAGGCTCGGTGTCCGTTGCGTGGTGGTCGTCGGCCGAGCGGGCCGGTCGCGTCTCGGACCGGCCCTCGCCCTGGTCGGGCGGGTTCCGGTGTCGACGTGGCCGCCCGCCGCCGCTCGTGCGGCGTCGGTTCGGTCGGAGTGCACCGGGGGACGATCGTCCCCCGGGTTCAGGCGTGGGCTCGCGCGGGCCCGTGCTCGTCGTCACCGCTGGTGTCGCGGTGACTCGTCGCGTGCTCGTCGCCGTCGGTCGCTGCCGACGGCTCGTCGCTGGCTGTGGGAGGCAGCCCTACGCGGACAGCGGTGCCGTGACGGCGGGCGCACCCTGGAACGGGTACGGCGCGACGGCCGCGTGCGCGGGACGCGGGCGTCCGCCGCGTGCACCGCCGAACGGTCGTGCGTCGGGAGCGGTCCCCACGAAGAGCACGAGACCCGCACGGGCAGCCGTCGCCACGGTTCCGGTCGTCGTGTTCATCGTCACTCCAGTCGTCGTCTTCGTCACCGTTGTGTCCGCGGTGCCGCCGGCCCGTGTCCGTGGTGGACGGGGCCGTCGGCGTGCCTGTCGCGGAGCCTTACAGACTATTCAGAGGAAGTCACAGCGCGCAACAGGTTTCTTCAGATCAGTGGAAGAAGTGTCGCTCGCCGGTGAGGTACATCGTCACCCCGGCGGCCGTCGCCGCGGCGATGACCTCGTCGTCACGGACGCTCCCGCCGGGCTGCGCGACGGCACGGACGCCCGCGTCGAGGAGCACCTGCAGGCCGTCGGCGAACGGGAAGAAGGCGTCCGACGCGGCGACCGATCCGGCGGCGCGGTCACCGGCGCGGTTCACCGCGAGGTGGCACGAGTCGACGCGGTTCACCTGGCCCATGCCGACACCGACGCTCGCGCCCCGGTTCGCCAGCAGGATGGCGTTCGACTTCACCGCGCGGCTCGCCTTCCACGCGAAGGCGAGGTCGGCGAGGGTCTGCTCGTCGGCCGGTTCGCCCGCGACCAGGGTCCACGTGGACTGGTCGAACGTCGTGAAGCGGTCGGCGTCCTGCACGAGGAACCCGCCGGAGATCTGCTTGACCTCCCGCGGGGCGAGCGCGAAGTCGGCCGGCAGCGTGAGCAGGCGGATGTTCTTCTTGCGCGAGAGGATCTCGATCGCCTCGGGGTCGAACGCCGGCGCGACGACGACCTCGGTGAAGATGTCCTTGACCGTCTCGGCCATGGCGACCGTGACCGGGCGGTTCGCGGCGATCACCCCGCCGAACGCGGACAGCGGGTCACAGGCGTGCGCCGCGGCGTGGGCGGCGGCGATCGGGTCGGCGGCGTCGGCCGGGGCGATCGCGATGCCGCACGGGTTGGCGTGCTTGATGATCGCGACCGCTGGCTCGGCGAAGTCGTACGCCGCGCGGACCGCTGCATCGGCGTCGACGTAGTTGTTGTACGACATCTCCTTGCCGTGCAGCTGCGTCGCCTGGGCGATCCCGGTGCCGTCGGCGGCGGTGTACAGCGCCGCGGCCTGGTGGGCGTTCTCGCCGTAGCGGAGCGTGGCGGCGAGGTCGGCGCCGAACGACAGGTGGTCGTCGAAGGTACCGGGCGTCTCGATGTCGCCGGCGGTGGTCGGTGCTGCTGCGTCCGCCGCCACGACGTCGCTCGCGAAGTAGCTCGCCACCGCGGTGTCGTACGCGGCGGTGTGGGCGAAGGCCTGGGCGGCGAGGCGCTTCCGCAGCTCGAGCGTGGTGCCCCCGGCGCGGACGGCCTCGACCACCTCGGCGTAGGACGCCGGCGACACGACGATCGCGACGTTCGGGTGGTTCTTCGCCGATGCACGGACCATCGCCGGGCCGCCGATGTCGACGTTCTCGACCACGGTCGCGGTGTCGGCGCCGGAGGCCACGGTCTCGACGAACGGGTAGAGGTTCACGACCACGAGCTCGAACGGCTCGATGCCGAGGTCGGCGAGCTGCTGCTCGTGCGACTCGAGGCGGAGGTCGGCGAGGAGCCCCGCGTGCACCGACGGGTGCAGGGTCTTCACCCGGCCGTCGAGCGACTCCGGGAAGCCCGTGACGCTCGACACGTCGGTCACCGCGTACCCGGCGTCGCGGATGGTCTGCGCCGTCGAGCCGGTCGACACGATCTCGACCCCGGCGTCGGCGAGGGCGCCCGCGAACTCGAGCAGCCCGGACTTGTCGCTGACCGAGATGAGCGCCCGCCGCACGGGGACGGTGTCCCGGTCGCGGTACAGGCTGGGGTCGGCTGCGTGCACGCTCATGCGCTCGGGGTGCCCTTCAGGTCGGTGGTGCCGTTGGCGATGTCGAGGATGGTCTGGATGAGCAGGCGCCGCTCGACCGGCTTGATGCGGTCGTGCAGCGTCGACTCGGTGTCGCCCGGCAGCACCGGGACGCGCTCCTGGGCGAGGATCGGACCGCTGTCGACGCCGTCGTCGACCTGGATCACGCTCGCGCCGGTCTCCGTCACCCCGGCCGCGAGGGCGTCCCGCACGCCGTGGGCGCCGGGGAACTCGGGCAGGTACGCCGGGTGGGTGTTGATCACGGCCGGACCGAACTCCGACACCACGGCGGGCGGCAGCAGGCGCATCAGACCGGACAGCACGAGGAGGTCCGGGGTCCACGGTCGGATCTGCGCCGCGAGCTCCGCGCCCCACTCGGCGCGTGAGTCGAACCGCGAGAACGGGACCGTGAAGGTCGGGATCGAGAACTCCTCGCCGAGGCCGAGGCCCTCGGCGTCACGGTCGGCACCGATCGCGACGACCCGTGCGGGGTACTCGGCGTCGAGGGTCGCGTCGAGCAGGGCCCGGAGGTTCGAGCCGGCACCGGAGATCAGGACGACCAGTTCGAGCACGGGACAACCCTACCGGGAGCGCTCGCGGTCGCCCTTCGGTCGACGCCACCACGGCAGTTCGTCCTCGGGGATCTGGTCCGTGGCGTCCCACCGCGGCTGTGTCGCGGGCGCGGTGACCTCGGGCGCGGGTGCAGGGTCGTCGGCGTCGTCGTCGTCCCGGCCGGCGACGAACTCCTCGGTGCTCCAGGGGAAGGCCGGCTGCGCCTCGGTCCCGGGCGCGGTCGGCGTCGGCGCTGCCGTCGGTCGGGGCTGGTCGCGCTCGGCGTCGGCACCGGTGACACGGTCTCGCAGCTCGCCGGCGCGATCGCGGACGCCGCCCGCGGCGCCGCGGAGCCGGTCGCGGATCGCGCCGACCCCACCGCGGGCGGCGGGAGCGGGGCGATCGTCGACACGTTCGGACGCGACGACGTCGGTGCGGGCCCAGTCGGGCAGCTCGACGTCGGCGTCCGGGTCGGGTTCGCGGTCGGGCCGGGAGGCGCGGCTCGGCTCCGTCGGTCCGCTCGGCTCGGGTGCGGGGCTGCGTCGTCGGTCGCGCGCGTGGTCGTGGATCGGCTCGGTCACCTGGTCGGTGACGTTCGCCGAGTCCCGGGCCGCGCCGGCGTCCGCTGCCTCCTCGCCGGTGTCCGTCGGACGTGGTGCCCCGTGGGTCTCCTCGACGACGAAGCGGTGCACGTCGGTGGTCCGTCCGGCACCGGCCTGGTCGAGCGCGGCGAGCAGCGAGCCCTCGCGACCGGTGTCCTCGGCGTCCGTCTCGTCCTCGGCCTCGTGCCAGCGCTCACGCGTCCAGCCGCGCTCCGGCAGCCGCACCAGGTCGCTGCCCGCCGCGAGCGCGACGACGGCCGGCACCCCGACCTCGAGCGCCGCGAAGGCGCCGACCAGCAGGGCGTGCGGTCCGACCTCGGCCAGACGACCGGGACCGAACGACCCCGACGTCAGCCAGGCGACCATCCCGGTGAGGACCCCGGCGACGACGCCCGCCGCGACCCCGCCGAGCGCTCGGTGCAGGGCGGAGTTCGCGGTCCCCAGTGCCTGCACGAGCCGCGGTCGCAGGAGCCCACCGACGGCGAAGCCCGCGAGCACCGGCACGAGCACCCAGACGAGGCCGAACGCGTGCCCCGATGCCGGGAGCGCACCGAAGACCGGGATGCCCGGGATCGGTCCGAGGACGGTGCCGATCGGCGACACGCTCGACCCGGTGCCGATCGCGAAGCCCGGGCCGACCAGCCACGAGGTCGCCCACCCGACGAAGTCCGGCAGGAACGCGAGCTGCCCGACGGTGAGCGCGATACCACCGACGACGCCGGCGTGCGAGCGTTCGTAGAGCGCGATGACCTCGGCGAAGGAGCCGAAGAGCAGGAAGGCGACGACGATCCCGGCCACCGCGATCACCGCTGCGGTCGCCGCCGTGCCGGCGCGGAGCCCGAACGCGGCCACGGCACGCCAGGCCGCCGGGACCCGGTCCAGCTGGTCGAGCAGCCGCTGCGTCACCGGGTCCGCGGGGAGTCCCCGTCGACGACGGCAGACCTCGGAGGTGACCAGTGCCGGGATGCCGAACCAGAGCGCCGGCAGCACCACCGCCTGCCAGAGCACGGGCACGGTCGCGGCCGACCGCGAACTCAGGGCGACGGCGAGTCCGAGGGCGGCGACGACGGCCGTCCCGACGAGCAGGCCGATCGTGCGGTGCTCGGTCTCGGCGAACCGCCGTCCGGCGCGACCGGCGAGCCAGGCGGTGACGATCGCGAACCCCAGCGCCGCGAGCGTGACGTGGATCGGGTCGGTGGCACCGCTCACCCCGGAGGACTTCGCGAGCGCGGCCCCGAGCAGGAACGAGACGTCGACACCGTGGCCGATGAGCCAGACGCTGCCCGTGGCCTTCCAGAACACGTCCCAGTCGATCTGGAGTCCGTACTCGAAGCCCCAGAGCAGCGTGAGCGGCACGAGGGCGATCCCGAGGCCGACGCCGACCGTCACGACCGCCTCGATCGCGGCGAGCAGTGCGGTTCCCAGGCGGTTCATCCCGGCCAGGGTACGTGCTGGCGGGCGGGAACGACGGGAGGCACGGCGCGAACCCGCACCGTGCCTCCAGTCCGAACCGTGTCGGACGCGAGCGCTACTTGCTCGCGACGACCTCGCGCAGCAGCGCGGCCGTCTCGGACGGCGTCTTGCCGACCTTGACGCCGGCGGCCTCGAGCGCCTGCTTCTTCGCCTCGGCGGTGCCGGCGGAGCCGGACACGATCGCGCCGGCGTGGCCCATCGTCTTGCCCTCGGGGGCGGTGAAGCCCGCGACGTAGCCGACGACCGGCTTCGTGACGTGCGCCTTGATGTAGTCGGCCGCGCGCTCCTCGGCGTCGCCACCGATCTCGCCGATCATGACGATCGCCTCGGTCTCGGGGTCGGCCTCGAACGCGGCGAGCGCGTCGATGTGCGTCGTGCCGATGACCGGGTCGCCGCCGATGCCGATGGCGGTCGAGAAGCCGAGGTCACGGAGCTCGTACATCATCTGGTAGGTCAGCGTGCCGGACTTCGACACGAGACCGATCGGGCCCTTGCCGGTGATCGTCGCCGGGGTGATGCCGACGAGCGACTCCCCGGGGGTGATGATTCCGGGGCAGTTCGGACCGATGATGCGGGTCGTGCCGCCCTTCGCCTTCGCGTGCGCCCAGAACTCCGCGGAGTCCTGCACGGGGATGCCCTCGGTGATGACGACGACCAGCGGGATCGAGGCGTCGATGGCCTCGAGCACGGCGTCCTTCGCGAACGCCGGCGGCACGAAGACGATCGAGACGTCGGCACCGGTGGTGTCGATGGCCTCGCGGACGGTGCCGAAGACGGGCAGCTCGACGTCACCGTGGGTGACGGTGGTGCCGGCCTTGCGGGCGTTCACGCCGCCGACGACCTGGGTGCCGGCCTTGAGCATGAGCGCGGTGTGCTTCGTGCCCTCGCCGCCGGTGATGCCCTGGACGATGACCTTGGAGTCCTTGTTGAGGAAGATCGACATTGTTCTGAGCGCTCCTTACGCCGCGGCCGCGGCGAGCTCGGCGGCCTGCTCGGCCGCATCGTCCATGGTCGCGGCGACGGTGACGAGCGGGTGCGCTGCCTCCGCCAGGATCCGGCGACCTTCTTCCACGTTGTTGCCGTCGAGGCGGACGACGAGCGGCTTGGTGGCCGCGTCGCCGAGGATGCCGAGCGCGGCGACGATGCCGTTCGCGACGGCGTCGCAGGCGGTGATGCCGCCGAAGACGTTCACGAAGACGCTCTTCACCTGCGGGTCGCCGAGGATGACGTCGAGGCCGTTGGCCATCACCTCGGCCGAGGCGCCGCCGCCGATGTCGAGGAAGTTCGCGGGCTTCACGCCGCCGTGGCGCTCACCGGCGTAGGCGACGACGTCGAGCGTCGACATGACGAGCCCCGCACCGTTGCCGATGACGCCGACCTGGCCGTCGAGCTTGACGTAGTTGAGACCGTGGGCCTTCGCCTTGGCCTCGAGCGGGTCCTCGCTCGCGGTGTCCTCGAGGTCCTTGTGGGCCTCGTGCCGGAAGTCGGCGTTCTCGTCGAGCGAGACCTTGCCGTCGAGCGCGAGGATCTGCCCGTCGCCGGTGCGGACGAGGGGGTTCACCTCGACCAGGGTGGCGTCCTCGCCCTTGTAGACGTCGTAGAGCTTCACGAAGACGTCGGCGACCTGGTCGCGGAGCGCCTCGGGGAAGTTCGCCTGCGTCGCGATGTCGAGCGCCGCCGCCTTGTCGATCCCGGTCAGCGGGTCGACCTCGACGCGGGCGAGGGCCTCGGGCTTCTCGACCGCGAGCTGCTCGATCTCCATGCCGCCCTCGACGCTGGTGAGCGAGAGGTAGGAGCGGTTCGCCCGGTCGAGCAGCACCGAGAAGTAGAACTCCTCGGCGATGTCGGCGCCCTGGGCGACCATGACGCGCCCCACCGTGTGGCCCTTGATGTCGAGGCCGAGGATCGCCTGCGCGTGCTCGAAGGCCTCGTCCGGGGTCTTCGCGACCTTGACGCCGCCGGCCTTGCCGCGACCGCCGACCTTCACCTGGGCCTTGACGACGACGACTCCGCCGATCTTCTCGGCCGCTGCCTTCGCCTCCTCAGGGGTGTCGGCGATGATCCCCTGCAACACGGGGACGCCGTAGGACTCGAAGAGGTCCCTGGCCTGGTACTCGAAAAGATCCACGCTGTTCTTCTTCCCGCACGGTTCGTGCGATCGGCATCGGTTACCCGGTCGCCACACTCCACATCGAGGGTCGCTCGATGTCGAGACAACGGCCGACGGCCAGCCTAGCGCCGCCACGTGGACGTCCGGTGCGCGCACTGACCGCCCGGTTCCCCAGGGAGCGCTCGGCACGGTGGTCGGGATGGACACCGCACTCCGTACCCGCGCCGCCGACGTGTTCGGCTGGACCCTCCGCCCCGAACAGGAGGCCGTCGTCGACGCCGTCCTGGACGGTCGCGACGCCCTCGCCGTGATGCCGACCGGATCCGGGAAGTCCGCGATCTACCAGGTGGCCGGGCTGGCGCTCGACGGGCTCGTCGTCGTGGTGTCGCCGCTCGTGGCGCTGCAGGAGGACCAGGTCGTCGGGCTGGAGGACCACCCGGACGCCCCACGTGCCGTGACGGTCAACGCGACGCACTCCCGCCGCGACCTCGACGACGCGTGGGAGGCCGTCGACGACGGGTCGGTCCGGTACGTGTTCCTCGCCCCGGAGCAGCTCGCGAAGGACGACGTCGTCGAACGCCTGAACGCCGTGGGGGTGTCGCTCGTCACGGTCGACGAGGCCCACTGCGTGTCGTCGTGGGGCCACGACTTCCGGCCGGACTACCTGGTGCTCGGCGAGGTGGTCGAGCGACTCGGCCGGCCGCCGGTGCTCGCGATGACCGCGACCGGGTCGTCACCCGTCCGGACCGAGATCGTCGAGCGGCTCGGGATGCGGGACCCGCTCGTCCTCGCCACCGGGTTCGACCGCCCCGAACTGCGGTTCGAGGTGGTCCGGCACGAGGACGACGAAGGCAAGCGCGAGGCCGTCGTCCAGCAGGTCGTCGGGCTCGAAGGAGCCGGCGTCGTGTACGTCGCCACCCGTGCCGAGACGCTGGTGTACGCCGACGACCTCGTCGAGAGCGGCCGCCGCGCCAAGCCGTACCACGCGGGGCTCCGCGCGCGGGACCGGGAGGCCGTTCACCACGCCTTCCTCGACGGCGAGATCGACGTCGTGGTCGCCACGAGCGCGTTCGGGATGGGGATCGACAAGCCCGACGTCCGGTTCGTCGTGCACGCGGACGTCCCCGAGTCCGTGGACGCCTACTACCAGGAGGTCGGCCGGGCCGGCCGCGACCGCGATCCCGCACTCGCGACGCTGCACTACCGTGCGGAGGACCTCGGCCTCCGACGGTTCTTCGCTGCCGGGCGCCCCCGGCCGGCGTCCCTCCGCGCGGCGTTCGACGCCGTGCCGGCCCGGGGTGCGCTCGCCCGCTCGGAGCTCGCGGACGCCAGCGGCCTCTCCGCCCGGACGGCCGGTCGGTCGGCGAACGCGCTGGTCGACGCCGGCGTGCTCACCGACGACGGGGACGGGCTCCGGCGTGCACCCGGCGGACCACGCACCGCCGCGTCGGCAGCCCGTGCGGCGGCGGACCGGGCGGCGGAGCGTGAGCGCATCGAGGAGTCGCGGATCGCGATGGTGCGCGGGTACACCGAGACGGACGAGTGCCGCCGCCAGTTCCTGCTCGGGTACTTCGGCGAGACCCTGTTGGAACCGTGCGGGAACTGTGACACCTGCTCGTCCGGGTCCGCCGCGGATGCACACGCCGCCGCCGGGTTGCACGACACCGAGTGGCCGCCGGACGCCGCGGTCGAGCACGCGGAGTGGGGACGCGGCACGGTGATGCACACCGAGGACGACCGGCTCACCGTCTTCTTCGAGTCGGCCGGGTACCGCACGCTCGCGCTCGCCGACGTGACCGAGCGGCACCTGCTCGAACACGTCTGACCGAGCCCGGGCGGGGAAGGCGCGGTCGCTCGACCACCCGTCGGCGACCGCGCTCCACTCCCCCGAGCACCGCGAGTGTGCACCGTGGGTGTGACCAGCCGGTGTCCGGGAGGTAAACGGGTCCCGGCGGTGCGTCTGTCGGACAGGCGTCCCCCGGACTGTGCGGGCCTTTCGACGTCGGCCCGGGTACGCAGGACGCCGGGCCGGGAGACCGCTGGCCCACGACGAGAGGACCCCCATGACCAAGGACGTCAACCAGGCCGCGCAGGAACGCCTCGGCGGCATCATCGCGGACCGCGCCTTCGACCGCTTCGGCGAGGTGTGGGCAGAGGACGTGGTCGACCACGACCCGGCTCCCGACCAGGCTCCGGGCCTGGCTGGCATCGTCGACTTCTGGCGCGCCTTCACCACGGCGTTCCCCGACCTCGAGCTCGCGCCCGACCCGCTGATCGTCACGGACGACTTCATCACCGCGGTCTTCACGATCCGCGGTACGCACACCGGCCGGTTCCAGGGCCACGAGCCCACCGGGCGGACGTTCGAGGTCCGCGGCATCCAGGTGTCGAGGTTCCGCGACGGCAAGATCGTCGAACGCTGGGGTGCGACCGACGAGCAGGGCCTCGCGCAGCAGCTCCGGCTCGACGGCCAGCAGGACGCGTAGACAGGACCGGTAGCGGAACCGACGAGAGGAATCACCATGAGCGACCCGGGCACCACCCCCGACGACGGAACCGACGCGTTCCGCGACGACGACGTGGACACCGAGCACGTCGGACCGTACGAGTCCGACACCGCCGAGGAGTCCCTGGAGACCGTGACGAACGACGCCGTCGCGGGCGAGACCGTCGAACCGCAACCCGGCGACGGGACGGACGACGGCCCGACCGGCGGCGCACCCGGCGAGGGCGCCCCGGACCTGTGGGAGCACGACGACGAGGACCGCCCGGACCTGGGCAACGACCTCGGCGTGAAGCCCCTCTGAGCACGGAGCACGGGTGCACGGAGCACGGCCCGGTACGATCGGGCCGTGCTCCGTCGCGTCCGTGCCAGTGTCCGCCGGCTCCCCGCGGTCGCACGGCTCCTGGCGATCGCCGCGCTCCTGCTCGTCGCGGCCGCCGCGCACACCGGCGTCCGTTCCGGCGTGACCGCGTGCGGCCCCGGGACGTACGGACCGCCGTGCGGGGCGAACCTGGTCTGGCTCCCCCTGGCCGTCGCCGGTGTGCTGCTCGCCGTGGTCGCCGGTTCCCCCGGCCACCTCTGGCCCCTGCCGGCGATGTGGTCGGTCGCGTCGACGATCGCCGCCGCGACGGGACCCGTGGGCAGCACGGCGTTCCTCGTCCTCGCGCTCGTGGGCGGGACGACCGCGCTCGTGGTCGCGATCGCCGTCGACGTGACCCCGCGTGTCCGCGCGCGGCGTCGCAGGGCCGACCGGTGAGGCGCCGCCGGACGGGAGGCACGGTGCCGGACGTGCGCCGCGCCTCCCGTCCGCCGTCCGGTCGCGTCGCGGACCGCGACCTGCGTCGGTTCCTCGCCGACAGCACGCCGGTGGTGGCGGGCGGCCGCGCGATCCTGCTGCAGATCGCCGACCCGGTGGTCGCGGCGGGGGTCCGCCGGCACTCGGACTTCGCGCGTCGGCCGCAGCAGCGGCTGGCCCACACCCTGATGTTCGTGTACGCCGTCGTGATCGGCAGCGACGCCGACGCTGCCACCGCGGCCTCCTTCGTGCACCGAGCCCACCGACCGGTCGCCGGCGCCGACGACGTGGACCGGCAACTCTGGGTCGCCGCGACCCTGTACGACTCCGCGATGCGCGCCCACGAGCTGTTCGGCGACCCGGTGGACGGTGCGCGTGCCCGTGCCGTGCTCGACGCCTACGCCCCGATCGGCACGGCCCTCCGTGTGCCGGCGGACCGGTGGCCCGCCTCGGTGGACGCCTTCGAGCGCTACTGGGCGGCGGAACTCGAGCGGCTCGAGGTGACGGACGACGCCCGCGGGGTGGTCCGCGACCTGCTGCATCCGCGCTTCGCTCCGCTCTGGGTGCGCGCGGCGATGCCGCTCGTGCGGATCATCACCGTCGGCATGCTGCCGGGTGGTCTGCGCGAGCAGTACGGCTTCGCGTGGGGGTCGAGCGAACAGCGCCGGTTCCGACGGGCCGTCCGGCTGGTGCGGGGCGTGCGAGCGGTCGTCCCGGGCTGGCTGGTGCGACTCCCGGGACCGCTGCTGCTGCGGTCGATGCGGAACGCTGCGGACAAGTACTTGTCACACTGACAAATACCGTGGTACGGTCAGTTCATGGCAGTCGAACTGAACACCCGGACCACCCGGGGAGACCTCACGACACCGACGTTCCCCACCATGCGGTTCCCCGCCGGTGAAGCCCACGTCAAGGTCGCGCACGACGCCGACGCGGGGGAACTCGTCGAGATCGCGACCCTGCGCGGCACGAGCGGCGACGACCTCCTCCTGCTCGGCATGTGGGCGGACGCCGTCCGACAGCGCGGATCCCGGTCCGTCGCCCTCGTCCCGTACCTGCCCGGCGCCCGGCAGGACCGCGGCCTGCCGTTCGGCGCGAAGGTCTACGCCGACGTGCTCAACGGCTTCGGCATCGACCAGGTCATCGCCTTCGACCCGCACTCGCCGGTGATCGTCGACCTGGTCGAGCGCCTCACCGTGGTCACGAGCGAGACGGTCGTCCGTGACACGGTCGTCGCCGGGTCCGACTACAGCGGCATCATCGCCCCCGACAAGGGCGCGGTCGCCCGGGCCTCCGCGGTCGCCGACGCCTGCGGGCTCCCGGTGTTCCGCGCCGAGAAGCACCGGAACCCGGACACCGGCAAGCTCGACGGCTTCACGTGCGAGCCGCTGCCCGACTCCGGCCGGCTGCTCGTCGTGGACGACATCTGCGACGGCGGTGGCACGTTCACCGGACTCGCGGCCGCCACCGGGCTGCCGAAGGAGCGCCTCGGCCTCTGGGTCTCGCACGGTGTCTTCTCCGGCCGATCACCACAGCTCGCCGACCACTTCGGCGAGATCGTCACGACCGACAGCTACCCCGCGCAGAACGCCATCGAGGGCCTGCGCACGATCGAACTCACCCCCTACCTGACGGAGCAGATCCGATGACGCAGACCGAACCGACCACGACCACGACCACGACCACCGGCATCGCGCCCCGCCTGACCGGCCCGAGCCCGATCGCCCCGCTCCTGGCCGTCGACGGGTACAAGCACTCGCACCGGCAGGTCTACCCCGCCGGCACCACCCGGATCCTGATCAACTGGACGAACCGGTCGAACGCGCACATGCCCGAGTCGACGCACGCCGTGGTCTTCGGGCTGCAGGCGTTCATCCAGCGCCACCTGGTCGAGGCGTGGGCACCGTTCTTCGCCGCGGACGAGGACGAGGTCGCCGACCTGTTCGAGCAGGCACTGCAGGGCTACTTCGGCCCGAACCACATCGGCACCGACCACATCCGCGCCCTGCACCGCCTCGGGTACCTCCCGCTGACGATCCGGGCGCTCCCCGAGGGCACCCTCGCACCGATCGGCGTCGCGACCCTGACCGTCGAGAACACCGTCGACGAGTTCTTCTGGCTGCCGAACTACATCGAGACCGCGCTGTCGGCGTCGATCTGGCACCCGTCGACCGTCGCGACGAAGGCACTGGAGTACCGCGACCTCATGGAGGACTGGGCGGCCCGCACCGGCGCCGACCCGGCGAGCATCGACTTCGCCGCGCACGACTTCTCGTTCCGCGGGCAGTCGAGCATCGAGTCGGCCGCAGCGGGCGGAGCCGGACACCTGCTGTCCTTCCTCGGCACCGACTCGATGCCGTCGCTCGACTTCATCGACCGCTACTACCCGGGCGACAACGGCTGGGTCGGCGCGAGCGTCCCGGCGACCGAGCACAGCGTCATGTGCGTCCGCGGAGCCGACGGCGAGCTCGCCACCTTCGAGCAGATCCTCGACGTCTACCCGACGGGCATCGTCTCGGCGGTCAGCGACGGCTTCGACCTGTTCAAGGTCGTCACCGAGACGCTCCCGGCGCTCAAGGACCGGATCACGGCCCGTGACGGCAAGCTCGTCATCCGCCCGGACTCGGGCGACCCGGTCGACATCGTCACCGGGACCGTGCACGGCGTCGACCAGGCGGCGCTGACCGACCCGGCCCGCAGCCACGAGGAGAAGGGCGTCGTCGAGCTGCTCGACGAGATCTTCGGCCACACCGTGAACGAGCAGGGCCACAAGGTCCTCGACCAGCACATCGGCGTGATCTACGGCGACAGCATCACCCTCGACCGTGCCCGTCGCATCTACGAGCGCCTCGCCGCGAAGGGCTACGCGAGCGACAACATCGTGCTCGGCATCGGGTCGTACACGTACCAGTACATGACCCGCGACAACCTCGGCAGCGCCGTGAAGGCGACCTGGGCCCTGGTGGACGGCGAACCCGTCGACATCCAGAAGGACCCGAAGACCGGCAGCGGCAAGAAGAGCGCGAAGGGTCGCATCGCCCTGCACCGCGACGCCACCGGCGAGATCCGGCAGACCGACCAGGCCACGCCGGAGGACGAGGCGACGAGCCTGCTCCAGCCGGTGTGGACCGACGGCCGGTTCACCGTCCACCAGTCCTTCGCCGACGTCCGGGCCACGCTCCGCCGCGAGCGTGCCGAGCGGGCGGCCCGACGGGCGTCGGCGTGACCGACGCCCCGTCGGCGGCCCGCGACCAGCCGCTCATCGCGATCGACGTCGTCCCGATGTCGTTCACGGCGGGCGACGGGCTGCGGGTCGCCACCGCGCGTCGGCCGTACGACCCGTACGCCGGCCTGGAGGCACTGCCCGGCGTGCTCCTGGACGGTACGGAACTCCTCGCCGACGGTGCGCGTCGCGCCCTGCGGACCAAGGCCGGGATCGACGCGGCCGCGGTCCGGCACCTGGCACAGGTCGGTGCGTTCGACGGGCCCGACCGCGACCCGCGGAGCACGGCGATCAGCGTCGCCTTCGCCGCGGTCGTGGCCGCGCCGTCGACCGGAGGGTCCGTGGTGTGGCGCGGACCCGGCCAGGGCGAGCCGCGCCTCCCGTTCGACCACGACGCGATCATCGCGGCCGCGCTCGACCACGTCCGCACCCGGCTCTGGCACGACCTGCCGCTCACCCGCGCGCTGCTCGGCGACACGTTCAGCACCGCCGACGTCGCGCGGCTGCAGACCGAGCTGACCGGCGTGACGCCGGACCCGGGGAACACGAACCGCGCACTCCGGACGAACCCGGCGCTCGTCCGCGCCGACGCCCCCGCCCGGGCAGCCGGTCGCGGCGGCCGTCCCCCGGCCACCTGGACGTGGGTGTCCTGAGCGCGGTTGGCTGGGTGCATGGCCACTGCACCGCTGTCCGGCGACACGTCCTTCGCGTTCCCGGAGTTCACCGACCCGCCCGCGTCACCGTTCGCCGTCGCACGCACGTGGATCGACGCCGCTCGGGACGGTGACGTGTCCGAGCCCCTGTCGATGACCCTCGCCACCGCCGACGCCGACGGCCGGGTGTCAGCGCGGACCGTCGACGTGAAGCGGCTCGACGACACCGGGCTCGTGTTCGGCACCTCGACGCAGAGCCCGAAGGGCCGGCAGCTCACCGACAACCCGTTCGCGGCGCTGCAGGTCTACTGGCGGGAGACCATGCAACAGCTGCGGTTCGAGGGCCGCGCGGTCGCCCTGTCCGACGCCGAGTCCGACGCACTCTTCGCCGACCGGTCGCCGAAGTCCCGCGCCGCCACCGCCGTCGCCGACCAGTCCGGCCCCTACGGCGAGCGTTCGCTGGACGACCTGATCGACGACGCCAACGCCCTGCTCGACGAGCACGGCGACGATGTCCCGCGCCCGGGGTCTTGGCGGGCCTGGCGCCTCGAGCCCGACCTCGTCGAGTTCTGGCACGGCAGCCGCGACCGCATGCATCGACGCCTGGCCTACCGGCACGGTGCGGACGGCTGGGCCGTGGAGCGGCTGCAGCCGTAGGCCCGCCGGGCGGTTCGGGCGGTTCGGGCGGTTCGGGCGGCTCGGGCGGCCCCGGCGGCCCCGGCGGCCCCGGCGGCCCCGGCGGACCCGGCGGTTCGGGCTGTACCGGCACCGCGGCAACCGGCTCGCGCCACGGGATCCCGCGGCGCGAGCCGGTTGCGATGGTCCGAGTGCACCGCGCGCCGCGCGCCGCCGCCGCTACCGGGCGATCGGGTTCGGCATCGCCCCCGCCCGGATGAGCGACGACGACTGGTCCGCCAGGTCCACCATCGACAGGGTGTTCCGGAGCTGCAACCGGTTCAGGCACGAGTGCTCGAACGTGGGCACCCGCAGGTCCAGCGGCCGTCGACGCTCCGGGTGGGCGGCGGCGTGCGCATCGACGCACTCCCCCACCACCGCCCAGAACCGCTGCTCCGGCAGGACCCCGTCGTCGTCGAGGATCGCCGCGACGAACCGCAGCACCCCGTCGAAGACGTCGGTGAACACCGCGAGCGCCGCCTCGTCGTCGTCCACGGGGTGCACGATCCTCGCGATGTCCTCGGGGACCGGCCGGTCGGTGTGGGTCCCGAGCACCGCGGCCTCCTCGCCGATGTCCTTCATCACGGCGCGGACGACGACGCCGTCGCGGACCACGAGCACCAGGTTCTCGCCGTGCGGCATGAACACCAGGTCGTGCACGGTCAGACAGTGCACGACGGGCAGCAGGTAGGCGTCGAGCCAGCGCCGCACCCACGCGTCGGCGGGCAGCCCGGACGCGGCGACGAGCGACGAGACCACTGCGCTTCCGGCTGCGTCGCAGTGCAGCAGCGCAGCCATGGTCAGCAGCCGTTCGCCCTCGGCCAACCGTGGCACGGGACTCTCCCGCCACAGGGCGGCGAGCATCTTCCGCTGTGGTGAGGACACCGTCACCCTGTGGTACGCATCCCCGGTGTACCCGATCGCGGCGTGCTCCCGGAGGACGGAGAACCCGGCGGCGGCGAGCGTCGGGTCGGCGGCGACGAGCGACGCCACCCAGTCGTTCACGGCCGGGGTGTTCCGCATGTACGCGGGCGACATGCCCCGCAGGAACCCCATGTTCTGCACGGCGAGCGCCGTCTTCACGTACGAGCGCTCCGGGTGCGATCGGTCGAACGCGGTGCGGATCGACTGCTGCGGCTGGTACTCGTCCGGCCCCTCGCCGAGGTCCACCAGGTCCTGCCGCCCCAGGTCGGGCGCGAACGTCACGGCGATCCGGTGCTGCCACTGCCACGGGTGCACGGGGATCCACACGTAGTCCTCGGGATCGAGCCCACGGCGCCGCAGCGTCGACCGGTACCCGGCGACCGTCGCGGCGTCGAGCTCGGCTGTCCAGTGCGCGTCCTCGGTCCGGTCCGCGGCGAGCGCCAGGTGCGTGTGCTCCCGCCGTGCCGCGAGCCACCGGTAGCGGAACCGCCCGCCGACCTCGGGTGCGAAGGCCCGGTACTCGTCGAGCCCGAACCCGATCCGCCCGTTCGCGGCGACGAACGCCGGGTGTCCCTCGGTCATGGCCGACTCGACGTCCTGGAAGGACGCGACCGCGCCGTCGACGGAGTCGTCGGCGCGCCCGCGGGCCAGCTGCGCGGCGGACGGTCCGCCCCGACGGTGCTTCGCCGCGGCGCTCGCGAGGGTCGACGCGATCTCCTCCAGGTACGTGCCGAGCAGCTCGTCGGGGATGCCGAGCAGGTCCCGGAGCTCGAGCACGAGGTCCTGCGCGCGCAGGGGCACCGGCTCGCCGTCGACCGTCCGCACCACCGACGCTTCGTCGACCGACCAGTGCTCGAGTCGGTGCAGTCGGGCACGGAAGCGGTAGGTCGACTCCCCCGCGTCCAGCCGCCAGCCGTCCCCGTCGGGCACGGGCGCGACGAGCCGCTCGTGGGCGAACTCCGCGATCGCCTTCGCCACGAGGTGCCGCTCGGCCGGCTCGAGGTGCTCCGGCCGCAGGTGCGCAGCGGGACCGTCGTCGTCGGGCACGCCGATCCGGTCGGTGTCGAGCACCGAGAGCAGCGCGCGCTTGCCGTCGACGTCGACCTCGCGCAGCACGCGGAACCCGACCTCGGCGTTCTTCGCGTGCACCGCCGTGTTCCGGACGTCCGGCTCGACGACGACGCGGCGTGCCCCGAGCACGTCACGACAGTGCTCCACCACGGCGCGCATCACGGCGCTGGTCAGTCCGGACACGCGGCCGTCGACGGGCGGCGGGGCGACGAGCAGGTGCATGCCGACGTCGCCCGGCTCGGCGGCCCAGACGTCGGTGAGCAGGACGCTCGCCGGGTCGTAGGTCTCGGCGAGGAACACCGGGACGCCGTCGCGACGGCCGAGCCACGCGGCCTGGTCCGGGTCCGCCTGCACGCCGGCGAGGTACACGCGCACCGCCTCGACGTCGAGGTGCCCCATCTCCCACCACGACGACGCCGGGTGGGCGAGCCACGACTGCACGACGGCGGCGTCGCGGTCCGGGTCCACGGGTTCGACGGACAGGAGGCCCGGTGCGGCGCCCACGGGTCGGCGCGCCGCCGGCGCGCTGGTCGCGTCCACGGTCATGCCGTCACCTCCGCGCGCTCGGTGACGGGACGCGGGGTGGACTGCCGGGTGGCGGGCAGGCCGAACTCCTGGAAGGCGATCCGTTCCTCCAGGCCGTAGACCGACCGACCCGTGACGGACCGGATGATCGACGCGTTCCGCCACGCACCCATGCCGAGGTCCGGGGCGGTGAGTCCGTGCGTGTGCTCCTCGGCGTTCTGCACCCAGATGCGGCCGCCGAGACGGTCGACGTGGTGGTCGCGGGCGACCGCGAACCGCCCCCGCGCGTCCCGCGCGACCAGGTGCTCGACCGGGTCGAGGAACGACGTGGGCCGCGGCGCGTACCCGGTGGCGAGGACGAGGCGCTCGACCTCGTGCTCGTACGTCTCGCCGAGCTGCTCGTGCCGGAGCGTCAGCCGGTACGTGCCCCGGTCGGCGAGCCACGCGGCGTCGACCACGCTCGTCTCGGTGCGGAGGCTCGTCGGGACCGGACCACGGGCGCTGATCCGGTAGAGCTGGTCGTACAGCTCGTCCACCAGGTCGGCGCTGATCCCCTTGTACAGGCCACGCTGCTCGCGTCCCAGACGGTCCCGGACACCCTCCGGCAGCGCGTGGAAGTGGTCCGTGTACTCGGGACTCGTCATCTCCAGCGTGAGCTTCGTGTCCTCCATCGGGAAGAACCGCGGCGACCGGGTGATCCAGTCGAGGCGGTAGTCGTGCTGCCGGACGTCCTCGAGCAGGTCGCGGTAGACCTCCGCCGCGGACTGCCCGCTGCCGATCACCGCGACGGACCCGGCGGCGCGCAGGGCGTCCCGGTTCGGCAGGTAGTCGGCGGAGTGGATCGCGGGACCGCCCACGCCGCGGAGGGGCTCCGGCACGACCGGTTCCGTGCCGATGCCCACGACGACGTGGCGTGCGCGGTACGTCTCGGGACCCTGATCGGTCTCGGCGTGCACCGTGAAGAGGTCCGTCGTCACGTTGTGCTCGACGGCCGTGACCCGGCGCCCCCAGCGCAGGGTGTCCAGCCGGTCGGCGGCCCAGCGGCAGTAGGCGTCGTACTCACTGCGGAGGGGGTGGAAGTCCTCGCGGATGTAGAACGGGTACAGGCGCCCGGTCTCCTTGAGCCACGCCAGGAACGAGAACGGCGACGTCGGGTCGGCCATCGTCACGAGGTCGGCCAGGAACGGCACCTGGATCGTGGCGTCGTCGAGCATCATGCCGTGGTGCCAGGCGAAGCCGTCGGCGGCGTCGAGGAACACCGCGTCGAGGTCGTCGACGGGGTCGGTCAGGCAGGCGAGGCCGAGGTTGAACGGGCCGATGCCGATGCCGACGACGTCGTGGGTCGCGGCGGCGGTCATCGTGCTGCTCCCGCGGGCGTCGTCGCGGCGAGGGCTGGGATCGTTGCGTTGACAGCTGCTGCCGTCGCTGCCGCGGTCCGCGCCACGTGGTCCAGGGACGCCCGCATCTGCTCCGGCGTCGTCTCCGGGTTGAGCAGGGTGAACTTGTTGCACGGCCGGCCGTCGATCACCGTCTTCGCGACGAGCACCCGCCCCTCGGCCAGGAGCGCCGCACGGATCGGCGCCACGAGCGCGTCGGCCTCGTCGTCGGGCAGGCCCGCGGGCTGCCACCGGAACAGCACCGTGCTGAGCTGCGTCGGGGCGACGAGGTCGAACTCCGGGTGCTCCGCCACCATCGTGTGGGTGGCTGCGGCGAGGTCGATCACGGCGTCGAACGCTCGCCCGACGGCGTCGGCGCCGGACGCGCGCAGCGTCGCCCAGAGCTTCAGCGCGTCGAACCGCCTGGTGGTCTGCAGCGACTTGTCGACCTGGTTCGGCTCGGCGGCGTCCTCCGGGTTGAGGTAGTCGGCGTGCCAGGCCGTCCGACGCAGGTCGTCGGGGTCCCGGACGAGCAGGACGCTCGACGAGACCGGCTGGAAGAAGGACTTGTGCAGGTCCGCCGTCACGCTCCGCGCCCGTTCGATGCCGTCGAGCAGGTGCCGGCGGGTCGGGGACACGAGCAGCCCGCAGCCGTACGCGGCGTCCACGTGGAGCCAGACGCCCTCGAGGTCGCACACGTCGGCGATCGGTTCGAGCGGGTCGATCACGCCGCGGTCGGTCGTGCCAGCGGTGGCGACCACCGCCACCGGCGTGCGACCGGCAGCCCGGGCTGCGGCGATCGCCTCGGCGAGGGCAGCGGGGCGCATCCGACCGGTGGTGTCGGTCGGGACGTCGATGACCGCCTCGAGGCCCAGCAGCCG
Source organism: Curtobacterium sp. SP.BCo (assembly GCF_051903265.1). GTDB lineage: Bacteria > Actinomycetota > Actinomycetes > Actinomycetales > Microbacteriaceae > Curtobacterium. Next base: position 254,746 of record NZ_CP194337.1, read on the forward strand.
CGCCGACTTGGCGATGCTGAAGTGGGTCTCGGCGGTGGCGAACACGACGGGGTGCGGCACGGCGCCGCCGGTCGTCGCGACGCTTCCGGTGGCCGCGCTCGTTGCGGCCTCCCGCGCGAGCAGGAGTGCCTGCAGGTTGGACTGCGAGCCGCCGGACGTGAAGACGCCGTCGCCCGCGGTGAACCCGGCGCGTCCGGCCAGCCAGTCGACCACGTGGCGCTCGATCTCGGTGCCGATCCGGGACTGGTCCCAGGTGTCGACCGAGGGGTTCACGGCGGCGAGCACGGCCTCCGCGGCCACGGCGGGCAGTGCGACCGGGCAGTTGAGGTGGGCGAGGTACCCGGGGTCGTGGAACCAGACGGCCTCGCGGACGAACAGGTCGTCGAGTTCGGCGAGCGCCCGGTCGGTCCCGATGGCTTCGGCGTCGAGGTCGATGTCGGCGACCCGGGCGCGGAGCTCGTGCGGAGCGGTGTCGGTCGTCGGCCGGTCGACGGCGGCCAGGCGATCGGCGAGCCGGTCGACGGTGGCCGTGACGGTCGTCCGGTAGCGGTCGGCGTCGGCGGTGGTGAGGATCTCGAGTGCTGTCACGTTAGGTAAGGCTAACCTCACCTCGTTGCGTTTGTCACCCGAACAGGGGCAGCCCGGCGTGGCGAGCACGGCGCAGCCACAGCACGACACGCCACGGCGCGGGTCGGCGCGGCACGCACGAAACCGGCTCGCGCCACGGGATTCCACGGCGCGAGCCGGTTGGCGTTGCGCGAGTGCACACCGAGCACCACGCAACGGCGCGGCACGGCGCAGCGCAGCGCGGCGCGGCACAGCGCAGCGCAGCTTCGCTAGAGCTTGTCGATCGGCGCGATCTTGATGAGGAGCTTCTTGCGGCCCGCGGTGTCGAACGCGATCTCCGCGATGCGCTTCGCACCCTGCCCGGTCACTGCCGACACCGTGCCGTCGCCGAAGTCGACGTGCCGGATGCGGTCGCCCGCCGCCAGCTCCATGTCGCCGTTGTCGCGGACCTGACCGGAGACCCGGTTCGCCCACTCGGTCTTCGGGCGGGTCTTCGCCGCAGCCGCTGCGCGGTCGTACGAGCCGCCGCCCCAGCCGCCGCCTCCGCGGTAGCCGCCACCGCCACCACCACCGCTGCCGCCGAAGCCGCCCTCACGCTTGGCGTTCAGCGCGCGCGGCTGCGTCCCGCCCCGGCTGTTCGCCATGCCCGGGGACTGCTTCCACTCGATGAGCCCCTCGGGGATCTCCTGCAGGAACCGGGAGGGCATCGCCACGTTGACGTCACCGAACTGCGCGCGGGTCATCGCGAGCGACAGGAACAGGGACTTCTTGGCGCGGGTGATGCCGACGTAGAACAGGCGGCGTTCCTCGGAGGGACCACCGGGCTCGTTCGCGGACATCCGGTGCGGCAGCAGGTCCTCCTCGACGCCCGTCAGGAAGACCGCGTCGTACTCGAGCCCCTTCGCCGTGTGGAGCGTCATGAGCGACACCGTGCCCGACGAGTCGTCCAGTTCGTCCGCCGCCGCGACGAGGGAGACCTCGGTCAGGAAGTCCGACAGCGTGCCCTCGGGGTTGTTCTTCTGGAACTCCCGGGTCACCGCGACGAGCTCGTCGATGTTGTCGGCGCGTGCGGCGTCCTGTGCGTCCGGCGACTTGCGCAGGTTCTCGAGCAGCCCGGACCCGTCGAGCAGCTGCGTCAGGGTGTCGACGACCGGTTGGCCCTGCGCCTTCGCGGAGACCTCGTCGAGGAGCGCCGCGAACGCCGTGATCGCGTTCCGGACCTTCGGCCCGAAGCCGAGCTCGTCCGCGTGCCGCAGCGCGTCGCGCATCGTGGTGTCGTGCTCGTCGGCGTAGCGCTGCAGGGTCGTCTCGGTGACGGCACCGATGCCGCGCTTCGGGACGTTCAGGATGCGTCGGAGGGCGAGCGGATCGGCCGGGTTCGCGACGGTGATCAGGTAGGCCATGGCGTCCTTGATCTCGGCGCGCTCGTAGAACTTCGTGCCGCCGAGCACCCGGTACGGTATCGCCGAGCGGATGAAGATCTCCTCCAGCGCACGGGTCTGCGAGTTCGTCCGGTAGAACACCGCCATGTCGCGGTAGTCGGTGCCGTCCTCGTGCAGGCGCTGGATCTCGTCGGCGACGAACTGCGCCTCGTCGTGGCCGGTGTAGCCGGTGAACCCGACGATCTTGTCGCCGGCCCCGACGTCGGTGAACAGGTTCTTCGCCTGGCGGTCGAAGTTGTTCGCGATGACGGCGTTCGCTGCGTCGAGGATGTTCTGCGTCGACCGGTAGTTCTGCTCGAGCAGGATCACCTTCGAGTTCGGGAAGTCCCGCTCGAACTCGACGATGTTGCGGATGTCGGCACCGCGGAAGGCGTAGATCGACTGGTCCGAGTCGCCCACGACCGTCAGGGACGCCGGCGCGATGGACCCGTCGGCCTCGCGCATCCGGGCGACGTGCTGACCGGAGTCCTCCAGCTTGTCGACCTGCTCGACCGGCACCGGACGGGTGAGCTCGCGGATCAGCGAGTACTGCGCGTGGTTGGTGTCCTGGTACTCGTCGACCAGGATGAAGCGGAACCGACGCTGGTAGAGCGCAGCGACCTCGGGGAACGCGCGGAACAGGAACACCGTCTGGCCGATGAGGTCGTCGAAGTCGAACGCGTTCGCCCGGCGCAGGTCGTTCGTGTACCGCCGGAACACCTCCGTGAACATGACCTCCTGCGGGTCGTTCGCGTTGATGTTGCGGGCGTACGAGTCGATGTCCTGCAGCTCGTTCTTGAGCTTCGAGATCTTCGACGCCGCAGCACCGACCGTCAGCCCGAGGGAGTCCGCCTCGAGCTCCTTGATGATCCGCTTGAGCAGGGCCCTCGAGTCCGCGGAGTCGTAGATCGTGAAGGACTGCGGGAACCCGAAGCGCTCGGCCTCACGCCGGAGGATCCGCACGCACGCCGAGTGGAACGTGGAGATCCACATGCCCTCGGACTCCTGGCCGACGAGGGCCCGGACGCGCTCGCGCATCTCCGCAGCGGCCTTGTTCGTGAAGGTGATCGCCAGGATCTGCGACGGCCAGGCTTCCCGGTTGGCGAGCAGGAGTGCGATGCGACGGGTGAGCACGCTCGTCTTGCCGGAGCCCGCGCCCGCCACGATGAGCAGGGACTCGCCGCGGTACTCGACGGCTTCCTTCTGCTGGGGGTTCAGACCCGCGGTGAAGGGGTCCTCGTAGGCAGCGGCGCCACCCCCGTGCTCCGGGGACGACTCGAATGGGTCCAGCACGATCGTCATGTCCGGGACAGTCTAGGCGCGACCCCCGACAGCCGAACGGGCGAGCACGGCGAGGTCGGTGTGGTCCGCGAACACCCCGTCGACGCCGGTCCGGACGATCGAGGTGAACCACCGCTCCCAGTCGCCGAACGCCGCGACCTCGCCACCGCGGCGGAGGGGCGCCGGCAGGAACCGGTTCTCCGGCCGGAGCGTCCACGTGTACACCGCGAGACCGGCGTCGTGCGCCCGGTCGACGATCACGCTCCGCACCGGGGCGGGGTCGTCGACCGCCACGCTGTCCACGCCCGCCATCACCGTCGCGACCGGCAGGCTGACGCCGTGGAACTCGGTCGCGAGCGAGGCGAGCGAGTCCTCGGACCGCTCCGCGGCGTACGTGGGAGCCAGCGACCCGTGGGAGGCGACCTCGTCCGGGGCGCTGCCGCGGGCCTCCTGGAGGTACACGAGCCGACCGCCGGTCCCGCGCGCACGGAGGTCGCGGAGGACGCCCTTCTCGAAGCACTCGATCGTGAGCCGCTCGTCCCCGCGCCACCCGGCATCCGCCAGCGCGTCGTCGAGCAGCTGCCCCATCGGGAAGCCGGCCCGCGCGAAGCAGTCGGCGTGCTTCACCTCGGCCACGAGCCCGACCGGCCGCGGTGCCGCGTCGAGGATGCCGAGCAGGTCCTCGAGCCGGAGGATCGGTTCCTCCCCGTCGTGCTCCGCCGACGCCGGGCGCAGGGCCGGCAGGCGTTCCCGGGTCCGGAGCGTCTGCAGTTCCGCCCACGTGAAGTCCTCGGTGAACCAGCCGGTCAGGGTCTGGCCGTCGACCGTCTTGGTGGTCCGCAGGTGCCGGAACTCGGGGTGGCCCGCCACGTCGGTCGTGCCCGAGATCTCGTTCTCGTGCCGCAACACCAGCACGCCGTCCTTCGTCGGCACGAGGTCCGGTTCGATCGCGTCTGCCCCGAGCTCGACCGCGAGCTCGTACGCGCTCCGCGAGTGCTCGGGACGGTAGCCGGACGCGCCGCGGTGGGCGATCACCAGGGTCATGGCCGCACCCTACTGGCCAGTGGTGTCCACGGGCTGGCGTGTGCCGGGCGACACATCCCGATGTGCACAGGCCGCCGTTCCCAGCCGCGGGTCGGACGCTCGCAGCATGACCGCCCGTTCCCTGTCCACCGCCGTGGAGCACCGCATCGACCGAGCCGCGCGACGGATGCTCGACGCCGGCCACCAGCCGCACCGTCCCCTCCGGATCGCCGTCACCGAGTTCCTCGTCTTCGGCGCGAAGCAGGCCTGGGCGTGCACGTACGGTGCAGTGCTGCTGGCGACGATGGCGATCGTCCACGGCACCGTGCCGGCCGCAGCCCGGAACGACGTGCTCACCGTCGCCGCCGTCCTGCTGCAGGTCGCGATGCTCGTCTTCGGCCTCGAGACCGTCCGGGAGCTCCGGGTCATCCTGCTCTTCCACGTGGTCGGCACGGTCATGGAGGTCTTCAAGACCCACATGGGCTCGTGGACCTACGCGCCCGGCGGTGTCCTGGTCGTGCTCGGCGTCCCGCTGTTCTCCGGGTTCATGTACGGCGCGGTCGGGTCGTACCTGGTGCGGGTGCACCGGCTGTTCGACCTGCGCTTCGACCGGTACCCCCGGCAGTGGCTGCTCGCCGTCGTCGCCGGACTCGTCTACCTGAACTTCTTCGGGCACCACTTCGTCTGGGACGCCCGGTACGTGCTGCTCGCGCTCGTGGTCGCCCTCTTCGCCCGGACCACCATGCACGCGCGGGTGCACCGCACCGTCCTCCGGATGCCCGTCCTCGTCGCGATGGGGCTCGTGGCGCTGTTCATCTGGTTCGCCGAGAACGTCGCCACCTGGGCGGGCGCCTGGTCCTACCCGGCACAGGCGGCGGCCTGGCACCCGGTGGCGCCCACGAAGATCGTCGCCTGGCTGCTCCTCATGCTCATCTCGGTCGCGCTGGTCACGTGGGTCTCCCCGGCGATCCCGCCGACCGGGCCTGGAGGCGCAGACCACCGCCGCCCCACCACCCGCGCTGGACGGTCGGCTGGTTCCCGACGACTTCGGGGCGCGCGCGCAGCAGATCCCCATAGGCTCGCCGTGACGCGGCCCTCCGGGACCGCTTCCGCTCGCCGCGAATCCTCAGCCTTCCGCGACCGAGCGCCCCTAGGCTGAGAGGACTCGAATCTCCAAGGAAGAGGACACCATGGCCTTCAAGCCCGGTTTCGACCAGTCCCCCGCCTTCAACAACCAGGGGCCCAACACCTGGGGTGGGCGTGGCGCTGGTCAGCAGCAGGCCGGCTGGGGACAGACCCCGCAGCAGGCGCAGGGCGGCATGACGCCCGAGCAGCTGCAGTACATGTACGACCGTCCGGCAGCGAGCACGGTCGACACCGACCGCATGTCGTACGAGGACACCATCGTCAAGACGCTCCTGGCGTTCGGCGTGCTGATCGTCGGCGCGGTCGCCGGCTGGAACCTGCCGCCGATGGTCTGGATCGTCGGCGCGATCGTCGGCTTCGTGCTGGCGCTCGTCAACACCTTCAAGAAGAAGCCGTCGCCGGCACTCGTCCTGGCGTACGCCTTCTTCGAGGGCCTGTTCGTCGGTGGCATCTCGAACTACTTCCAGACCGCGCTCCCGCAGGCGGACGGCATCGTCGCGCAGGCCGTGTTCGGCACCCTCGGGGTGTTCGCGGTCACGCTGCTGCTGTTCCTCTCGGGCAAGGTCCGCGCGACGCCGAAGCTCACCCGCTTCTTCCTCATCGCGATGGTCGGGTACATGGCGTTCTCGCTCGTGAACCTCGTCCTGATGTGGACCGGCGTCACGAAGACGGCGTTCGGGCTCATGGGCACGACGGTCTTCGGCATCCCGCTGGGCGTCGTGATCGGCATCTTCGTGGTCCTGATGGCCGCGTACTCGCTGATCCTCGACTTCGACCAGATCAAGACGGGTGTCCAGCGCGGCGCCCCGAAGATCTACGCGTGGACGGCGGCCTTCGGGCTCATCGTCACCCTCGTGTGGCTCTACCTCGAGATCCTGCGCATCCTCGCCATCATCGCGAGCAGCCAGCGCAACTAGCTCCGACCAGGAGGGCCCCGGCGAACACGCCGGGGCCCTTCGTCGTGTCCGGGGGTCCCACGCGTCCAGAACCGGCGCGAGATCGCACTCCGGCGGACGGCACTCGTGGCGCTGCGTCACCGAGTGCGATCTCGACGAACCGGGCGCGACACGACCGGGGACGCGACGGGGCCCGGCACGCAGTGCGTGCCGGGCCCCGTCAGTGCGGGAGGGTCACTCCCACTCGATCGTCCCCGGCGGCTTGCTCGTGACGTCGAGCACGACCCGGTTCACGTCGGGCACCTCGTTCGTGATGCGGTTCGAGATCTTCGCGAGGGTGTCGTACGGCAGACGGGTCCAGTCGGCGGTCATCGCGTCCTCCGAGGAGACCGGACGCAGCACGATCGGGTGGCCGTAGGTGCGGCCGTCACCCTGGACGCCCACGGAACGGACGTCGGCGAGCAGGACGACCGGGCACTGCCAGATCTCGTCGTCGAGGCCGGCCGCGGTGAGTTCCTCGCGGGCGATCTTGTCGGCGGCACGGAGCAGCTCGAGGCGGTCCTTCGTGACCTCGCCGACGATGCGGATGCCGAGGCCGGGTCCGGGGAAGGGCTGGCGGCCGACGATGACCTCGGGCAGGCCGAGCTCGCGACCGACCGCGCGGACCTCGTCCTTGAACAGCGTGCGGAGCGGCTCGACGAGTTCGAACGTCATGTCGTCCGGCAGCCCGCCGACGTTGTGGTGCGACTTGATGTTCGCCGTGCCGGAGCCGCCGCCGGACTCGACCACGTCGGGGTAGAGCGTGCCCTGCACGAGGAACTTCACCTCGCCCGCGTCGGATCCCTCGGCGGACTCGGCACGTGCCTCGAGCACGAGGGCCTCGGCCGCGCTCTCGAACGTGCGGATGAACTCACGGCCGATGATCTTGCGCTTCTGCTCCGGGTCGCTGACGCCGGCGAGGGCGTCGAGGAACTGCTGCTCCGCGTCGATCGTGACGAGCCTGACACCGGTGGAGGCGACGTAGTCCTCCTCCACCTGCTTGCGCTCGTCGGCGCGGAGGAGCCCGTGGTCGACGAAGACGCACGTGAGCTGGTCACCGACGGCCTTGTGCACCAGGGCCGCCGCGACGGCGGAGTCGACGCCGCCGGAGAGCCCGGCGATGACGCGGGCCGAGCCGACCTGCGCGCGGATCCGGGCGACCTGCTCGTCGATGACGTTCGCGGAGTTCCAGTCACCGGGGAGGCCCGCGGCACGGTGCAGGAAGTTCTCGAGCACGGCCTGGCCGTACGCGGAGTGCTTGACCTCGGGGTGCCACTGCACGCCGTAGAGCTTGCGCTCGTCGGAGGCGAACGCGGCGACCGGGGTCGAGGCGCTCGACGCGAGGACCTCGAAGCCCTCCGGCGCCTTCGCCACGGAGTCGCCGTGGGACATCCAGGTGACCTGCGACTCCGGCTGCGCGCCGAGCAGCACGCTGTCCGTCCCCGTCACGGTGACGTCGGTCGCGCCGTACTCTCGGGCGCCGGTCTGTGCGACCTCGCCGCCGAGCGCGGTCGCCATGGCCTGGAAGCCGTAGCAGATGCCGAGCACGGGGACACCGAGGTCCAGGATGTCGCCGTCGAGCGACGGGGCCCCCGCTTCGTACACCGACGACGGACCACCGGACAGCACGATGGCTGCGGGGTCCTTCGCACGGACCTCGTCCGCGGTGATCGAGTGCGGGACGATCTCGCTGTAGACGTTCGCTTCACGGACCCGACGCGCGATGAGCTGCGCGTATTGGGCTCCGAAGTCGACGACGAGGACGGGACGCTGTTCGGTCTCGCTCACCGAGCGCTCTCTTTCTCCCGCGCCTGCTGCGCGGTCAGCTCGTGGTAGGTGGTCATGGCGGCCTTCTGCATGCGGTGCTCGACCACGAAGGACATGAACGGGATGATCCCGCCGAGGGCGATCAGCAGGAAGCGCGACGGCTTCCAGCGCATGATGCTCCAGAGGCGGAAGTCCATGAAGAGGTAGACGACGTACAACCAGCCGTGCGCGATCAGGATCGCGATGGAGAGGTTGAACGTGCCGGGCGCTTCACCGGCCGTGCCGTTCGGCACGAAGAACGGGCCGTTGCCGAGCTGCATCTCGAGCTGCAACGGGGTGTACTTGATGATCACCTCGATCACCAGGGCGAGCAGCAGCACGCCGGTGATGTACGCGGAGATGCGGTAGAGCCGCACCGCCCCCGGGATCTTCGGGATGTCGCGGGTCCGGACGGTCAGAGCCATATCGGCCATCCTACCGTCGGTCGACGAGGGCCCCGTCGACGCTGAGCGCGGCCTCACGACGGTCCTCTTCCTCGCGCTCGAAGGTGTCCTTCACGAAGCGCCACCAGAGGAACACGGCGAACCCGGCGAAGACGACCCACTCGATCGCGTAGAACAGGTTGAGCCAGTCGAACTGGACCTCGCGCGTGGGGGCACGGTCGGCGATGGTGCCGAGGTCGGCGGCCTTCGCGGTGGTGCCGTCGGCGACCACGTACCCGAGGTACATCCGGTCGTCGAAGGTCTTCCAGGTGTTCACGAACCGGGCCGGCGCGACGGCGGAGTACTCGCCCTTGTCGTAGGTGTCCTGGTCGGGCGACTCGGCCGGGTAGTACCGCCCCTCGACGGTCACCTCGCCGCCGTCCGCCACACGGTCACCACCGGCGACGGCGGCGCTCCGCTGGTCGGACCACCCGATCACGACCGGGAGGCTCGCCCCGCTCCCCGAGTCGACCAGGTGCCCGACGGTCTGGTACGTCCCACCCCCGCTGCGACCGGTGAGCACGGTCGTGTCACCCGCGACGAACCGGCCGGTGACGGTGACCTTCTGGCCCGCCATCTTCTCGGTCGCGGGCTGCATCGGCCCGGTCACCGAGTCGAGCGTCTTCCGGGTCTCGGTGGTCGCGGGCAGCGGCTTGCCGTTGGCGATGCTGCGCTCGAGCTGCCACTTGCCCAGTCCCGCGAACACCGCCGCGAGCACGAGCGCCAGCAGCAGCAGCGCGATCCACTTCGGTCGTCGGGCTACGGCCCACATTCGTATCAGTACTCCGGATCGCGCTGTCGGACCGGGCGTTCGGGGCGCTCGGCGGGGAGCGGCTCGGACGCCGCCTCCAAGGGCTCATTCTCCCGCTCTTCCCTGCCAGCCGCCTCCACCAGCGCGAACTCCTCCGCGAACTGCCGGTCGCGCTCGGCCCGACGGGCCGCTGCATCGGCCGCGTCGGACTCGGCTTCGGCCTCGGCGGCCTCGGCCGCGGCGGCCGCGGCGACGGCTCGGCGGCCACCGAGGCGCGAGCGCAGCCGTACGAGGCGGGCGGGCCGCACCACGAGGCGGCCGATCCGGTCCGAGTTCACAGCGAGGAGGGGTCCCAGGATGGCCATGACGAGGACGTAGAGGCCCGCGAACGCGGTGATCCGCGCCTCCAGGCCGGCGGCGGCCGAGAGCGTCGCGAGGATCAGCGCGAACTCGCCACGGTTCACCAGGATGACGGCGGTGTTGATGCCCTGCTGGACGTTGAAGCCGTTCATGCGGGCGACGAGCTGCCCGGCGACCGCGTTCAGCACGACGGTCATGCCGATCGCACCGAGGACCGGCCAGAGGACCTCGCCGAAGGTGGACAGGTCGAGCCCGAGGCCGAAGTTCACGAAGAAGAACGCCGCGAAAACGTCGCGCATCGGCAGGGCGAGCTGTTCGATGCGGTCGCGGTAGCGCGTGGCACCGCAGAGCAGGCCGATCACGAAGGCGCCGATCGCGTCGGTCACACCGAGCAGGTCGCCGATGCCGCCGAACATCACTGCGAGGCCGAAGAACAGCACGGTGAACAGCTCGTCGTCACGGGTCGCGAAGATCTTCGACACCCACTTGCCCGCGAACCGGGCGAGGGTGAACATCACGATGAGGAAGCCGAACGCCAGTGCGAGCTTGCCGACCACCGCCCAGACGTTCGTGTCGCCGGAGAGCACCACGGAGACGATCGCGAGGTAGATCGCGATGAAGACGTCCTCGATGACCGTGACGCCGAGGATCATCGGCGTCTCGTCGTTGGCCAGCCGCCGGAGCTCGATGAGCAGCTTCGTGACGATCGCGCTCGACGACGTCGCGGTCATGCCCGCGATGATCAGGGCCTCGCGCGTGCCCCAGCCGAGCGAGAAGCCGAAGGCGAACCCGACGCCCATGTTGATGGCGACGTACGTGCCGCCGGAGACGAGGAGCTTGCCGGCGTTGCCGTAGAACTCCTCCTGGTCGAACTCCAACCCGAGGTTGAAGAGCAGCAGGATGAGACCGAACGTCGCGATGAGCTCGATCGTGTGCGACTCGACCGAGATCCCGGTCCACGGGGTGTGCGGGCTCGCGATGAGCCCGACGATCATGTAGATCGGGATCGCGGGCAGGCCGATGGTCTTGCCGAGGCGTCCGAGGACGTAGGCGATGAGGAACAGGGCGCCGATGGTGAGCAGCTCACCACCCAGGTGCACGGGTTAGCTCCTCGGCGGGGCCTCGGCCGCAGCGGCCGCAAGCTCTCCGCTGCGGTAGAACGAGAACGCCTTCGCCACCTTCTCCGGGGACCCGGCGACGACGATGGTGTCGCCCGGGAACACGACGAAGTCCGGCGACGGGGCCGGGTTGGCGCTGTCGCCACGGACCACCGCGACGACGGTCAGACCGATGAAGCCCGAGTCGTGCAGGTCACCGAGGGGCTTGCCGGCGATGGCGTCGTCGTAGTCCACCGAGAACCAGTCGATCGACAGGCCGGGGATCTCGTCGAGCTTGTCGAGGCCCTCGGTGATCCGGGTGCCGCCGAGCAGTTCGGCGAGGGTGTGCGCTTCGTCCTCACTGAGGCGCAGCGACACCTTCTCGGACTTGTCCGCGCCGTCCGACACGTCGGCGAAGGAGATGAGGTCGGAGTGGCCCGACCGGTGCGTGATGACACCACACTTGCCACCGTCGTCGGTGTAGAAGCTGTGCAGCACGCCGACTCCGGGGAGTTTGACGCGATGGACGTCGACCATGATGGCTCCCTTTTCGAGTACCCCGATGATAACCACCGAGCGGGGCCGGGCATTCCGCGGATCAGGCCGTCCGCACCACCGCGGCCCGGGCGGCGTCGAGCAGTGTCCGATCCGCGACCAGTTCGACGGCGGCGGCGATCTCGGGCGCCAACCAGCGGTCGTCGCCGGGTCCCGCCACCCGCTCCCGCAGTGCGGCGCGCACCGCACCGGTCACGGCCGCCGATCCCGTGCCGCGCATGTCGGTCGCCCGCGCCGCGGTGAGGATCTCGATCGCGACCACCCGTGTCAGGCCGTCGACCGCGCGCCGGAGCTTCCGGGCGGCACTCCAACCCATCGACACGTGGTCCTCCTGCATGGCGGACGTCGGGATCGAGTCGACCGACGCGGGCACGGCCAGGCGCTTCAGCTCGGAGACGATGCCCGCCTGGGTGTACTGCGCGATCATGTGCCCCGAGTCGACACCGGGGTCGTTCGCCAGGAAGGGCGGCAGACCACCGCTCCGGGAGGCGTCGAGGAACCGGTCGGTCCGCCGCTCGGACATGCTCGCCACGTCGGCCACCGCGATCGCCAGGAAGTCGAGCACGTAGCCGACCGGAGCGCCGTGGAAGTTGCCGTTCGACTCGACCCGGCCGTCGAGCGTGACGACGGGGTTGTCCACCGCCGAGGCCAGCTCCCGTGACGCCACGAGGGCCGCGTGGTCGAGGGTGTCCCGTGCGGCGCCGTGCACCTGCGGGGCGCACCGCAGCGAGTACGCGTCCTGCACGCGGGTGAACCCCGTGGAGCGGTGCGCCGCGATGACCGGGGAGCCGGCGAGGGCGGCGCGGACGTTGGCGGCCGAGACCGCCTGGCCCGGGTGCGGGCGGAGGGCCTGCAGGTCCTCGGCGAACACGGTGTCGGTCCCGGCGAGCCCCTCGACGCTCATGGCCGCGGCGAGGTCGGCGGTGTCGATGAGCGCACGGAGGTCGTCGAGCGCGAGCAGCAGCATCCCGAGCATGCCGTCGGTGCCGTTGATGAGCGCCAGGCCCTCCTTCTCGCGGAGCGCCAACGGTTCGATGCCCGCTGCGGCGAGCGCCTCGGCCGCGGGACGGGCGACCCCGTCGACCCGGACCTCACCCTCGCCCATCGCGGCGAGGGCGCAGTGTGCGAGCGGTGCGAGGTCCCCGGAGCAGCCGAGGCTGCCGTACTCGCCGATGACCGGGGTGATCCCCGCGTTGAGGAGCTCGGCGTAGGTGCGGGCGACCTCGGGCCGGACGCCCGTGCGCCCGGTTGCGAGGGTGGACAGGCGGAGCAGCATCAGCGCACGGACGACCTCGTCCTCGACCGCCGGCCCGCTGGACGCCGCGTGGCTCCGGACGAGCGAGGCCTGCAGCTGCGCGCGACGGTCGAACGGGATCTGCTTCGTGGCCAGGGCGCCGAAGCCCGTCGAGACGCCGTAGTGCGGGACGGTGTCGTCGGCGAGCGCCTCGATCACCGCGCGGCTCTCGGCCATCGCGGCGAGGGCGGCCGGGGCGAGTTCGACGCGGGCGCCGTGCCGGGCGACGGCGACGACGTCGGTGGGAGCGAGTGCGCCGACGTCGACCGTGACGACGGGTGCGGTGGTGGTGGTCATGCTGCTCCTGCGCTCGGCGCGGACGGCATCGTCGCAACGGTACCGACTGGACGGTACAGATCATGGCAGGGGTGCGGATCGTTCCGCTAGGGTCCGCGCATGGGGAGAACACGCTTCGTCGTCGCCGGCATCGGGGTCCTGGCGGTCATCGCCTACGCAGCACTGCTCGCGGTGCAGGAACTCGTGCTCGATCCGCTCGCAGCCGTGCCGGGGACACCGCTCGGCACGATCTACGCCGAGCTCGACCGGAAGGGGTTCGACGTCGGCGGGGACGTGGTCGGCGTCGTCGTCATCGCGGCGATCGGCGTGGCACTGGCGATCGTGATCGCGGTGGTGACGCTGTGGAAGCGCGTCGAGGTGCACTTCGTCGCCGCGTGGTTCCTCGGCGTCCTGGCCGCCGGAGCGGTCCCCGCCTTCGCCGCGGGGTTCCAGCTCGTCATGGACGTCGCCGACGGGTACGGCGTCGGCGGGGAGGACCACACCATCTGGGCCGGCGTGCTGTACGTCACCAGCGTGATCGCGCTCGTCGCGATCCCGGTCGTCATCGTGGTGGGTGAGCGACACCGTGCGCGCCTGGCCACGTCGGGGACGCTGGTCGCCTGACGGAGGCGGGTCGCGCCTCCAGGCTGACGTCGGCCGGGAGGCGCGACCCGCGTTCCCGACGCGGGTCGCGTCGGGCTGTGGCTGGGTCTACTCGGGTTCCGTCGTCTTCTCGCCGACCACCGCTTCGTCGGACGCCTTCGCGCCCTCCGCGCCGCTCGACCGCCCCCCGCCGACGACCACGTCGTCCTCGTCGAAGCCGAACGCGATGTCCGGCGCCTCGAGGCGCACCCGGTCCGCCGACTCGTCGTCGGGCTGCAGCTGCGACTCGCGCTCGGCAGCGACGCGCTTCAGGTAGTTCGACACCTCGTTCTCGGTGGTCTCCTGGTCCCAGCCGAGCACGTCCGCCATGAGCTTCGCGGCGACCGGGGCCGCGGACTCGCCGCGGTCCCAGGCCTCGATCGAGATGCGGGTGCGGCGAGCCAGGACGTCCTCCAGGTGCAGGGCACCCTCGTGCGACGCCGCGTAGACCACCTCGGCGCCGATGTAGTCGTCGGCACCGGGCAGGGGCTCCGCGAGCGACGGGTCCTGCTTGACGAGCCGCAGCACCTCGCTCGACAGCGTGCCGTACCGGTTCAGCAGGTGCTCGATCCGGACCTTGTGCACCCCGAAGCTGCGGGCGGTCCGGCCACGACGGTTCCACGCGGCCGGGTACCCCTCGGCGCCGAGCAGCGGGATGTCCTCGGTCGTCGAGCCCGGGATCTTGCCGTCCATCGCGGCCACCGCCTCGTCGATGGCGTCCTTGCCCATCACCCGGTAGGTCGTCCACTTGCCACCGGCGACCACCACGAGCCCCGGAACGGTGTGCGCGACGACGTGCTCACGGCTGAGCTTCGACGTCTGGTCGGACTCCCCGGCGAGCAGCGGCCGGAGTCCGGCGTAGACGCCCTCGACGTCCTCGCGGGTGAGCGGCACCGCGAGCACCTTGTTGACGTGCTCGAGGATGTAGTCGATGTCCGCCGCGGTCGCCGCCGGGTGCGCCTTGTCGAGGTACCAGTCGGTGTCCGTCGTGCCGACCAACCAGTGCCGCCCCCACGGGATGACGAACAGCACGCTCTTCTCGGTGCGGAGGATCATGCCCGTGTTCGACTGGAAGCGGTCCCGCGGGATCACCAGGTGGACGCCCTTCGACGCCCGCACCTTGAACTGCCCGCGGGTACCGATCATCGCCTGGGTGTCGTCCGTCCAGACGCCCGTCGCGTTGACGACCTGCTTCGCGCGGATCTCGAACTTCTCGCCGGTCTGGATGTCGTGCGCCTCGGCCCCGACGACCCGCTCCCCCACCTTGATGAAGCCCTCGATGCGGATGCGGCTGGCGGCGTGCGCGCCGTAGGACGCGGCCGTGCGGACGAGCGAGGCGACGTAGCGGGCGTCGTCGACCTGGGCGTCGTAGTAGGTCATGCCGCCGACGAAGGCGTCCTTGCGCAGGCCCGGCATGTTCTTCAGGACCTGCCGACGGCTGAGGTGCCGGTGGTGGGGGACGCCGGGCGGCCGACCACCGGACCAGCTGAACACGTCGTACATCGCCATGCCGATGCCGATGTAGAAGCGCTCCCACACCCGGTGGTTGAGCGGGTAGAGGAAGCGGACCGGCTTCACCAGGTGCGGGGCGATCCGCTGCAGCAGGAGGCCGCGTTCGATCAGTGCCTCGCGGACGAGCGCGAAGTTGAGCTGCTCGAGGTACCGGATGCCGCCGTGCACCAGCTTCGAGGACCGGCTCGACGTGCCCGATCCCCAGTCGCGGGCCTCCACGATGCCGACGCTCAGGCCGCGGGTCACGGCGTCGAGCGCACTGCCGGCACCGACGATGCCGCCGCCGACGACCAGGACGTCGAGCTCCCGGGTCTTCAGGGTCTCGATCGCGGCCGCGCGTTCGTCGGGGCCGAGCTTCGCCGACGGGTCGAACCCGACCCCCGGGACAGCGTTCTCGGCCCGGGCGGGCCGGGTCGCGCTGGACGTGCTCGTGCTGGTCTTCGCCATCGTCGCCTCCGTGTCGCGGTCGACGCCGAGGCGTCACCCGCGCTGGAGTGCGGGTGCCACCGTCACTGCTGGTGGTACGGCGCCACGACCACTTCTACTCGCTGGAACTCCTTGACGTCGGAGTATCCGGTCGTCGCCATCGACCGACGCAGCGCGCCGACGATGTTCGCGCGGCCGTCCCAGGTCGGCGTGGGGCCGTTCAGGACGTTCTCGAGCGGGGCGATGGTGCCCACCTCGACGCGGCGGCCACGGGGCAGCTCCGGGTGGTGCGCCTCTGCACCCCAGTGGAAGCCACCACCGGGCGCCTCGGTCGCGCGGGCCAGCGCGGTGCCGAGCATCACGGCGTCGGCGCCCATCGCGATGGCCTTGACGACGTCGCCCGCGGTGTCGAGCCCGCCGTCGGCGATGACGTGCACGTAGCGACCGCCGGACTCGTCCATGTAGTCGCGACGGGCACCGGCGATGTCTGCGACGGCCGTGGCCATCGGGGCGTGGATGCCGAGTGCGGCCCGCGTGGTCGACGCAGCGCCGCCGCCGAAGCCGACGAGCACGCCCGCGGCACCGGTGCGCATGAGGTGCAGCGCGGCCGTGTACGTGGAGGCACCGCCGACGATCACCGGGACGTCGAGCTCGTAGATGAACTTCTTGAGGTTGAGGGGCTCGGTGTTCTGCGAGACGTGCTCGGCGGAGACCGTGGTGCCGCGGATCACGAACAGGTCGACGCCGGCGTCCACGACCGTCTGCGAGAACTCCTGCGTGCGCTGCGGGCTGAGCGACCCGGCGACCGGGACGCCCGCCGCACGGATCTCGGCGAGACGCGCGGTGATCAGCTCGGCCTTGACCGGCTCGGAGTAGATCTCCTGCATGCGCTTCGTGACGTTGCCGTCGGTGAGCGTCTTGATCTCGTCGAAGTAGGGCGTCGGGTCCTCGTAGCGGGTCCAGAGCCCCTCGAGGTCGAGCACACCGAGCATGCCGAGCTTGCCCATCTGGATGACCGTCGCGGGCGAGGCGACGGAGTCCATCGGGGCGGAGAGGATCGGCGACTCGAACGTGAACGCGTCGATCGACCACTGCACACTGACGTCCCGCGGGTCACGCGTCCGTCGCGAGGGGACCACCGCGATGTCGTCGAATGCGTACGCCCGACGTCCGCGCTTGCCTGCACCGATCTCGACTTCACTCACCCGGCAAGCCTAGCGGTCGTGTCCCCCGGGTGACACGGGCGGGCGCCGGGCTCGCACCGTGCGAGGTCCCGCGGGCTCGCACCGTGCGAGGTGTCTGCAGTGTGCGAGCGTCCGACCACGGTGCGGGGGCTCGGGCGTCCCACGGAGCGCGGAACCTCGCACACTGCGCTCGCGCTGGGCGACCCTCGCACGGTGCGCGCCACGGTCGGCGCGGCCGTGCGGACGCCGGGCTCAGCGCGGCGGTCAGCGCGGCGGACGGGGACGGGCCCGGCGCTTCCGGAGCGTCCGGAGCACGAGGCCGAGCAGGAGCGCCAGCACCACCAGCACCCCGAGGAGCGCCGCCGCGACCTTCACGAGCAGCGCTGCCCCGACGAAGAGCGCGGCGAAGACCAGCCAGACGAGGGCGTCCAGCACGAGGGGTCCGGAGGTGCGCACGTCCGGAACGATACCGACCCGGCGGTGGCGAGCCGCGCCTCCAGGCCGGTCCGACGCGCGACAGCGCGGTCCCGACCCGACGACGACACGGTCCCGACGCGCGACAGCGCGGTCCCGACCCGACGACAGCACGGTGCCGCGACGACGCGGTCCCCACGGGTGAGGAGCGGGGCCGTGCGGCGCTGAGCGTCCACGCACGACCCCGCTCGGTTGCGGATGCCGCCCCCACAGCGACACCCGCGGCCGACGCCGACCGCTCAGCGGCCTGCGTCGACGTCCTTGGCGAGCGTTCCCAGGTACAGCTCGATGACCTTCGGGTCGTCGGCGAGCTCCTTCCCGGTGCCCGAGTACGCGTTCCGCCCCTGGTCGAGCACGTACCCACGATCGCAGATCTGCAGACAGCGTCGCGCGTTCTGCTCCACCATGACGATCGACACACCGGCCTTGTTGATCCGACGCGTGCGGATGAACGTCTCGTCCTGCCGCACCGGCGACAACCCCGCGGAGGGCTCGTCGAGCAGCAGCACCTTCGGGTCCATCATCAGCGCCCGGGCCATCGCGACGGACTGCCGCTCACCACCCGACAGCGAACCGGCACGCTGACCGCGCCGCTGCCCGAGGACCGGGAAGAGGTCGTAGATGACCTCGAGCCGCTCCGCGAACTTCCGGGGCCGCAGGTACAGCCCCATCTGCAGGTTCTCCTCGATGGACAGCGAGGGGAAGACGTTGTTCGTCTGCGGGACGAAGCCGACGCCGGCCTGCACGAGCTTGTTCGCCTTGAGGTTCGTGATGTCCTCGCCCTGCAGCGTGACCGAACCCTCGCGGATCGACACCAGGCCGAACAGCGCCTTGAGGAGCGTCGACTTGCCGGCGCCGTTCGGGCCGATGATGCCGATGAGCTCGCCCGGGTAGCAGTCGAGGTCGCAGCCGTTCAGGATGTTCACCCCCGGCAGGTAGCCGGCGACGAGGTTCTTCGCGCTGAGCACCGGCTCGCGTTCCAGCGTGGCCGCCGGGGACGGACTGGAGGCGCTGCTCGCGGTCACGGGGTCCGTTGCGTCGGTCATCGGGTCGCCTCCTGCTCGTCTTCTTCCGCTACTTCCTCGGCCAGCTCCTCGTAGGTCTCCTCGTTGAGGAGCGAGTCGTCGCCCAGGTCGGTGTCGTGGTGGGCGCCGAGGTACGCGTCGATGACGGCCTTGTCGTCCATCACGGTGTCGGCCGGCCCCTCGGCGACGACCTTGCCCTCGGCCATCACGACCACCCAGTCCGAGATGTGCCGGACCATGTGCATGTCGTGCTCGACGAACAGCACGGTCATGCCGTCGTCGCGGAGGGACTGGATGTGCCCGAGGAGCGACTGCGTCAGCGCGGGGTTCACGCCGGCCATCGGCTCGTCGAGCATGATCATCGTCGGGTCGGACATGAGCGCGCGGGCCATCTCGAGGAGCTTCCGCTGCCCGCCGCTCAGCGAGCCCGCGTAGTCGTCCGCCTTGGTGTCGAGCTTGAACCGGGCGAGGAGCTCCTCGGCCTTCGCCGTGATCGCGCGCTCCCGCGGCCGCCAGACCGCGGGGACCAGGGCGGCGAAGAAGTTCTCGCCCGGCTGGTCCCGCGCCCCGAGGAGCATGTTCTGCATCACCGTGAGCCGGCTCAGCGCCTTCGTGAGCTGGAATGTGCGCACCATGCCGCGGTTGGCGATGTGCGTCGCGCTCGTCTTCTGCAGGGTCGCGCCGTCGAAGCGGGTGACGGCACCGGGGCTCGGCTTGTCGAACCCGGTGAGCAGGTTGAAGAACGTCGTCTTGCCGGCGCCGTTCGGACCGATGAGGGCGGTGATCGACCCGCGCTGGACCTCGAGGTGGTCGACGTCCACCGCGGTCATGCCGCCGAAGCGCCGGGTGACCGTGTCGACGGTGAGGATGGGGTCGGTCTTGCTGTGGGCGTACGACTCAGACACTGAACGTCAGCTCCTTCTTGTTGCCGAGGAGGCCCTGTGGCCGGAACACGATCAACAGCATGAGCGCGACGCCGACGAGCACGTAGGAGAACTGCTCCGCCTGCTGCGCGTTCATGATCGAGTCGGGGATGAAGTCGCCCGCCAGGGTGCGGATGAAGAGCCGGACCACGAAGAACAGCACGGCGCCGAGCACCGGACCGAACACCGTCGCAGCACCGCCGAGGATGAGCGCGGTCCAGATGAAGAACGTCATCGAGCGGCCCATCGCGTCCGGCTGCACCGAACTCGGCAGGACGTAGATGATGCCGGCCAGGGCCCCGAGCGCGCCGCCGAAGACGAGCGCCTGCATCTTGTACGAGTAGACGTTCTTGCCGAGGGAGCGGACGGCGTCCTCGTCCTCGCGGATCGCCTTCACGACGCGGCCCCAGGGGCTGCGCATGAGCAGGAAGAGCACCAGGGTGAACAGGGCGACGAGTGCCCACGCTGCGATGCGGATCCACCAGCCGTTGACGCCGTTGTTCGAGTACGTGAACCACAGGATCGTCGTGGTGCCGTCGGGCAGCGGGCTGAGGGCGTTGAACGGGTCGCGGTAGCTCGACCCGGTGATGCCGTTCGAGCCACCGGTCGTCGTGGTGAGCAGGCTCGAGCGTCCCACCATCCGGATGATCTCGGCGCCGGAGATCGTCACGATCGCCAGGTAGTCACCGCGGAGCCGGAGGGTCGGGATGCCGAGGATGATCGCGAAGACGATCGCGACGAGCAGGGCGACCAGGACCGCCATCACGAACGGCAGGCCGTTCGTGATCGAGATCGCGAAGCCGTACGCGCCGAGCAGCAGGAACGCGGCCTGGCCCATGTTCACCAGGCCGGTGAGCCCGAAGTGCACGTTGAGGCCGATCGCGGCGAGCGCGAACGCCGCCGTCGTGGGCGCGAGCGCCTCCTGTGTGAGCGAGGACAGCAGGTTGAGGAAGTAGTCCATGGCGGCGCTCCTTAGCCGATCCGCTCGGCACGGCCGAAGATGCCCTGCGGCCGGAACAGCAGGATGAGGATGAGGATGACGAGGGCGGTGGCGTACTTGAAGTCACCGGGGAGCACCAGGTTCGTGAGCTCCACGACGATGCCGATGATCATCGAGCCGACGAGCGCGCCGTACGCGGTGCCGAGGCCACCGAGCGTGACCGAGGCGAACATGAGCAGGAGGAGCTGGAGCCCGGTCTGCCAGTTCACGCCGTTCAGCACGAGCCCGAGCATCACGCCGGACAGGCCCGCGAGCCCGGCGGCGAGCGTCCACACGAACCGGATCACCCGGTCGACGTCGATGCCGGAGGCGCTGGCCAGTGCCGGGTTGTCGGACACCGCGCGGGTCGCACGGCCGAACCGGGTCTTCGCCAGGAAGAGGCCGGTCGCGACGAGCACGACGAGCGCGATCGCCATCGCCACGTAGGACTGCACCGTCAGCGTGACGCCGGCGAACCGGACCGTCTCCGGGTTGCCCTGCTGGATCCGGACGGTCGAGGCGCCGAAGAAGTACTGGAACGCGTACTGGGCGGCGATGGACAGACCGATCGTCACGATCATCAGCTGCGTGAGACTGATCCGCCTGCGCCGGAGGGGCCGCCAGATCGCGGCGTCCTGCAGGTACCCGGTCGCCGCGCACAACAGCGTCACGACGATGCCGGTGAGCCAGATGTTCCACCCGAGCTGGTTCGCGAACAGGTACGCCAGGAGCCCGCCGAGGGTGACCTGCTCACCGTGCGAGAAGCTCGACAGCCCCGTGGTGCCGTAGATCAGCGACAGGCCGACCGACGCCAGGGCGATGAGGAGCCCGAGCCGGATGCCGGACGCGAACTGCTGCCAGGCCCGCTGCGGTGTGACGCTCGTGGCGTCGTCGTTCGTGACCACGCCCTGCTGGTCGGAGAGCTGGAAGATCTGCCCGACGTTCGCGTTCAGGCTGGCGGTGACGGTGCGCTTCGCGTCCGCCGCGTTCGTCAGGTACTGCCCCTTCGGCAGCGTGCCCTGGTCGACCGTGACGGAGTAGCTGCCCGCCTCGGTGACCCGCACCGACCAGCGCCCGGTGTCGGCGGTGGTCGCGGTCTGGGCGAAGCCGCCCGGGCCGGAGACGTCGACGGCCACCCCGGAGACGGGCTCCCGGTCGGAGTCGGTGATGGTGCCCTGGATGCAGCCGTTGGTCGGGCTGACCGTGCAGGGCTGGTTGCTGGCCGGGGCCGAGCTGCTGGTGGCGGACGGACTGCTCGTGCTCGTCGCCGCCTCCGCCGAGGGCGACACTGCCCAGTCGACCGCGAAGGTGGCGAGGAAAGCGAGGAAGAGTACTGCGGCGAGGACCAGGCGGCTGCGGCCTGGTGCCCCACGGCGGAGTCCGCGCCGCAGCGCTGACCCCGGCGGAGTGATGGAACCCACGGATGAGCCTCTCGTTCGGATAGTCGAGGACCATAGGGATTTTTTGTGTCCCCCGTGTTTCCATCACGTTCCCTGGAGAAATCGTGCCGCAACCGTGATCCTCCACAGGAAGCGCCGAGCCCTGGTCCGGGCAGGAATGGCGGAGCGGGCACGCGCGTTACCATGGTCTATCCGGAACCCGCCGCCGCGTTCCCGGTGTTCGCGCAACCACTTCACCTCGCCCACGAAGGGGACCCATGGACCAGCCGGATCCGTTCGGATTCATCGGACTCACGTACGACGACGTCATGCTCCTGCCGGGGCACACCGACGTCATCCCGAGCGAGGCGTCCACCACGTCCCGGCTCACCAAGCGGATCTCCGTCAACGTGCCGCTGCTCTCCGCGGCGATGGACACCGTGACCGAGGCCCGGATGGCGATCGCCATGGCCCGTCAGGGCGGTATCGGCATCCTGCACCGCAACATGTCGATCGCCGAGCAGGCCGCCTACGTCGACAAGGTCAAGCGCTCCGAGTCGGGCATGATCACGAACCCCGTGACGACGCGGCCCGACGCCACCGTCGCCGAGGTGGACGCCCTCTGCGGGCAGTTCCGCGTCTCCGGCCTGCCGGTGGTCGAGCAGGACGGCACGCTCGTCGGCATCATCACGAACCGGGACATGCGCTTCGTCGCCCCGTTCGAGCTGGGCACGACGCTCGTCCGTGACGTCATGACGAAGGCGCCGCTGATCACCGCGAACGAGGGCATCGACCCCGAGGAAGCGGTGGCGATCTTCGCGCAGCACAAGATCGAGAAGCTGCCGCTGGTGGACGCCGACGGCAAGCTCCGCGGGCTCATCACGGTGAAGGACTTCGACAAGAGCGAGAAGTACCCGGACGCCACGAAGGACGACGAGGGCCGCCTGCGCGTGGGCGCGGCGATCGGGTTCTTCGGTGACGCCTGGCAGCGCGCCGAGGCCCTGCTCGAGGCGGGCGTCGACGTGCTCGTGGTCGACACCGCGAACGGTGAGAGCGAAGGCGTGCTCGACATGGTCCGCCGCCTGAAGGCCGACCCGCGCTTCGCGGGCGTCGACGTCATCGGCGGGAACGTCGCGACGCGTCAGGGTGCCCAGGCGCTCATCGACGCCGGTGTCGACGCGGTCAAGGTCGGCGTCGGCCCGGGCTCGATCTGCACCACCCGCGTGGTCGCCGGAGTCGGCGTCCCGCAGGTCACCGCCGTGTACGAGGCATCCCTCGCGGCGCGCGAGGCCGGCGTGCCCGTGATCGCCGACGGCGGGCTGCAGTACTCGGGCGACATCGCCAAGGCGCTGGTCGCCGGCGCGGACACCGTGATGCTCGGCTCGCTGCTCGCCGGCACCGACGAGTCCCCGGGCGAGCTGGTGTTCGTCGGCGGCAAGCAGTACAAGGCCTACCGCGGGATGGGCTCCCTCGGCGCCCTGCAGACCCGCGGCGAGAAGACCTCGTACTCGAAGGACCGCTACTTCCAGGCCGACGTCCCCTCGGACGAGAAGCTCATCCCCGAGGGCATCGAGGGTCAGGTGCCCTACCGCGGCTCCGTCGCGAACGCCGTCTACCAGCTCGTCGGCGGCCTGCGCCAGTCGATGTTCTACGTCGGTGGCCGTACCGTGCCGGAGCTCAAGGCACGCGGCAAGTTCGTCCGGATCACGGCCGCCGGGCTGAAGGAGTCGCACCCGCACGACATCAAGATGGTCGTCGAGGCGCCGAACTACCGCGGCTGACCAGTCCCCCATCGAACGCCCCGCTCCGATCCGGAGCGGGGCGTTTGTGCGTCTGCACAGATTCATCACGGGTCTGTAACGAAACACCCAGGGGTGGATGATCGACACACGGGCGAAACACATCCGCTCTAGCTTTCTCGACATCCCACGTGGAGGACGCCGCACTCGACCCGATGCGCCGGGGCCTTCCGCGAAGAGAAAGGGCACCACGGATGATCAGAACCACCCGTGCCACCACGGCACTGGCAGTGGCCGGAGCGGCGGCGCTCCTGCTCGCCGCCTGTTCCACCAGCGGCAGCGCTTCCCCGTCCTCCTCCGCGTCCAGCGGCGCGAAGAAG
This sequence comes from Curtobacterium sp. SP.BCo, assembly GCF_051903265.1. Taxonomy (GTDB): domain Bacteria; phylum Actinomycetota; class Actinomycetes; order Actinomycetales; family Microbacteriaceae; genus Curtobacterium. Next base: position 278,364 of record NZ_CP194337.1, read on the forward strand.
GACCCCGCCGCGAGCTGCAAGGCCCCTGACACTCCCGGCACCGACGCGCTGAAGATCGGCACCATCCTGCCGCTCACCGGCTCGCTGGCGTACCTCAACCCGCCCGCCGAGTCCGGTGTCGGCCTCGCGGTGCAGGACATCAACGCCGCCGGTGGCGTGCTCGACAAGGACGTCACGATCGACCCCGCCACCGACTCCGGTGACAGCAACGACATGACCGTGTCGAGCTCCGCCGCCACGAAGCTCGTGAACGCGAAGGTCCCGGTCGCGATCGGCGCCGAGTCGTCCAGCGTCACGCTGAACGTCATCGACCAGCTGACGAGCAACTGCATCGTGGAGATCTCGCCCGCGAACACCGCGGCGGACCTGTCGGGCTACTCGTCGTACTACTACCGGACCGCTCCGCCGGACTCGGTGCAGGGTTCGGCGCTCGGCCAGCTCGTCACGGGCGACGGCAACGCCAAGGTCGCGTTCCTGGTCTTCAACGACACCTACGGCACCGGCCTCCGCAACACCGTGCAGAAGGCCGTCGAGGACTCCGGCGGATCCGTGGTCTACGGCGGCAAGGGCAAGGGCCAGGAGTTCCCGCCCGGGCAGACGACGTTCTCCTCCGAGGTCACCGCGGCACTCGCCACGAAGCCCGACGCCATCGTCGTCCTGGCGTTCGACGAGACGAAGTCGATCATCCCGGAGCTGAAGTCGCAGGACGCCGACATGTCGAAGATCTACATGTCCGACGGCAACACCGCGGACTACTCGAAGGACTTTGACAAGGGCACCCTGACCGGCGCGCAGGGCACCATCCCCGGTGCCTCGCCCAAGGACGAGTTCAAGGCGCAGCTCGCCGCCTTCTACAAGAAGTCGTCCGGCAAGGACCTGGCCGACTACTCGTACGCGGCGGAGTCGTACGACGCCACCGTCCTCGCGGCCCTCGCCGCGGTGAAGGGCAAGGGCACGGACTCGGGCACCATCCAGGCCAACATGGCCGCGGTGTCCGGGGCCGACGGCGGCACCGAGTGCTCGACGTTCAAGGACTGCGTCGCCCTGCTCGACAAGGGTGAGGACATCCACTACACGGGTCCGTCGGGCATCGGTCCGTTCGACGACAACAACGACCCGTCGAGCGCCTACATCGGCATCTACAAGTTCGACGGCGACAACAAGCCCGTCTACCAGAGCGCCATCCAGGGCTCGGTCAAGAAGTAGGCAGTACCCATCCCACACTGGGCCCGAGTCTCGGCTGCACGACGCCGAGGCTCGGGCCCAGCGACGTTCCGCGGGCCCGCGGGCGCGAGAGCGGTCGCCCACGCCGAGGCTCGGCCCGGCGGACACCACGCGGGCGCGGTCGCAGGCACCTGCCTGGAGGCGCGGCCCGGCCCCGTCAGACCGGCTCGGCCGCAGCAGCACCCGGCGCCCGGCGCCGCGATGCCCGAGCAGCCGCGAACGAGTCGACCGTCAGGATGACCAGGGCCAGCCAGACGATCCCGAAGCCGAACCACCGGGCACCCGACATCGGCTCGTGCTGCACGACCACCCCGACGAGCAGCTGCATGATCGGCGCGAGGTACTGCGTCAACCCCAACGTCGACAGGCTCACCCGACGCGCGGACGACGCGAACAGCAGCAGCGGCACCGCCGTCGCCGGCCCGGTCAGCACCGTCACGAGGACGTGCACCCAACCCTCGCTCGTGAACGTCACACCGCCGCCGAACCCGGTGACCCCGAGCACCACGAGGGCGACGACGGCGATCGGCAGCAGCCACACCGTCTCGATCGTCAGACCGGACAGCGCGTCCACCGTCCCGCCGACCCGCTTCTTCACCAGGCCGTACAGGCCGAAGGAGAACGCCAGCGCGAGGGAGATCCACGGCATCTGCCCGTACCCGACCGCGATGACGACGACCGCCACGACGCTGATCCCGACGGCGGTCCACTGCAGCGGACGGAGCCGTTCGCGGAGCACCACCACACCGAGCGCGATCGTCACGAGCGGGTTGATGAAGTACCCGAGGGCCGCCTCGACGGTGTGCCCCGAGGTCGTCGCCGCGACGTACACGGTCCAGTTCACCAGGATGAGCACCGCCGCGAGCCCCATCACGAGCATCACCCGGCGCTGCGCCATCAGGGAACGCGTCCGGAGCCACGACCGGGTGACGGCGATGGCGACCGCGCAGAACACCAGCCCGAAGACGACCCGCCAGGCGACGATCTCGAACGCGCCGGCGGGGGCCATCGCCGCGAAGAGCAGCGGCATGAGGCCCCAGAGCCCGTACGCGACGATCGCCTGCACGACACCCACGGATGCCTCGCTGCGGACGGGACGCGCGGGGGACGGTTCACTCACGGAACCATCCTAGGAACGGGCACCGACGAGCCGGGGACGGACCGCGCCTCCCGGCCGACGGGACGACCACGTGCCGGACGCACGACGCACGACCCAGGACGCACGAACGCCCCGCCGGCCGGAGCCGAACGGGGCGTTCGCAGCAGAGAACGAGGTCTCAGTGCTCGATCACCGCGAGGACGTCGCGGGCCGAGAGGACGAGGAGGTCCTCGCCCGAGTACTTGACCTCGGTGCCGCCGTACTTCGAGTAGATGACCTTGTCGCCCACGGCGACGTCCAGCGGGACGCGGTTGCCGTTGTCGTCGATACGACCCGGACCCACGGCGACGACCTCGCCCTCCTGGGGCTTCTCCTTCGCGGTGTCCGGGATGACCAGACCGGAAGCGGTGGTCTGCTCCGCCTCGACCTGGCGGATGACGATGCGATCCTCGAGCGGCTTGATGCTGACGGCCACGGTGACCTCTTCTTTCTCGGTACAGACTCGGTACAGATGGGAACCGGGTTGGCACTACGCACAGGAGAGTGCCAACTGCCCCAACTCTAGGGCGTCGTTGGCACTCGGTCAATCCGAGTGCCAACGTCCGGTCGGCCGCTCGGCGACCTGGCAGGATCGTCGGGTGGAAGCCGCCGATCTCGCCCAGTTGCTGACCCCCGAGGGGATGGCCCTGCTCGACCGTACCCCCGCCGTGTCCGACGGTGGTGAGATCGTCCGGGTCGTCTCCCGGCTGCGGTCCGAAGGGCACGACCCCGGGCTCGTGGCGGCGGTCCTGACCCAGGCGAAGCTGCGGCAGAAGGCCCGTGGCAAGTTCGGCGACTTCGCGTCCCGCATGCTCTTCACCGAGGCCGGCCTCGAGCAGGCCACGCGACTGCAGGTCGCCGCCCAGCACGCCGGACGGTTCGCCGCCGCGGGGATCACCCGGGTCGCCGACCTCGGGTGCGGCATCGGCGGGGACGCGATGGCGATGGCCGCCCTCGACCTCGAGGTCACCGCCGTCGACCGCGACGAGGTGACCGCGGCCGTCGCCACGCACAACCTGTCCCTGTGGGGCTCCGCGCGCGTGGAGCTCGGTGACGCCGCCGACTTCGACCTGTCCCGCGTCGACGGCGTGTGGATGGACCCGGCCCGCCGGACCGCCGGGCACTCGGACACCCGCCGCCTGGCCGACCCGGACGACTGGTCCCCGTCGCTCGACACCGTGTTCGCGAGCGCCACGACGACGCCGACCGGGGTGAAGCTCGGCCCGGGCGTCGACCGCGAGCTCATCCCGGACACCGCCGAGGCGCAGTGGACGTCCGTCGACCGCGAGGTCGTCGAGCTCGCCCTCTGGTTCGGCCCACTGGCCCGTCCGGGCGTCCGGCGCGCGGCCACCGTGATCGGTGCGCACGGCATCGCCGAGCTGACCGCCCCGGCGGACACCGAGGACGAGGGCACCGGACCGCTCGGCGCGTACCTCTACGAGCCGGACGGGGCCGTCATCCGCGCCCGGCTCATCGGTGACCTCGCCCGGTCCCTCGACGGCCACATGCTGTCCGACGGCATCGCGTACGTCACCGCCGACCGAGCCGTGACGACGCCGTTCGCGCAGGGCTTCCGGGTGCTCGACACGATGCCGCTCGACGTGAAGCAGCTCGCCGCACGCCTGGCGGCGGACGACATCGGCACCGTGGAGATCAAGAAGCGCGGGGTCGACGTCGACCCCGCGCAGTTCCGGAAGCGGTTGCGGCTGCGCGGCAACGGTCGCGTCACGCTCGTGCTCACCCGCCTGGAGGGACGGCACACCGCGATCCTGTGCGAGCGGCTCGCGGACGTGGCCGGGTAGGGCGCGGGGCGCTCCCCCGGGTCGCGGTGCGGTGCGCTCCCCGTGTCGCGGTGCGGATCGGATCCGCACGACGGAAGTGGCCTCGAACCGCGGGATCCCGCGGTTCGAGGCCACTTCGGTTGTGCGAACGGCCGGCCCGACGCGGCGGCCGGATCAGCCGATGAAGGCGCCGGAGTCGTAGCCGTAGTTGTCGGAGTACGAGCTCCCGATGCCGGCGAACACGGCGATGCCGATGATCCAGAGGATCCAGACGCCTGTCATCACCCAGCCGGCGATGATGCCGGTGAGCGCCAGCCCGCGGCCGCCCTCACCGGACTGCTTGATCTTGCCGAGGGCGACGTGCCCGAGGATCGCACCGGCCGGGCCCAGCAGGATCGCCATGAACCAGAGCGGGATCGCGCCGAGACCGAACACGATGGACAGGATCGCCAGGGTGTTCGTCTTCGGGCGCTGCGCGTAGGGCTGGTACCCCGCCGCGGCGTAGGGGCCCGGAGCCGCGTAGGGGTTCTGCTGGCCCTGACTGGGGGCCGCGTAGGGGTTGTACGGGTTCTGCTGGCCCTGGCCCTGGCCCTGGCCCGGCGCCGCGTACGGGTTCTGCTGACCCTGGCCCGGCGCGGCGTACGGGTTCTGCTGGCTCGGTGCCGCGTACGGGTTCTGCGGTGCGCCGTGGCCCGGCTGCCCGCCCTGCTGTCCCGGCGCGGCGTACGGGTTCTGCTGGCTCGGTGCCGCGTACGGGTTCTGCTGGCCCTGGCCGGACTGTCCCCACGGGTCGTTCGACGCGGCGGGAGCCTCGGGAGCAGAGGCGCCGTACTGCTGCGGCTGACCGGCATCCGGCTGCGCCGCACTCGACGGTGCGTGCTGGTCGGCAGGCGTGCCGCCCGGCGTCGACTCGCCCGGCGTCTCGCCCGGCTTCGGCCACTGGTTCTGATCGGACACCGTCCACCCCTCTCGGCACCACGGTCGTCGGTGCCCTGTGAATCCTCCCACACGCCGGGGATCACGGGCCGGACACGCCGCCGACGTCAGACCTGGACGGTCGTCACCGGCAGCGTCGAGTCCGCCGCGATCCCGAGGTCGCTCGGCGCGTGCCCCTCGGCGACGAGTCGGGCGCCGACCGCCGCGATCATCGCCCCGTTGTCCGTGCACAGTTCGAACGGCGGGATGCGCAGCGCCACACCGGCCGCCGCGCAGCGCTCCGTCGCGACCTGTCGCAGCCGGGCGTTCGCCACGACGCCGCCGCCGAGCAGCAGCCGGTCCACACCGGTGTCACGGCAGGCCGCCAACGCCTTCGTCAGCAGCACGTCGACGACGGCCTCACGGAAGCTCGCGGCGACGTCGGCCACCGGGACCTCGCGCCCCTCGTCACGGCAGCGCTCCACCCACCGGGCCACCGCGGTCTTCAGCCCGGAGAACGAGAAGTCGTAGCGGTGTGCGGCCATGTCCTTCGGCAGGGTGAGGCCGCGCGGGAACCGGATCGCGGTCGGGTCGCCCTCGGCCGCCGCCCGGTCGATCTGCGGGCCACCCGGGTACGGCAAGCCGAGCAGCCGGGCGACCTTGTCGAACGCCTCGCCCGCGGCATCGTCGATGGTCTCGCCGAGGAGCTCGACGTCGCCGACGAGGTCGCGCACGAGCAGCAGGGACGTGTGCCCGCCGGACACCAGCAGCGCCACCGTGGGCAGGTCGATCTCGCTGCCGTCCGCGCGCAGGACGTCCGCACCGACGTGTCCAACGAGGTGGTTCACCCCGTACAGCGGCTTCCCGGTGGCCACGGCGAGCGCCTTCGCCGCACCGACCCCCACCATCAGCGCACCCGCGAGTCCCGGTCCGGCGGTCACCGCGACGGCGTCGAGCTCGTCGAGGGTGACCCCGGCGCGGTCGAGCGCCTCGTGCAGCGTCGGGGTCATCGCCTCGAGGTGGGCCCGCGCCGCGACCTCGGGCACGACGCCGCCGTAGCGCGCGTGCTCCTCCATGCTCGACGCGATGACGTTCGCGAGCAGGGTGGTACCCCGGACGATGCCGACGCCGGTCTCGTCGCAGCTCGTCTCGATGCCGAGCACCAGGGGTTCAGCGGCGGTCATCGAGGGTCTCCTGTCCGATCGGTCCCGGGCCACCGGGTGCAGGCGCCAGCTCGGCCCGCATCACCCACGCGTCGACCCCGTCCGGCTGGTAGTACCGCGGCCGCACCGCGATCCGTTCGAACCCGAACGCGGTGTACATCGCCTGGGCGACGGGGTTGTCGGCGCGGACCTCCAGGAAGACCTCCTGCACGTGGCGACGCCGTGCCTCGTCGAGCAGCTCGGTGAGGAGCACCCGGCCGATGCCCCTCCCACGCTGGTCCGCCGCGACCGCGATGGTCTGCACGTCCGCGACGGGGTTGCCCGCCAGCGACGAGAGCCCAGCGTACCCGACGATCGTCGGCGCACCGCCCTCGGTGGTCTCCACCACGACGTAGTACCCGTGCGGGGAGTACAGCTCGCCGGACATCTGCGACGCCGACCAGGCGTCCGTCGGGAACGACGCGTGCTCGAGCCACATCACGTCGTTGAGGTCCTGCGGGTGGGCGCGCCGCAGGCGCAGCCCGTCGGGCAGGGTCACTGCTTCACCCGCTTCGGCGCACCCGGCATCGTGACGTCCGGGTCGCGGAGGTAGAGAGGGGTGTCCTGGGCGAAGGGCCCGCCGGAGGCGAGCCGGTCCGCGGCGAGCGCGCCGAGCCTCCAGGCCGGGACGGACAGGGCCGTCACCCGGTCCCAGCCCACGGCGTCGGGACGGGAGGCGCGGATCGCGTCGTCGAGGTCCGCCGGCTTGGCGAGACCGGGACCGGCGACGCGCGTGCCGGTCTCGTCGTACGCGCTCCAGTAGACCTCGCGCCGTCGCGCGTCCGTCAGGACGACGAACGGGCCGGGCTGCGCCTGGTCGGCGGCGACGGCGTCGTGGCTGACGAGCGGGAGGAACGGGACCGCCCGGGCCGCGGCGAAGGTGCGGGCGGCGGCGATGCCGACGCGGAGGCCGGTGAACGGGCCGGGGCCCATGCCCGCCACGACAGCGGTGACCTCGGCGGGGGTGATGCCGGCCTCGGTCAGGACCTCGGCGAGGAACGGGCCCACGACCTCGGCGTGCCGGCGGGAGTCCTCGGTGCCGCGCGTCGAGCGGGCCTCGCCGGTGGCGGGGTCGACCACGGCGACGGACGTTCCGGCGGAGGTGTCGATCGCGAGCAGCACCCGTCCATCGTAGGCGCGACCGGGGCGGCGACGTTCCCGCCGTGGTGGGGGTCGACGGCTCGGCCACAATGTGACATGTTAACGAACGACCGCCGAACCGCTCAGCGGTCAGATGGGAGTGGATGATGGGAACGATCGGCAAGCACGCCCGGCGGCTCGCTGCCGGCTGCGCCGCTGTCGCCGTCGGCGGGACGATGTTCCTCGGTGCGGTCCCTGCGCACGCGCAGGGCGACGCGGAGGGCATCGGCGCCGTCGGCGGATGGTCTGAGGGCACCGGGACTACTGACGGTGCGACGCGGGGGATGACCCGGGCGACGGTGAACCACCGCGGCGCGGCAGAGCAGAAGACGATCAGTGGGACGACGCACAAGCGCTCGCACGGCTGGACCACCTGGGCCGGCGTGCAGCACTACACCCGTGCGCGGCTCGAGCACGGGAGCAGCGTCCTCGCCGACTCCGGGCGGAAGTGGGGCAAGTCCGGCACCGAAGCCGTGACGGTGTGGAAGCCGTACCGGCCGAACCAGCCCGGGAGCGGCGTCGGGACCGCCAAGACCTACTACGGCCGATGACACGTCGCAGCGGGTGTGTGCTCCGAGCTCGCACCCGCTGCACCGTGAGAGGACGACATGACCATACGACAGCTCGCGGCCACAGGCGCGCTCCTCCTGCTCGCGCTGTCCCTGACGGTCCTCATCGGTACCTTCGACGCGCAGCGACGTGTCGTCGCAGCGGAGGGCAACGACCTCCGCACCGGCCAGAGCGTCTGGGTGACCGCGACGCTCGATGACCTCGTGGACGCCCGGAGCGTGTTCGAACCGGGGACGAAGGTGTTCGTGGAGCTCGACGACCACGTGCGCGCCGTCGCGATCGTGGCGGGAGCGTGGCTGGACGTTCCGCTGCACAGCGGACATGCCTTGACGGGGGCTCCGGGCGAGGCACTCGTCGGCGCTGACGCTGCGGTCCGCAGGGGTGCCATCGCCGTCGGTGGCGAGACGTACGACGTCGTGGGTCGTCTCGGCGTCCGGGCGGAGAGCCTCCTCTCCGACGAGGTGGTCGTCGCAGACCCGTCCCTGTTCTCCGCATCACCCCAGCGCCTGCTCCTGGACGGTCCGGACAGTGCTCGCCACTACCGCGCACAGTTCCCCGGCCGGGGCGTCGAAGTGGTCGATGACGGCACGAACCGGAGGACGAACGTCGACACGGTGTCCCCGGTCGTGATCACGCTCGGCGCGCTCGTCACCGTGCTCATCACGGTGATCGCGGGCGTGCAGGCCGGACGTCGGGAGCTCCGCACCGCCGCCGTCCGCTTCACCACCGGAGTGCCCCGTCTGACCAGCCTCGGCGTCGCCGCCGTCAGGGTCGGCGCGATCTGCGTCGCCGCGTGCACCGTCGCGCTCGCTTGCGCGGCGGTTGCGGAGCGCGTGACCCTCCTCGAGATCGGCGTCACCGCTGCCGTCGTCACGGCCGGGTCGGTCGTCCTCGCCGCCACGGTCGCGACCTTCTGGCACGGAAGCCGACGATGGAACTGCTGAAGGACCTCCGATCCAACTGGGCCGTCCTCACCGCCAAGGTCGTCGTGATCGTGCTGCTCGCCCTGTGCTGGTACAACGTGGCGTCCTTCACCCAGTCCACGGCACAGGCTGTGGCGCAGGGCTTGTCCGCTCGCGCCGACGCAGACTTGTACACCGTGGTCGACGACCTCGCCCCTGCTGCGTTCGAGGCAGTCCGACACGACGAGCGGGCTCTGGACGGGGTCGCGTCGTTCGTCGACCGCGTCGATGAGGAACCCGGGTTCAACTTCATCTCGTCGTACGACCAGCCCGTCACGGTCCAGGACTTCCGGGGCGATGACCGCTTCGATGTCGGGTACGGCACCGAGTACACGCTCAACGGACCGTACCGAGACGAATCCGGGCGGACCGTCCGCGACGTCAAGTCCATCCAACTCAACGAGACCGCGTACGACTTCGCGGGGCTCTCGGTCGACGACGGCGAGCCGATCCCCTGGGCCGCTGTCGACTGGGGGTCCGACCGGATACCGGTTCTGCTCGGCGACGCTTACCACGGCGTCTACGAGCTCGGAGCGGTCATCACCGGAGCAGTCATCCTGCAGGAGCAGGAACTCGAAGTCGTCGGCTTCCTCCGACCGGACAGCGCCATGTACTTCCGCGGGCAGGCCAACCACTACCTCGACGACACCATCGTGGTGCCCTACCCGCCGGAGCTCGCCGGCCTCGACCGAGCAGCGCTCAACCGGCTGGACCCGGAACTGTTCGGTCGCTTGGCGTTCCAGGTCCTCAACGCCGATCTCGCCGTGGATCGGGATCTCGACTTCGGAGACGTCGTCGCGCGACTCGACGCGATCGGCAACGACACCGGCTTCAGTTCCTACACGTTGCTCGGTGTACCGGCCTACCTCGTGCAGCTCGGTCTCGTCCGCCAGCTCGTCCGGGACAACCTGGCACTGATGACAGCACTGCTGGCTGTCCTGACCGCGGGCGTGGGCACCGTCACGCTCAGTCTCAACAGACTCCTGCGGAGCCGACGAACGCCCGTCGCCAGGCTCCACCACCTCCTCGGCAGGAGTCCGGACGGCGCGAGCCGACTCTTCGGCGCGAGCTGTCTCTGTGAGTACGCCGCTGCGCTCGGCTCGTTCCTCACCGTCAGTTCGCTGGTGCCCAACGACAGTGACGTCGCTCGCATCGGAGTGGCCACGGTCCTCGTCGGTTGGAGTCTGATCGACGCTCGGCTGCAACGGCGAGGCATCCGAGACCGTTTGACCACCCGACCACGAAGGGGTACTGCACGATGATCGCGCTGCGCGACGTCTCGAAGACCATCACCGAACCCGACCGGTCACCACGGGTGCTGTTCGACCGACTCGACTTCGAACTCTCCGACGACGAACGCTCGGTGGCGATCACCGGGCGCAGCGGATCCGGCAAGAGCACCCTCCTCCGGATCCTCGCCGGTCTCGACACCGACTTCGAGGGGACCTACGAACACGACGGGCGCGCACTCGAACGCACAGCACCTCGGATGGCCGCACACCGGCTCAGGCACATCGGCATCGTGACGCAGGACGCCGACCTGCTCGGTGATCGCACCGTGCTCGACAACGTCCGGCTCGGGGTCCCGGAACGTTCCGGGTCAGCAGCCCTCGCGCTCGCCGCACTGGAAGCAGTCGGCATCAGCCATCTCGCCGGCAAGCGCCCCGGACGATTGTCGGGAGGGGAAGCGCAACGCGTCGCCATCGCCCGTGCCATAGCGAAACGTCCACCCGTCGTCCTGGCCGACGAACCCACCGGAGCGCTCGACGAACGAACCGAAGACGACGTGCTCACGCTGTTCGACCTCCTGCAACGAGCGGGAACCCGATTCGTCATCGTCACCCACAGCGGCCGCATCGCCCAGCGCTGCGACCGCCGACTGGTACTCCACCAGAAGCAACTCCTCGAGCCTCACCCGTGATGGCGCTGCGCGACCAGCCGTGGACGCAGAACCGATCACGACCGCCGCTCCGGGCTCGGCTCAGAGGCGCGGGTCCACCGGCTCCGACTCCATCGCCAGCACGCCGAACACCGGCTGGTGCACGCGCCACAGCGGTTCACCTGCCACGAAACGCTCGAGCGACTCCAGGCCGAGGGCGTACTCCCGCAGCGCCATCGACCGCTTGTGTCCGAGGTCGCGGTCACGCAGTCGCGCGAGGTTGCCCGGCTCGGTGTACTCCGGCCCGTAGATGATCCGCAGGTACTCCCGCCCGCGCACCTTCACTCCCGGCTGCACGAGCCCCTTGGGTCCGCGCGTCAGGTTCCCCTCGGGCTTCACCACCGCGCCCTCACCGCCGGCACCCGTGAGGTCCTGCCACCAGTCCGTCGCCGCTGCGCGGCTCGCCTCGTCGTCGACCTGGACGAGCACCGAACGGGTCGCCCGGACGGTGTCGGGAGCGGTCGCTGCGAGCCGGTCGGCCACGCCGAGGTGCCACCCGTGCGGCCGATCGGCGAACGTTCGACCCTCGGCGGCGAGCACCTGGAACGGCGCGAACCGGACGTCGTCGATGCCGGTCGCCGGGGTCGCGTACCGCCGGTAGGACGTGACGTACGCCTCCGCGTCCGCCGCCCGCTTCCGGGTGCGGTCCAGCAGCGCCGTGACGTCGACCCCGGCGTCGCGGGCGGACTCCAGCGCAGCGATCGCGCTCGGGAACGCACCGGCCGCAGCCGCGCCGACCTCGGCGTACCAGTCGCGGATCATGCCCTCGGCCTTCACGGCCCACGGCAGCACCTCGCCGTCGAGCAGGACCCAGTCGCTGTCGAGCTCGGCCCACAGCCCGGCCCGCTCGAACGCGTCGGACAGCCGTCCGGTGAACACGGCGGTGGTCGCCTCGTCGAAGAACGAGCGTCCGGTGCGGGTGTACGCGACGCCGTGCCAGCCGGCCGGGGCGTCGAACCGTGCCGGGTCCCTGGCGAGCAGCACGGTGGCCCGGGAGCCCATGTGCTTCTCCTCCATCCGGACCTGCGTCACGCCCTGCCCGCGGTAGTACGCGAACGCCTCCTCCGGGTGTTCCAGGTGGTCGGGCAGCGCACTGGTCGCGACGGGACTCATCGTGGGCGGGAGGTAGGGCAGCCAGCGTGGGTCGATGGCGAAGCGACTCATCACCTCGAGCGCGCCGGCGGCGTTCTCGGCGCGGATCCCGACCCGGCCGTGGTGCCGGGTCTCGACGATCTGCTTGCCGGTCACGTCCTCGATGGGGAGCACGCCCGGGACGCGACGTGGAGCCGGGCCGGCACCGCGCCTCCCGTCCGCCTGCTGGGCAGTCCTGGAGGCGCGACCCGCCTCCGCCCCGTCGTCGTCCGTCGACGACGTGGCCGGGCCGCGCAGCGGCTCCAGCGGCTTGGCCGGCTCGTAGTGCACCCGCTCGGCGTCCACCTGCACGACCTCGCGCTCCGGGTACCGGAGGGCGGAGAGCTTCCCGCCGAACACGCATCCCGTGTCGAGGCACATCGTGCCGTTGATCCACTCGGCGTCGATGGTCGGCGTGTGTCCGTAGAGGACCGTCGCCGGACCCCGGTACGAGTCCGCCCACGGCAAGCGGACCGGCAGGCCGTACTCGTCGCTCTCACCGGTCGTGTCGCCGTACAGCGCGAACGCCCGCACCCTGCCGGACGCCCGTCCCTGGTACTGCTCCTTCATGCCGGCGTGCGCGACGACGAGGGCACCGCCGTCGAGCACCAGGTGGCCGACGAGCGAGCGGCAGAACTCCCGCACCTCGGTGCGGAACTCCTCCGGTTCGGACGCCAGCTGGGCGAGGGTCTCTGCGAGCCCGTGCGACGTCTGCACCTTCCGGCCGTCGAGGGCCCGGACGAGCTTGTCCTCGTGGTTGCCCGGGACGGCGAGCGCGTGCCCGTTCCGCACCATCCCCATCACGAGCCGGAGGACGCCGGGGGTGTCCGGGCCTCGGTCGACCAGGTCGCCGAGGAACAGCGCCCGACGGCCCTCCGGGTGCACCGCGTCGACCGGGCGGCCGCGCTCGTCGCGGACCAGGCTCCAGCCGAGCCGGCCGAGCAGCGACTCGAGTTCGGACCGACAGCCGTGCACGTCGCCGACGACGTCGAACGGGCCGTGCTCGTCCTTCCGGTCGTTGAGGAGAGGCTGCCGGACGATCGTCGCGGCGGCGATCTCGTCCTCGCCGTGGAGGACGTGGACGCGACGGAAGCCCTCCTTGCCGAGGTGCTTCAGGCCACGCCGGAGCTGACCCTGCTGACGGCGGACCACCGCAGCCCCGAAGTCACGGCCGACCCGGGCCGCGTTGCGGGCGACGCACACCGTCTCCGGGACGTCGAGCACGATCGCGACCGGCAGGACGTCGTGGTCGCGGGCGAGCTTGACGAAGTCGCGACGTGCTTCGGGCTGGACGTTCGTCGCGTCCACCACGGTGAGGAGCCCCTTCCGGAGCCGGAGTGCCGCCACGTGCTTCAGCGCGTCGAACGCCGCCGGGGTCGCCGCCTGGTCGTTCTCGTCGTTCGAGACGAGCCCGCGGAACACGTCGCTCGACAGGGTCTCGTACGGACCGAAGTGCTGCGCGGCGAACGTCGACTTCCCGGAACCGCTCGTGCCGACGAGGAGCACGAGGGACATCTCCGGGATCGTCAGGGCGGTGCTGCTGGTCCGGTCGTTCATGCGGCGTCCTCCGAGCCGCGCAGGCGGCGGAACAGTGCGAGTTGGGTGGGCGGACCGACCTCGGGGTCGTCGTCGCCGACGGGCCGGAACTCGGTCGTGTAGCCGTGCCGGTCGCCGACCGCGGTGGCCCACGCCCGGAACTCGTCGCGGGTCCATTCGAACCGGTGGTCGGGGTGCCGGAACCGACCGGCTGCGAGCTGTTCGAAGCGGACGTTGTGCTCCGCGTTCGGGGTCGTCACCACCACGGTCGCCGGACGAGCGGCGGCGAAGACCGACGTCTCGAGTGCCGGCAGCCGCTCGGGGTCCACGTGCTCGACGACCTCCATGAGGACGATCGCGTCCAGCCCGGCGATGCGGTCGTCCGAGTAGGTGACCGAGGACTGCAGCAGCCGGACCCGTGCCCGCTGCTCGTCGCTCGCCTCGTCGAGGTGCAGGCGACGTTCGGCTCGCTCGAGCTCGCGCGGGGCGACGTCCGTCCCGATGACCGTCGTGAAGGTGCGGTCCGCCACCAGGTGCCGGAGGAGCGCGCCCTCGCCGCAGCCGACGTCCGCCACGGTGTGGGCGCCGGTGTCCGCGAGCGCGGTGAGGACGGCTTCCGCGCGGCGGCGGTACAGCGGGGTCTCGGCAGCACCGGTCTCCGTGGCGGTCACGTCCGCGGGGCTCGCGGTCGTGCTGGTCGCGGTCGTGCTGCTCGTGGTCGTGCCGGTCACGGTCGTACTGATCGCGGTCGTGCTGGTCGCGGTCGCGTCGCTCGTCTCGTCGAGCCCGAGCAGACGACTCGTCGCGTCCTCCACCAGGGAGTGCTGGTGCGCCAGTGACCGCGTGGTGATGAGGTCCCGGAGCGGGTGCTCGGCCAACCATCCCTCACCCCGGCGGAGCAACTTGCCGACCTCGTCGTCACCGACCCAGTAGTGCTTCGCGTCGTCGAGCACCGGCAGCAGCACGGTGAGCTGCCGGAGCGCGTCGGACAGCCTGACCCTCCCCCGGAGCCGCAGCCCCACGGTGGCGGCGTCGCCCCACTCCGGACGGGTGTCGTCGAGCGGACGCCTGGTCTCCTCGACCGCCCACCCGAGCGGTGCGAACAGCCGGGTGGCGAGGCCGACACCGTGCTGGTCCCGTTCGCTCGGCACGCTCGTGAGTGCGACCTCGAGGTCGATCGGCGCGACCGCCCGCTCCGGCCGGGACTCGCTCTTGCCGGCCATCGCGCTGCGGAACACCTGGCCGATCGCGAGCGCGAGCATCGACGTCGACACGTACGGCCGGTCGTTGACGTACCGGGACAACGCCTGCGCGTCGGCGCCGTAGCGCTTGCTCCGGGCGAGGGCGACCGCGTCGACCTCCAGCAGGAGCGCAGCGGTGCAGACCTCGGCGGTGTCGGCGGGGTAGAACACGTGCGCGGTCCCGACGCTGAGGTCGAACGACTGCGCACGCCCGGGGTGCTTGTGCAGCAGGTGCGAGAGGTCGGGGGCGGCCTCGCCCCGGGTCGAGAGCGTCACGAGCACGTGGGCCTCCGTCGGTCGTCCTCCGGCGCAGTCCACCGGCCGGCGGTCGACCGGAGGACGATCCTACGCCGCCGAGATCCCCGCCACCGGCGGTTCCGTGCCCGCGATGCTCCTCGACGTGACCGACACTCCTCCGTTCGCCGAGGAGGCGCTCGCGACGCACGGGACGGGGCCGAGCCGCACGTGCGACCCGGCCCCGTCCGTGGTGCTCAGTCCGCGAGGACGGCCGGACTCGTACCGCTCGCGAGGCCGACGCCGAACGAGGTCGCCGCGTTCGTGTTCGTCACGCTCCACAGGTCGCTCGAGTTGGTCTGCACCGCGATGACGTACCCGCTTCCCACCGCGGCGATCGCCGGACTCGTGCCGGACTCCAACCCGATCGAGAAGTGCGTCGCCGCCTTCGTGTTCGTGATGCTCCAGAGGTCGCCGGTGTTGGCCTGCGCCGCCACCACGTAGCCGCTCGACGTCTTGAGGATCGCCGGGCTCGTGCCCGCCTCCATCCCGATGGGGAACGCCGTCGCCGCCTTCGTGTTCGTGATCGTCCAGAGCACGTTGGTGTTGGTCTGCACCGCGACGGTGTAGCCGCCCGAGGTCGCCGTGATCGACGGGCTCGTGCCGGGTGCCATGCCCACGTCGAACGCCGTCGCCGCCTTCGTGTTCGTGATGGTCCACAGCTTGCCGGTGTTGGTCTGCACCGCCACGGTGTACCCGCCCGAGGTCGCGGTGATCGACGGGCTGGTACCCGCCGCCATGCCGACGTCGAAGGCCGTCGCAGCCGAGGTGTTCGTGATGGTCCACAGCTTGCCGCTGTTCGTCTGGACGGCGATCACGTACCCGCCTCCCGAGGTCGGGATGATCGCCGGACTCGTCCCGGCCTTCATGCCGACCGGGAAGTGCGTCGCCGCACCGCCGGAGGTGATCGACCACAGGTCGCCACCGGACGCCTGGAACGCGATGACGTACGAGCTGCCCGAGAGCTTGGCGATCGCGGGGCTCGTGCCCGACGCCACGCCGACCGGGTAGGACGTCGCCGCCTTGCCGGAGGTGATGCTCCAGAGCCCCGTCGTCTTGACGTGCCCGGCCATCACGTACGAGGCGGAGGGTACGGGCTCGTTCGGGATGCCGGGCCCGTAGGTCGCGCCCGGCTGCGACGAGTTGTGCGCACCAGCCGGGCCGTCGCCACGGGGCGTCCACTGCCCCGGGTCGGCGACGAACGCCGGCGCGACGGACTGCAGGTACGACGAGTACGAGCCGTTCGTGTAGGTGGTCCACGGTGAGAACGACTCCCCCGCTGCGACGTACTTCGCGAAGGCGGCCTCGGCGTTGTTCCACGGGTCGAGCATCTGGTAGTCGACCCCGTACTGCGGGACGGAGTCGCCGCAGGTGATCTGCCACAGCCCCCACCCGGCACGGTCGCTCCCGCTGCCGCAGTAGCCGACCCCCTGCTGGATCGCGCCCGGGTTCCCGCCGCTCTCAGCGATGGCGATCGCCGCAGCGGTCTTCGCGCTGGCGGCAGTGCCGCCCGCATCGATCCAGAACCCCTCGATCGCCGCGTACGAGAGCGCCCCGCTCCCGCCGGACGCCGCTGAAGCGGGCGTCGTGGTGGTCACCGCAGCCCCTGCGATGACCAGTGCTGCTGCGGCGAGCCCGCCGAGCAGCTTGATGGACGTCGTTCCCCTGCGCCGTGTGATCGGCGCTTCCCCTGTCGTCATGAGGTCAGGCTGGACTCGGGCCGACGTCGTGGCCGCCACGCCCGCTGTGAGAGCAGGCCCGGACGTGAGAGTTCCGCCAGCTACCCGCCGGTATCCCCAGGCTGGACCGACCGGACGCTCGGGTTCCGTCGAGGTGCCGTCAGAGTGCGACGCCGGCCCAGCGCGGCCCGGTGGCGGTGACGACCACCCGGCGCGGCTCGTCCGGGACGTCGTCCGGGTCGAGGTCGTCCGGGTCGTCCGCACCGGCACCCGTCGCGCGGACGATCTCCACGTCGAGCACGCTGTCGGAGATGCCGTCGACGAACCCGCGCCCCCACTCCACCACGACGATCGCGGCGTCCCAGTCGAGGTCGAGGTCGTCGAGCTCCACGGGGTCGGACAACCGGTAGGCGTCGACGTGCACGAGGTCCGGCCCCGAGGTCGTCGGGTGCGTCCGGGCGAGCACGAACGTCGGGCTCGACACCTGACCACGGGCCCCGAGCGCCGCACCGAGCCCGCGGGTGAGCGTGGTCTTGCCGGCTCCGAGCGGGCCGGTCAGCACGACGAGGTCTCCCGCGCGGAGCACCGCGGCCAACCGGGCGCCGAGCTCGCCCATCGCCTCAGTGGACTCGACGGTGGTGTCGAGCAGCACGCGGGCGTCGGTCACCGTTCGCCCCGGAGGTACTCGGCGACGTGCCCCTCCACCCGGTGCCCCTGGTACTCGCGGGGCACGCGGGAGCCGATGCGGCAGACGATCTCCTCGCCGATCGTGCCGAGGGCCTCGCCCCACTCCAGCACGGTGAGTTCGTCGCGCTCACCCGTGCCGAACAGCACGACGGTGTCGCCGACCTGCACGTCGTCGTCGCCCACGTCCACCAGGAACTGGTCCATCGCCACACGACCGGCGATCGGGTACCGGGTGCCGCCGATCGCGACCTCGATGCGTCCCTGCGCCAGGCGGGGCACGCCGTCGGCGTACCCGACCGGCACGAGCGCCAGGGTGGTCTCCCGGGTCGTCCGGTACGTGTAGTCGTAGGAGACCCCGGTGTCGACGGGCACCCGCTTCGTCTTCGCGACCGAGGCGGTGAGCGTCATCACGGGTTCCAGCCCGAGGTCGGCGGCGGAGACCCCGTCGGCGCCGGGGATGCCGAACAGGTTCGCGCCCATCCGGACCATGTCCTTGCGGAACTCCTTGCGCTCGAGCCCGGCGAGCGACGCGGCGACGTGCTCCATCGGGACGTCGAGCCCGAGGTCGTCTGCCTGCTCGACCGCGGCGTCGAACAGTGCGACCGCGGCCGCGTCGTCGTCGTCGGAGGCCTCGGCCAGGTGCGTGTACGCGGCGACGACCTCGATCCGACCGGCACGCTGCGCATCGAGCGCCGCCGACACCAGCGACGGCCAGGCCTCCGGGGTCGCGCCGTCGCGGTGCAGTCCCGAGTCGAAACCGAGGTGCACCCGCGCCGGACGCTGGTCCACCGCATCGGCCACCCGCTGGAGCTCGGCGACGTTCGAGACGCCGAGGTCCACCGCGGAGTCGATGGCGTCACGGAAGTCGAGCGCGGGGTCGTGCTGCCACGTGAACAGGTGCACGTCCTCGCCGACGCCGATCGACCGGAGGCGCAGGGCAGCGGGGACCGTGAGCACCCCGATCCACCGGATGCCCGCGTCGACGGCGGCGAGCGCGATGGGCTCCAGGCCGTGTCCGTACGCGTCGGCCTTCATGATCGCCATCACCTCGACCGGGTCCATCCACTCGCGGACCAGGTCGAGGTTGGCACGGTAGGCGTCGAGGTCGATCTCGGCCCGGCGCAGCGGCGCGTTCACGTCGTCCTCCGTTCGACGCTGCGGCCGACCCGGGCGACCACCTCGTAGTTGATCGTGCCGACGGCCGCGGCCCAGTCCTCCACCGCCGGGTCACCGTTCGCCGGGTCGCCCCAGAGCACCGCCTCGTCGCCGATCTGCACGTCCGCGTCAGCGATGTCGACGTGCATGGCGTTCATCGCGACGCGACCCACCACCGGGAACGTCCGGTCACCGATGCGCACCGACACCCGGTTGCCGAAGTCGCGGTCGAAGCCGTCCGCGTACCCGAGGCCGATGACCGCGAGCGTGGTGTCGTGTTCGGCGCGCCACGTGTAGCCGTAGCTGACGCCCTCACCGGCGCGGACGGGCACCGTGCGCAGCACCGACGCCGTCAGCCGCATCGCCGGACGCAGCCCGAGCTCCGCCGAGGTCCGGTCGGCGAACGGGCTGAGCCCGTACAGCGCGAGTCCGACCCGGGCGACGTCGTGGCGGGTCTCGGGGACGGCGATGCTCGCGGCGCTCGCGGCGAGGTGCACCATGTCGGGCACGATGCCGTTCGCCGCGAGACCGTCCAGCGCGCGCTGGAGTGCGGCGTCCTGGTCGAGGTCGTCGGCCCGGGAGGCGTTCGACAGGTGCGACATCAACCCCTCGACACGGGTGCGGTTACCGCTGCGGGCGAGCCGTCCGGCCGTCTCGAACAGCTCCGGCCACTCGGACTCGACGGCACCGTTCCGGCTCAGCCCGGTGTCGACGCAGACGTGCACCGCGGGGACCTCGGAGTCGGCGGCGGCGGAGAGCTGGTCGACGCTGGAGACCGCCGGTGTGATGCCGAACCGCGCGGCACGGCGGAAGTCCTCGTCGGGGGCGTGCAGCCACGCGAGGATCCGGACTACCTCGTCGATGCCGGCCTGTCGGAGCGCCACGCCCTCGTCGATGTCGGCGACGCCGAGCCACTCCGCGCCGGCGTCCACGAACGCCTGCGCTGCCTCGGCCGCGCCGTGACCGTACCCGTTCGCCTTCACGACCGCGATGACGCCGGACGGGGCCACCTGTTCGGCGACCCGACCGTAGTTGGCGATCAGCGCCTCCCGGTCGACGGTGATGCCCGTGAACGCACTCATGCGACCCCCCTGCCGATCCGCGACTGCGCCGTCGAGCCACGACCGTCCGTGCACGCACTCAATGCCTGTCCCCTGTTCCTTCCAGGACCACGAACGCCGTCGCGATCCCTCCGTCGTGCGAGAGCGACAGGTGGACCGACCCGACGCCCCGCTCGTCCGCCACCTGCTGCGCCCCCTGGCGCAGCGTCAGCGACGGGTTCCGTTGGTCGTCGGAGACGACTTCGAGGTCCTGCCAACTCAACCCCGCACTCGAGCCGAACGCCTTGATCAGCGCCTCCTTCGCGGCGAACCGGGCCGCGAGCGACGCGATCGGGCGGGGCTCCCCGTCGCGCAGGAGCTCCCCCGGCGTGAACAGCCGCGTGCGCATCGCCGGCGTCCGGTCGAGCACCCGCTCGAACCGTTCCAGGTCGACCACGTCGACCCCGATGCCGATGATCACCGTGCGACTACTCGACGGTGACCGACTTCGCGAGGTTGCGCGGCTGGTCGACGTCGAGGCCCTTGGCCGCGGCGAGCTCCATGCCGAACATGTGCAGCGGCGCGACCGCGAGCAGCGGCTCGAACAGCGGCGTCGCGAGCGGGATGCGCAGGACCTCGTCGGCGAAGGGGAGCACGGCGGCGTCGCCCTCTTCCGCGATGGCGATCACCCGGGCACCGCGGGCGCGGATCTCCTGGATGTTCGACACGACCTTCGGGTGCAGCGACCGCGGGTCCCGCGGGGACGGCACGATCACGAAGACGATCTGCCCGGGTTCGATCAGCGCGATCGGCCCGTGCTTGAGCTCACCGGCGGCGAAGCCCTCGGCGTGGATGTACGCGAGCTCCTTGAGCTTCAGTGCACCCTCGAGCGCGATCGGGTAGCCGACGTGCCGACCGAGGAAGAGCACGCTGCGGGTGTCCGCCATCCAGCGGGCGAGGTCCTTGATGCCGGACGCGTCGTCGATGGTCTGCTGCAGCTTCGGGGCGAGGCCCTCGAGCTCGGCGACCTGCTCCGCGATCTGCTCGGCCGTCAGCGTGCCGCGCAGCGTGGCGAGGTGCAGCCCGAGCAGGTACAGGGCGACGCCCTGCGCGATGAACGCCTTCGTCGAGGCCACGGCGACCTCGGGCCCGGCGTGCGTGTAGATCACGGCGTCGGACTCGCGCGGGATCGTCGCACCCTGGGTGTTGCAGATCGACAGGACCTGGGCGCCCTGCTCCCGTGCGTACTTGACCGCCATGAGCGTGTCCATCGTCTCGCCGGACTGGCTGATCGACACCACGAGCGTGCGGTCGTCGAGCACCGGGTCGCGGTAGCGGAACTCGTGTGCGAGCTCGACCTCCACCGGGACGCGGGCCCACTGCTCGATGGCGTACTTGCCGAGGATGCCGGCGTAGGCGGCGGTCCCGCAGGCGATGACGATGACGCGGTCGACGGTGGCGAGCCGCTCGGCGATCGGGTCGAGGTCGGTCAGTGTGACGGCGCCGTCGTGCACGCGGCCGAGGATCGTCTTCGCGACGGCCTCGGGCTCCTCGCTGATCTCCTTCGCCATGAAGGAGCTCCAGCCGCCCTTGTCGGCGGCGGAGGCGTCCCAGTTCACCTCGAACTCGCTCGGCGTCGCCGGGGAGCCGTCGAAGTGGATGACGTCGACGCCGTCGGGACGGATCGTGGCGATCTCGTCCTGTCCGATCGCGAGGGCGCGCTGCGTGTACGCGACGAAGGCCGCGACGTCGGAGCCCATGAAGTTCTCGCCGTCGCCGAGGCCGACCACGAGCGGGGAGTTGCGACGGGCACCCACGACGACGCCCGGCTGGTCGGCGTGCACGACGAGGAGCGTGAAGGCGCCCTCCAGCCGCTGCACGGCCTGCTGCATGGCGGCCGTCAGGTCACCGGTCGCACGGAACGAGCGCGCGACGAGGTGCGCGGCGACCTCGGAGTCGGTCTCGCTGTGGAACTCGACCCCCTCGGCCTGCAGCTCGGCGCGGAGCTCGGAGAAGTTCTCGATGATGCCGTTGTGGATGAGGGCGAGCTTGCCGCCGTCCGCGAGGTGCGGGTGTGCGTTGCCGTCGGTCGGCCCGCCGTGGGTCGCCCAGCGGGTGTGCCCGATCCCGGTGCCGCCGTCGGCGATCGGGTGCGACTCGAGCTCGTCCACGAGAGCCTGGAGCTTGCCCGCCTTCTTCGCCGAGGCGAGGTCGTGCGACCCGTCCACGACGGCGATGCCCGCCGAGTCGTAGCCGCGGTACTCGAGTCGACGGAGACCACCGAGGAGCACGTCCTGGCTGCTGTTGCTGCCGACGTAGCCGACGATTCCACACATGGCATCGATCCTACGGTCTGCCTGGACACCCACCCTGCGAAGCAGCAGGGCTGGGGATAACGTTTGGGACATGGGACGGTTCGACGACATCGCGATCACGACACTCCACGGCGAGGAGACCACGTTCGGCGCGTACGCGGACAAGGCGGTGCTGGTCGTGAACGTCGCGTCGCGGTGCGGCCTCGCTCCGCAGTACGAGCAGCTCGAGGCGCTCCAGAAGCAGTACGGCCCGCGCGGGTTCACCGTCCTCGGGTTCCCGAGCAACCAGTTCCTGCAGGAGCTCGGCACGTCCGAGGCGATCGACGAGTACTGCTCCACCACCTGGGGCGTCACCTTCCCGATGTCCGAGAAGGTCAAGGTGAACGGCAAGAGCGCCCACCCGCTCTACCAGGCCCTCAAGGAGACCCCCGACGCGACCGGCAAGGCCGGCCGGGTCGCGTGGAACTTCGAGAAGTTCCTCGTCGCCCCCGACGGCACCGTCACGCGCTTCCGCCCCACCACGAAGCCGGACGCCCCCGAGGTCGTCGCCGCCATCGAGGCGGCCCTCCCCGCCTGATCCCGCGGGCTGCGGTGCCAGCGTGCCGCGGTGGTCGGACTGGAGGCGCGGATCGCCGCATCCGGTCCGCTCACCTGCACCGCGCCTCCCGTCTGTACGCTCGTCCCCATGCCGATCACGGAAGCCACCGTCGCGCACCCGACCCCCTTCGTGGAGATCCCGCGGCGCGAGTGGTCGCAGCTCGCACCGCGGGAGCACCTCTCCCTGACCGAGACCGAGATCGTGCAGCTGCGCGGGCTCGGCGACCGCCTGGACATGCAGGAGGTGCAGGAGGTCTACCTGCCGCTCTCCCGCCTGCTGACGCTGTACGCGGCGGGCGCGCGGAACCTGCACGCGTCGACCTCGGCCTTCCTGGGCGACCGGGCCGGACGCACCCCGTTCGTGATCGGTGTCGCCGGGTCGGTCGCGGTCGGCAAGTCCACGGTCGCGCGCCTGCTGCGTGAGCTCACCAAGCGTTGGCCGGACACCCCGCGGGTCGAGCTCGTCACGACCGACGGCTTCCTGTACCCGAACGCCGAGCTCGAACGGCGCGGGATCATGGACCGGAAGGGCTTCCCGGAGTCGTACGACCGTCGGTCCCTGCTCCGGTTCGTCAGCCAGGTGAAGAGCGGTGCCACCGAGGTGCGGGCGCCGTACTACTCGCACCTCGTCTACGACATCGTGCCGGACGCCGAGATCGTCGTGCGGCAGCCGGACATCCTCATCGTCGAGGGGCTGAACGTGCTCGCGCCGCCGGTGCACGGGCGCCTCGCGCTGAGCGACCTGTTCGACTTCACGATCTACGTCGACGCGAAGACGAAGGACATCGAGGCCTGGTACGTGGACCGGTTCCTCGCCCTGCAGGAAGAGGCGTTCGCCAGCCCGGACTCGTTCTTCCACCGGTTCGCGTCGCTGTCGCGCGCGGACGCGATCGACACCGCGACGCAGGTGTGGCGGGCGATCAACGAGCCGAACCTGGTCGAGAACGTGCTGCCGACGCGCTCCCGGGCGACCCTCGTGCTGAAGAAGGCGGCGGACCACAAGGTGTCGAGCGTCCTGCTCCGCAAGATCTGAGGGCGGGGCGCGGCGGGGCGGCGCCTCCGCTTGCAGGGGCGCCGCGTTGCGCCCCCGAATGAACATCGCGCCCCGTTGCAACGGGGCGCGATGTTCATTGCGGGGCGCGAAGGGTACGGCGCAGCGGGGCGCGCCGGGCGCCGGCGCAGCGGGACGCCGACCGCCCTACGCGGCGTCGAGCGTCAGGCGGTCGCGGACGACGTCGGCGAGCTCGCCGGCGATCCGCTCGGCATCGGCCTGCGAGGCCGCCTCGACCATCACACGGACGACCGGCTCGGTGCCCGACGGCCGCAGCAGCACCCGTCCGGTGTCGCCGAGCTCGGCGGACGCAGCGGTGACCGCGTCCTGCACGCCCTGGTCCGCGAGCCCGGTCCGGTCCACACCGCGGACGTTGAGCAGGACCTGCGGGAACACGGTCATGCACGACGCGAGCTCCTGCAGCGACTTGCCCGTCCTGGCCATCTCGGCGACGAGGTGCAGCCCCGTCAGGATGCCGTCGCCCGTGGTCGCGAACTCGTTGAAGATGACGTGGCCGGACTGCTCGCCACCGAGCGAGAACCCGCCCTCGGTCATCCGCTCGAGCACGTACCGATCGCCCACTGCGGTCTGCTCCACCGTGATGCCGTTGTCCGCCATCGCCCGGATCAGCCCGAGGTTCGACATGACGGTCGCGACGAGCGTGTCCGACACGAGGTGTCCGCGCTCCTTGAGTGCGAGCGCGAGGATCGCCATGATCTGGTCGCCGTCGATCGCGTTGCCGGCGGCGTCCACCGCGAGGCAGCGGTCCGCGTCGCCGTCGTGCGCGATGCCGACGTCCGCGCCGTGCGCGAGCACCGCACGGGCGAGGTTGTCGATGTGGGTGGACCCGACACCGTCGTTGATGTTCATGCCGTCCGGGTCGGCGCCGATCAGCGTGACCTTCGCGCCGGCGTTCACGAACACCTCGGGCGAGACGCCCGCGGCCGCACCGTTCGCGCAGTCGAGCACGACGTGCAGGCCGTCGAGCCGGTTCGGCAGCGTGCCGAGCAGGTGGACGACGTAGCGGTCCTCGGCGTCGGCGAACCGGGTGATCCGGCCGACGTCGACGCCCGTGGGGGTCGGAGCCGAGTGGTCGTGCATGGCCGCTTCGATGCGGTCCTCGACCTCGTCGGGGAGCTTGCGGCCGCCCGTGGCGAAGAACTTGATCCCGTTGTCGGGAGCGGGGTTGTGCGACGCGGAGATCATCACGCCGAAGTCGGCGTCGATGTCCGCGACGAGGAACGCCGCAGCAGGGGTGGGGATGACCCCGGCGTCGAGGACGTCGACGCCTGCGGAGGCGAGCCCGGCCGCGACCGCGGCTCCGAGGAACTCGCCGGAGACGCGTGGGTCACGCGCCAGGACCGCGCGGGGGCGCGGTCGACCGGACGCCCGACGGGCGTCCGCGTGGTGTCCGTGTGTGAGGACGGCCGCGCTCGCCTGGGCAAGACCCAGTGCGAGCGCGGCCGTCAGCTCGCCGTTGGCGAGACCACGAACCCCGTCGGTACCGAACAGACGCGGCATGGCGATCTTCAGCCGGTGACGACTAGCGCTTCGAGAACTGCGAAGCCTTGCGGGCCTTCTTGAGACCGGCCTTCTTGCGCTCGATGACGCGGGCGTCGCGGGTGAGGAAGCCGGCCTTCTTCAGGGTGGCGCGGTTGTTCTCGCGGTCGATCTCGTTCAGCGAACGAGCGATGGCGAGGCGGAGCGCGCCGGCCTGACCCGAGGGGCCACCACCGGTGATGCGGGCGACGACGTCGTAGGCGCCGAGGAGCTCGAGCACCTTGAACGGGTCGTTGATGAGCTGCTGGTGCAGCTTGTTCGGGAAGTAGTCCTCGAGCGTGCGGCCGTTGACCGTGAACGAGCCGGAGCCCGGCACGAGACGGACACGCGCGATGGCCTCCTTGCGGCGCCCGACGGCACCGCCGGAGACGTTGAGGATCTGACGGGGAGCGGCCTCGGCAGCGGCGGGTGCGCTCTCCGTGGTGAAGCTCTCCGGGGTCTGGTCGAGGGAGTCAGCGATCTGAGCCATGAGTTTTACCTAGTCCTTGGAAGTCGTCGTGGCCGGAACTACTGTGCGACCTGGTCGAAGGTGTACGCCTTGGGCTGCTGCGCCGAGTGCGGGTGCTCCGCGCCGGCGTAGACCTTCAGCTTCTTGAGCTGCTCGCGACCGAGGGTGTTCTTCGGCAGCATGCCGCGGATCGCCTTCTCGACGGCGCGGGTCGGGTGCTTCTCGAGCATCTCCGGGTACGAGGTCGCCGTGAGGCCGCCCGGGTAGCCCGAGTGACGGTAGTAGACCTTCTTCGCGAGCTTCGAACCGGTCAGGGCGACCTTGTCGGCGTTCACGATGATGACGTAGTCACCCATGTCCATGTGCTGGGCGAAGGTGGCCTTGTGCTTGCCACGCAGGAGCGCGGCGGCGTGGGTGGCGAGACGGCCGAGGACGACGTCGGTCGCGTCGATGACGATCCAGTCGTGCTGGACGTCTGCCGGCTTCGGGGAGAACGTACGAGTCACAGTGGTGCTGCTTTCGTGTCGAGGTGAGGAGTCCGTGAATCCCGCTCCGGTGGGTGTTCACGCAGGAGAACCCGTGTGAACGGCCCGGTGGAGGGCTCATCTGACTGTCCGGCGCACAGAGCGCGCAGACCAAGGTGAGAGCCTACCCGACACGGGTCGCGTTGTCGAACGGCGGCACGTGCGGACCGTTCCGCGCACGGTGACGGACGGGAGGCGCGGTGCGAGCCCGCACCGCGCCTCCCGTCCGTCACGGCGACGTCCGTCAGCCGAACAGGCTCCGCAACCAGGCGATCAGCGCGGCGAGCGCAGCGAGCGCGTCCGCCACCGGATGGCCGCCGTGGCCGGGACCGCCGTGGCCGGGATCCCCGTGCCCGGGGTCGCCGACGCCGGGCAGGTCGATGCCGACCAGGATCGGGTCGTGGTCGCTGGCGCGGTACACGTCGTCGCGGTACAGGTCCGTGACGTTGTAGTCGTAGCGGCTGTACTCCAGGCCGACGGACTCGACCGAGTTGATGTTCCAGATGTCCACGCCGGTGACGGTCCGGAGCGCCGCCTTGGAGGCGAACACGTGGTCGAGCGAGCCGCTCAGCCCGCTGAACACGTACGACCACTCGGTGGCGTCCTCGGTCGGCCCGAGGTCCGTGTAGCCGGCGTCGTCGAGGACCTTGACCGGGTCCTCCTGGCTGTAGGCGTTGAAGTCACCGAGCATGAACACCTTGTCGGTGCCGGCCTGCCGCTGCTGCGCGGTCGAGAACGACACGAGTGCCTTCGCCTGCTCGACGCGCGAGTGGTTCGAGGCACCCTGGCCGTCGCCCTGGTCGGCGTCGACGCCCTCGCCGGAGCCCTTCGACTTGAAGTGGTTCGCGATGACGAGGAACGTGTCCTGCTGCTTCGGCTTCTCCGGCTTCTGCGGGCCCTTTCCCTTGCCGGGCTTCGTGACGACCGGCGCGAACGCCTGGGCGAGCGGCTGCCGGGCGTTGGCGAACGCGGTGGAGTCGAGGATGGTCGATCCCCCGACGGGCTGGACGCGGTCCTTCTTGTAGATGAGCGCGAGGCGGATGACGTCCTCGCTCGCAGGCGTCTTCGCCGGGGACTTCGCGTACGCCCAGGTGTCCTTGCCGGTCGCCTGGTTGAGCGCTGCGACGAGGGTGGCCACGGCTGCGTCGCGGTCCTTGCCGAAGCGCGCGGAGTTCTCGATCTCCTCGAGGGAGACGACGTCGGCGCCGAGGCCGTTGATCGCCTTCACGATCTTCACCTGCTGCCGGGCGAGGTCGTCGGCGTTCGCCGCACCCCGGGCGTCGCAGCCGCCGCGCACCGTCACGGGGTCGCCGTCACGGTCCGTGTAGTACGTGCACCCGGTGAGCTGGTCGCCGGTGGTCGGGAAGTAGTTCAGGACGTTGAACCCGGCCAGCCGGACGTCGCCGCCGACGTTCTCCGGGGCGGTGGTCCGCACGTCCGAGAACGCCGTCGGCAGGTCGGCCGCCGGGGTCGCGCCCGTGATGGGCGAGGTGGGCTGGAACTTCCAGGCGTCGTTCCGGTAGTCGAGGACGACCGGCTTCCGGAAGGTCGCGGCGGCGCCGACGGTCACCGGGCCCTGGGTGAGCCAGGACACCGGGATCGACTGGTTCGCGGCACTGAGGAAGTTCGTGCTCGCCCCGTCGTCGAGGACGACCGTGCGCGCGGCGTTGTCCGCGGTGACCGCGGCGGCTTCCGCGCTGCCCGGACGGGCGACCTCGGTGGGCTGGAGCAGACGTTGCGTGCCGCTCGCCAGCACGACCTCGCCGTACTGGTTCGTCGTGTAGTTGTCGGCGACGGTGTAGTCGCCCTGCGGCGCGACGAGCATGCTCTCGAGCGACTCGCGCTGTGCGTCGGTCCGCGGGAAGGTGATCGTGGCCGGGACGGGCTGGACGACGCCGTCCTTCGGCAGCTGCTCGAGGCCCGTCGCCGACGGGACCGTCAGCTCGGTCAGGCCGTTGAACTCGGACACGGTGCCGGTGAGCCGGACGACGTCGCCGACGCGGACCGAACCAGCGGTGGACGCGGAGTAGACGAACACGGCGTCGGACGCGGTGTGCGTCGCCAGGTCGAGCGCCCCGCCGGTGCCGGCGGTCTGGATCGTGTAGCCGTTGAAGCCGCCCGTGGCGTAGACGGCCGTGACGACGCCGTCGGTGCGGACGGTCGTGCCGACGTACGGGGAGGCCTCGCCGGTGCCCTGCAGCTGCGCGATGGTGATCTGTTCGGCCGGCGTCCCGGGGTCGGTCGGGTCGGTGGGGTCCGTCGGGTCCGTGGGGTCCGTCGGCTGCGTGGTCTCCCCCGCGGCGTTCTCCGGCGTGATCGTCGACGTGACCGTGAAGTCCGCGGCGTTCGAGTCGGTGTCCGTCGTGCCCTGGCGGGTCAGTGCGTCCGGGACCGAGTTCGCCGTGCCGGCCGGGGCGACCGCCGTCTCGAACGTGTTCGAGGTGCCGTACCCGAGCAGGTCGACGACGCCCGGGGTGCCCGTGGCGACGGCGCCCGCGGGCAGCGTCAGCGCGGTGGCCTGGTCGGCGAGCACGAGGGTGCCCGTGGAGCCGGACGGGTTCAGACCGGTGACGGCGTCGGGCTCGGGGAGCGCCTGGCCGTTCGAGCCGTTCGACCCCATCTGCACGAGGTAGGTGCCGTGCGCGGGGACGGAGCCGGTGAGCTTCCCGACCGCGGGGGCGCCGGTGCCGGTCGCCGCGCGGTACTGGACCGACCAACCGTCGACGCTGACGGGGGTGTCGGTGGGGTTGCCGAGCTCGACGAACTTGTTCGTGAACGGCTGGTTCGCGCTGCCGCCCTTGAGGTAGGCCTCCTCGATGACGAGGCCGGTGTCGGCGGGGTTCGCGCTGGCGGTGGAGACGGAGACGAGTGGTGCGGCGACGAGCGCGGCGGCAGCGGTGGCGCACAGCAGAGTGCGCCCGACGGATCTGTGCATGCTCGCACGCTACCGACCTGCAGGGGCCCTCAGGTTTCCGGCGGGTGAACGATCCGTTCCACCCCCGATCGGGGTGCGGCCGGCCGGCGCCCGGCCGGCGGGAGCGGCCGGCCGGGCGGGTGCGGCTGGGCGGGTGCGGCTCGGCGAGACTCGGGCTGGCGGACAGTTCTCGCGCGGCGACGGGCGAGAACTGTCCGTGGAGCCGAGACTCGGGCCGTTCCGCTCCCGTCAGGCGCCGATCGGCAGCCAGGCCGACCCGACCCGGTGCACCGCCGGCCCGTGCCCGGGCAGCAGGATCTCCGGGATCGGCAACGCACGAGCGGACTCGAGGGCTCGCGACGGCTCCGCCGTGAAGAACGGCGTGATCATCCTGGGCCGCGGCGACCACGACCCCGGCTGCGTGTCGTGCCGACTCACCACCGCGTCACCCGTGACGATCGCGTTCGCCGCGGGCAGCAGGTAGGCGGTCGACCCGTCGGTGTGCCCGGCCGCGGGCAGCGGTGCGATGGCCCGCCCGTCGAAGTCGGCCGCCGTGAACGCCCGCGCCGACGGCACCGTGGTGGGCCGGAGCGCGTCGGAGCGGATCGCCCGGGCAAGCCACCGCAGCACCCGCGGGGACGCCAGCCGCCCGCCGATCTCCGCCGGGGTGACCTGCTGCCGGGCCGGTCCGCGCACGTTGTCGAGTTCGTCGGCGTGCGCCAGGACCTCGACGTGCGGGTGCCGTTCGAGGATCCCCGGGATCCCGCCGACGTGGTCGACGTGCCCGTGCGTGACGTAGACGCGGCGCAGGTCGTCGAGGTCGTGACCGGCG